>JANMXV010000837.1:0-5554 GCA_031381325.1 Betaproteobacteria bacterium | reverse complement strand
CTTTGACAAAAAACGACATGAAGCCAAGCTTGACGCCGTGCTCTTTTTCAAACCTGTCCTTGTAGCGATTGCGCAGGTCGATCACCGGCTGCATGTTCACTTCATTGAACGTCGTCAACCTAGCCGCAGTTGATTGCGACTGAAGCAAGCGTTCGGCCACGCGCGCGCGCAGGCGCGACATCGGCACGCGTTGTTCCGGGCGTTCACCCAGAGCACTCAGATCGACGCTAGGCGCTGCTGCGCGTGGTGTCACTGCAGGCGGCGCTGACTGTGCTTTCGCGGGTGCAGGAGACTCCTTGCCGGGGTTCATCGCATCCAGCACGTCGCCCTTGGTTACGCGCCCGCCACGGCCACTGCCGCTGATAGTAGCGGTGTCCACTTTGTTTTCTGCGGCAAGCTTCTGCGCAGCAGGCATTGCAGGTGCTTGCGCAACCACGGCTTCCACTTTGGGCGTCGCCGTAACCACTGCCGACGCTGCGGCAGCAGCGCCGGCAGTTGCCGTAGCCTCGGTATCGATCTGCGCGATGATTTCCTTGCTGGTCACCGAACTACCGTCACCTTTGACGATTTTTATCAGTACGCCGGCTGCCGGCGCGGGCGTTTCCAACACCACCTTGTCGGTTTCGATATCGACCAGGTTTTCATCGGCCTTAACCCGTTCACCGGCCTTCTTGTGCCAGCTCACCAAGGTGGCTTCGGCGACCGATTCCGAAAGCTGAGGCACTTTAACTTCGATTATCATGGAGTCACCGTAAGTATTTGTTTTTATTATTAATTTTCTTCTCCCGCCGAGAGCGGCCGCGGTCGATTTATGACGCTAAGCGGCTCACTGCCGCCGGCCAGCGTTAGCGCCTGATTGACCAGGTCTTTTTGCTGCTGGTCATGCAAGGACTTGTAGCCGGCCGCCGGCGCAGCCGATGATTCGCGCCCTGCGTAAAATAGTTTCTGGTGCGGCAATAAATTGCGCATCAGATAGTGCTGGATATGCCGCCACGCGCCCTGATTGCGCGGCTCTTCCTGACACCAGACGATTTCGGAAGCGTTCTTGTAGCGCACGATAATGGAACGAAAGTCGTCGTGTGAGAACGGATAAAGTTGGGCAATTCGCACCAGCGGCAAATCGCGGGTGCCGCGCGTGCGCCGCTCGGCGCGCAGGTCGTAGAACACTTTGCCGCTGCACAGGATAACGCGCTGCACTTTATCGGCATTGATCTCCTGCTCTTCCCAGTCTTCGTTGACCGGGCGGAACTTGTCGTTGGCGAATTCTTCCAGCGGCGACACCGATTCCTTGTGCCGCAGCAGACTCTTGGGCGAGAAAATCACCAGCGGCTTGCGGAACGGCCGCACCATCTGCCGCCGCAACAGGTAATACATTTGCACGGGGGTAGCCGGCACACACACCTGCATGTTGTAGTCCGAACACAGTTGCAGAAAACGTTCAATGCGCGCCGACGAGTGTTCCGGCCCCGCGCCTTCGTAACCGTGCGGCAGCATCATGGTCAGCCCGCACAGGCGTCCCCATTTCACTTCGCCCGACGCGATGAATTGATCGATCACCACTTGCGCGCCGTTGGCAAAATCACCGTACTGCGCTTCCCAGATCACCAGATCGTTCGGACCCGCGGTGGCATAACCATATTCAAATCCCAGCACGGCCTCTTCGGACAGCACCGAATCTATCGCCACGAAATCGCCCTGGTTCGGCCCCAAATGCTGTAACGGCACATGCACGCCCTGATCCGAGCGTTCACGGTTTTGGTCGTGCAACACGGCGTGGCGATGGAAAAACGTGCCGCGCCCCGCATCCTGCCCGGACAGGCGTATGGCATAGCCCTCATGCAGCAAGGTCGCATAGGCCAGCAATTCAGCCATACCCCAGTCGAGCGCCAGCTTGCCCTCGGCCATCAGGCGCCGGTCCTGCATGATTTTGTCCACGCGCGGGTGCAACTGAAAATTCGCAGGCACTTCGCAAATCTTGCGCGCCAGCATCTGCACCGTTTCCATCGGCAGACGCGTGTCGTCTTTTTCGTTCCACTTCGCATCTTTATAGGGCGCCCAGTTGGCCTCGAACGGCGGCTTGTAATTGGAGAGTATGGTCTGATTGGTGTGATAGCCGCGATCCAGGGCATCACGGCAGGTCGCAACCGCGGCATCGGCCTCGGCCTCGCTCACCACGCCTTCGCGCGCCAGCCGCTCCGCGTACACTTTGCGCGGCGTCGGATGCGCATGGATGCGCTTATACATCAACGGCTGCGTGACCATGGGCTCGTCCTGCTCGTTGTGGCCGAGCCGGCGGTAACACACCATATCGATCACCGCATCCTTGTGAAACTTCATGCGATAGTCGAGTGCGATTTCCGTTACAAAGCAGACCGCTTCGGGATCGTCGCCATTGACGTGAAAGATCGGCACTTCAAGCATCTTCGCGATGTCCGAGCAATACAGCGTGGAGCGTGCATCGCGCAGATCAGAAGTGGTGAACCCGATCTGGTTGTTGATGACGATATGCACGGTGCCGCCAGTGCCGTAACCGCGCGTCTGCGCAAGATTGAGCGTTTCCATCACCACGCCCTGCCCCGCCATCGATGCATCGCCATGCAGTACCACGGGCAAAACCTGATCGCCGGTATGGTCCTTGCGCCGATGCTGGCGCGCGCGCACCGAGCCTTCCACCACCGGATTGACGATTTCCAGATGCGAGGGATTAAACGCCAGCATCGCGTGCATCGGTCCGCCGGGCGTCATGATGTTGGACGATTGGCCGTCATGGTATTTCACATCGCCCGCCAACACTTCGGGATTCTGCTTGCCCTCGAACGACGAAAACAAATCCTTCGGCATTTTGCCCAGGGTATTCACCAACACATTGAGGCGCCCGCGATGCGCCATGCCGATAACCAGTTCCTTCACACCGGCTGCGCCTGCGCGCTGCAACAGATTGTCGAGCAAGGGTATCAGCGCATCGCCGCCCTCGAGAGAAAAGCGCGTCTGGCCCACGTATTTGGCGTTGAGATACTTTTCCAGCGTTTCGGCGGCAGTGAGCCGTTCCAGCAAGTGTTTTTTGTATTGCGCGTCATAGTTGGGCAGCGCGAGCGACGGTTCAAAACGCTCCAGCAGCCAGCGTTTTTGCGGAATATCCGAGATATACATGATCTCAGCGCCGATGCTGCGGCAATAGGTATCTTGCAGCCGCTGCAGAATATCGCGCAACGTGGCCTGCGAGGGGCCGTGCAAGGCGCCGGCATTAAAAACGGTATCAAAGTCCGCCTCGCTCAACCCATAAAACGCCGGGTCGAGTTCGGGAATGTGCGGCTTTTCGATCCGTTTCAGAGGATCCACGTCGGCGACGCGGCAACCTTGAAAGCGGTAGGCCGCGATAAGTTGCAATACAGAAAATTGCTTCTGAAAACTTCCGGCGGGCGCTGCCGCTGTAACACGGGTTTCCTTTGCCAGTGCGGCAAATCGCTCCTGCACTTGCGCATGTGAAACGTCGCGCGGACCATCGTCGAGCTTTTGCAACTCATCGAAATAACCGCGCCAGCGCGGCTCCACCGACTGCGGATCGGCAAGATACGATTCGTACAAGGCCTCTATGAACGGCGCGTTAGCGCCGTAGAGATAGGAGTTGCCGAGGAACTCTTTCATCATGATGGCGACCCTTGAATGCCGTTTAGAATGGGGAGTTCAATGACGTTATGAGGGGGCGTGCAGCTCAACCCCTCACGCCTCACCCCTAACGCCTAACGCCTCACTTCCTACCGCCCATCGGCACGAAATCGCGGCGTGCGGCGCCGGTAAACAACTGCCGCGGACGGCCGATCTTGGCGTCTTTATCACCCAGCATTTCGTTCCACTGCGCAATCCAGCCCACCGTGCGCGCGAGCGCGAAAATTGCAGTGAACATCGGCACCGGAATATTCAGCGCCTTGTAGACGATGCCGGAGTAGAAATCGACGTTGGGATAGAGTTTGCGCTTGATAAAGTATTCGTCTTCCAGCGCCACTTTTTCCAGCGCCATCGCCAGTTTGAACAGCTTGTCGTCCTTGAGGTCCAGCGCCTCCAGCACCTCATGACAGGTCTTCTGAATCAGCTTGGCGCGCGGGTCGTAGTTCTTGTAAACCCGGTGGCCGAAGCCCATCAGCATGGCGTGATCTTCCTGTGCTTTCACTTTGGCAATGAAGCTGGGAATGTTCTTTACGTCCCCGATTGAAGCGAGCATCTTTAACACCGCCTCATTGGCGCCACCGTGTGCCGGACCCCACAGCGCGGCGATACCCGCGGAGATGCAGGCAAACGGATTGGCGCCGGTCGAGCCTGCCAGACGCACGGTCGAGGTCGAAGCGTTCTGCTCGTGGTCGATGTGCAGAATCAAAATGCGTTCCATGGCGCGTGTCAATATGGGGTTAGGCACCCATTCCTCGCACGGCGTGCCGAAAGTCATGTAGAGAAAATTTTCCACATAGGACAGATTGTTCTTCGGATACATGAACGGCTGACCGGTGGTGTATTTGTAAGTCATCGCCGTGATGGTCGGCAATTTGGCGATCAGCCGGAATGCGGAAATCTCACGGCTTTTCGCATCGTTGATGTCGATGGAGTCGTGGTAAAACGCCGACAGCGCACCGACCACGCCGCACATTACGGCCATCGGATGCGCGTCGCGCCGGAAGCCGCTGTAAAAGCGCGACAATTGTTCGTGAACCATGGTGTGGTGCGTCACGGTATTGGTGAACACGTCCAACTGCGTCTTGTTGGGCAGCTCGCCATTCAGAATCAGATAGGCGGTCTCGAGAAAGCTGCACGTTTCGGCAAGCTGTTCAATCGGGTAACCGCGATACTGGAGAATGCCCACGTCGCCATCGATGTAGGTGATGCCCGAACGGCAGCTTGCGGTGGACATGAAGCCGGGATCATAGGTAAATAGCCCGGTCTTGTTGTAAAGGCTGCGCACGTCAATGACATCCGGGCCTTCGCTACCGCCATAAATAGGAAAGTCCACTGAGGGCTTGCCGTCGCTGAAAGAAAGCGTTGCCAGTTTCTCGCTCATACCAATCTCCAGTTAAGTCCAGTTAATCGTCAATCGAAAATTCTGTAAATGCTTAATCCGCACGCATCATTTCCAGCACGGCGGACAACTGCGTATTCACCGGTTCCGCCCGGCCCATCACCATATCCAGCAAGTCGTTGTCTTCGTACGCCAGCAATTCCTTGAACACTTCGGTTTGACTGGCGTTCAACGCATCGAGATGACGCTCTACAAACCGTTCCAACAGCAAATCCAATTCCAGCAGACCGCGGCGGCAATGCCATCTAATTCTGTCACGGTCGCGCTGTGTCATGAATGGCAGCTAAACCGTACGCTTGACCAGCAAATCCTTGATCTTGCCTATGGCCCGCGTCGGATTCAGATTCTTGGGACATACATCCACGCAATTCATGATCGAATGGCAGCGGAACAAACGATAGGGGTCTTCCAGATTGTCGAGCCGTTCGTTGATCGCCTGATCGCGCGTATCGGCAATGAAGCGATAAGCCTGCAGCAATCCCGCGGGGC
>JANMXV010000367.1:0-2037 GCA_031381325.1 Betaproteobacteria bacterium | reverse complement strand
AAGATATTCTGACGGCGCTCGGCTACAGCAAGGCCGACATTGCCGATCTTGCCAGGCGCGAAGTCATTTAGGAGAACTCATGAGCCAGATCGCAGACGTGAATTGGATCGAACCCTACAAGGGATTGAAATTTCAGGACCGTGTCATGACGGTGGAAGCGGAAGATCAGCAGCGCCTGCTGCGTTTGTGCGGCATAGACCCATGCGTGTTTGGCGATAAGATCGATCCAGCCGCATTCATCTCGCTGGCGATCCAGGAGGGCGTTCGCAACAAGGTTCACGCTAATGCCACGGTCAATATGGTGCAACACCTGGTGCAGCATCGACTGATGACGCTGGGCGAAAAACTCACCGTGAGCGGGCAGATCCTGAATGTGGAAGAAGTGCCGCGCGGTCGTGTCGCCACCAGCGAGGTGTGGTTCTCCGGAGATGACGGCAAGCGTGCGTTGACCTCGCGCCGCAAGTCGCTGCGTCCCGATGCATCCAAGGTCGGATCGCGCGGCGCCGGTGACCGACCGGCTCCGGTCATCGCCGATGTGGCGACGCTTAAGGCGGTGGGCAGCTTTACCTTGACGCCCGAGGGCGTAACCGCTTACAGCGGGCCGCATAATCCCATTCATTTCGACCCCGCAGTGGCGACACGCAACGGCTATCGCGCCCCCATCATGGGCGGCACCCAATGCGTTCGCTTTCTGACCGCGGAGATATGGCGCCGCTTCACACCGCAGACGCTGGACCTGGATATCTATTTCCGCCGGCCGCTGTTCTGGGACGACACGTTTTCGGTCATGGTCGACGAGCAAAACGGCGAGTGGAAGGCCATCTGTCTCGCCAAGGATGGCAAAGTCGCCACCGAAGCGAGAATCAACTCAATATCAGGTTATCATCATATGCCCAATGCGTAACACGGTCGTCGCGGATCGGCCGCTCCTTCGAGTAAACCGTTCTCGTCATTCACGCGTATTGCGCAAACCGCGCCGGCGCGCCACTCGATGTCCTGCCAGGGCGCAACTTTGTGTCCCCATTTCGAGAGTTGCTCCGTAACCGCTTTATCGACGCGTGATTCAACATTTAACCGTCCCGGATGATAAGCGTGCGGCGCCGAAGAACCGGGATAGCTGTAGCTTGCGAAGCGCGGCGCCTCCACTGCGGCTTGCGGTTCCATGCCGAACACGACAATGTTGAGAAATACTTGGGTCATCGCTTGTGGTTGCACGTCGTTGCCGGGGGAACCGAAAGGCATGAATAACTTTCCGTCTTTCAATACCAGAGCCGGATTGGGCGTGAGGCGTGGCCGCTTGCCGGGCGCAAGCGCGGAAGGATGCGCGGGGTCGGTCGACGATTGCGAGCCGCGCGACGACGGACACAGTCCGGTGCCCGGTATCACCGGCATGGCACTCGACCCATCGCTGGGCGTGGCGGAGAATGCGTTGCCATGGCGGTCGACGACGCCGACGTAAGAAGTGTCCGCTGGCGGATTGGGATCACCTTTTGTTGCGGCCGGCAAAGGACGTGCTGCTGTGAATCCCGCGATATCGCCTGCAGCCGGCATTCCGGGCGCAGCCACATCGGGACGTATGAGTTTTCTGCGCGTGTCGGCATAAGCACTCGACAGCAGTACGTCGAGCGGCACATTGACGAATTTGGGATCACCGTAATAGCGATGCCGGTCGGCGAACGATAACTTCAGCGCTTCGGTGAGGGTATGCACATACGCCGCGGAGTTATGCCCCATCGCCTTTAGATCAAATCCAGAAAGAAGATTGAGCGTCTGCGGCAACATCGGTCCCTGGGTCCATGGTCCGCAGGCGTAGACCTCCACACCATGAAATTTGGTGCGCACCGGTTTTTCGAAGCTCACCTCGTATCCGGCAAGATCCTCCAGCGTAACCCAGCCGCCGTTGTCCTTGTGATAGCGCGCGATCTTCTGCGCTATGTCGCCCTTGTAAAAGGCATCGCGTGCGGCCTGGAGTCCTGCGACGCGGCCCTTGCTGCTGTGCGCGGCTTCTTCATCGATCATGTATTGCAGCGATGCAGC
>JANMXV010000773.1:0-2193 GCA_031381325.1 Betaproteobacteria bacterium | reverse complement strand
GTCGACCGGCCCAATCAAATGGTCAGGCCTTGACTATTGCCTATCCCGTCAATTTTCGAACGATCCGACCCACGCGCAGAAAGATAGCTTGGCAATAGTCAAGGCCTGACCCCTTCGCACCGGTGAATGAGCGCATTGATTTTGAGAAAGTGGAGTAACATAGTTTTACAACGTTTTAATAACATGGGAGTTCACATGCAAATCAATCTCAACCGCCGCCAGTTTGTCCTTGGTTCCGCTGCCGTCCTCGCGCAGATGGGCATTGCCAATCCGCTGTCGGCGCAGTCACCGAAGTTAAGCGTGCCCACGGTGGATAGCCTTACCATCCGTGTGATTACCGACAGCAGCTACGACACGCCGCGTCCGGGCGGCAATAAGTGGGTCAAGGTGTCGCGCAAGGGCTACATCTCGTCCACCGATTTCCGCAAAGCCCTGCACAATGAGTGGGGATTATCGCTTGCGCTGGAGTCACGCATCGGCACCGACACGCGCCATCTTATGCTCGATTTCGGCTACACGCCCAACGCGCTGATGAACAACATGGAAATCATGGGCATCGACGGCGCGAAGATGCAGGGCATGATCATGAGCCACGGCCACTTCGATCATTTCGGCGGCTTGATGGGGTATCTCGAAAAATTCCGCAGCAGGTTGCCCAACGACCTTACGCTCTACGCCGGTGGTGAAGACAATTTCTGCAACCGCAAAACCGCGAGTGGCGCACCGGGCCACTTCAGCGACTGGGGCGTGCTGGACCGCCGCGATCTCGAAAAACACCGCGTCAAGCTGGTGACCTGTGAGCAGCCCACGATTGTCATGGGCCACGCGTTCACCACCGGCATCATTGAGCGCAAAAGCTTTGAGCGCATGCTGCCCAACACTCGTGTCGAGTATTTCAAAACCAAAGGCGTCGGTTGCGACATGCCGGAGGCCAACGCCAAAGCCGAAGGTAAAGCTGTTGCCGACGAGCATAAACACGAGCACGGCACCTGCTTTAATCTAAAGGATCGCGGGCTGGTGGTGATTTCGTCGTGCGGCCACGTCGGCATCATCAACACTGTGCGCCAGGCGATGGAAGTCTCCGGCGTAAAAAAAGTGCATGCCGTCCTCGGCGGGTTTCATCTCTTTGCCGCGCCGGATGATTACCTGCGCACCACCGTCGAAGCCATGCAAAAGCTCGATCCCGACGTAATCATTCCCTTGCACTGCTCCGGGCCGAGCCTGATCGCGATACTGCGTAGCGAAGTCGCGGACAAGGTAGTGACGTCCACCACGGGTACGGAGTTCGTGTTCGGCGCGTAACAGTCATGCGTGTAGCCAGGCATGCGCGCAACCGCATTCTTGGGGTGCTCACCGCCGTAGCAGCGGCGGCGGTGCTGTGCGCGGCCTTGCTGCCCGCAGCACAAGCCCAGACGGAGGCGCGCCGCGCTGATGCCGTGCGCCTCATGAATGAATTGATGTCGGGTAAAGCGCCCGTCGGCGTGCCGTTCACACTCACCAGCGCACAGGGCAAACGGGTGAGCCTCGCGGATTTTCGCGGCAAGCTGGTGCTGCTCTACTTTGGCTACACCTACTGTCCCGATGTGTGCCCGACCGATCTGCTGGCTATGGCGCAAACCCTCAAATTGCTGGGAAAAAACGGCGATCAGGTTCAGCCCATTTTCGTGACGCTGGACCCGGCGCGCGACACGCGCGAACTGTTGCGTGGTTACGCTGCGGCGTTTCATCCACGCATCGTCGCGTTGAGCGGCAGTGAAGGCGAGATACGTCGTATCGCGACCGCGTACAAAGTGTTCTATGAGAAAGTGACGCCGCCGAACTCGAAAACCTATTTCATTGAGCACTCAGCGTTTACCTTCCTGCTCGACCGCAATGGCAAGTACGTGCTGTTCTTTCCGCCCGGCACGCCGCCTGATCGCATGACGGCAATGGTGCGCGAGCAGTTGCCACTAAAGTAAGATGGTTTTAATTTTTGTTTAAAAACAAATAGTTACATATCTTGGGTATAGGAATTGTCGCGGTAGGGACGACGGTTATCCGTCGCCCCCCGCACAGATCCGTACGTGCGGAACTACCGCATACGGCTCCTGCCGCAGGTGATGACGCGAACGCGTTGCGATGGATTGCTTGGCGCGTTCGCGTATGCCTTCGAGTCCCTTCGACGCACTTACCCGGCTCTGTGTCCGGCATGCG
>JANMXV010000729.1:0-4510 GCA_031381325.1 Betaproteobacteria bacterium | reverse complement strand
GTCATGATTTGGGGGCGTTAGCGTTGTTCAGGACTCAGATGCGGGCGCTCGCGACAAGCGCGCGAGCGCCTCGCGCAGCAGGGCGGCGTCGGCCTGGTCTTTGGGGCGTTCGCTTTGTCGTTTGGTGTCGAGTAGTCCCTGCAGATTGAGAACCGGGATCGCCTCACCGTCAATCACCAGCCGTTCTGCGTGTTGCTCCAGGATTGCAAAAGACACCCCTGCCACACTCGGCATGATGTCCACCGTGAATTCATCATTGATGCGGATGGCGTGACGCAGATCACCGTCAAAGGGGTCGTCCTCCCCCGCCAATTCCGCCGCGACGCCATCGGGCAATTCGGCCAGCGCCGCCACCCAGCGCCGGTTGTTGTCGGGGTCCGCGGCTACGGCGATGTCGATGTCGGTGGTCATGCGAACGAGGCCGTGCGCCGCCAGCGCATAGCCGCCGACGAGAACATAACGCGCACCGTGGTGGTTGAGTCTGCGGGCGAGATTGAGCACATCTTCCCACAGCGCCGGACGTGTAAAGCGCGGCTCGCTCATGGCTGTGGTACTGCGGGCTTCGCTACCGCGGTGATGGCATCGGCCTGCCAGCGTTCCCAGTCCGCGTTGGCCTCCTGCAAACTCCTGTAGCGAAAGACGCCCTTGGGCACGCGTGTTTGCGCGGGCGCCATGCGTGCAACCCATGCCCGCTCGTCCGCGCTGGGCCCGCGCAGGGCGCCCAGGAGAGGCGCTTGCCGCCGTCCGATGATTCTCGAAAATTCACTCACTGCTTCTCCTTCCTATGCGCCAGCCAGGCACGGTTGAAGCCTTCGGCACGGCGTTGCTTGTCATGATTATCGCCCCACAGCCCGCCTGCCACCCATGCGGCAAGCTTGCCGATTACCGAGGCGCTCATGCGACGCAGTGCTTCAGTGCAAGTACTGGCCAAACCACGCAAACACTTTCTTCCACCCGTCCGTCGCCGCATGCACCTGATACTGTGGCCGGTCTACCGCGAAGAAGGCATGCCCGCAGTTCTCGCAGGTGTGAAATTCGTAGGTTTTGCCGCAGCGTTTTAGTGCTTCCTCGATCTTCGCCGCGTTGCGTTTCGTAGGTCATGGTTCTGTCTTCGTGGGTAAGCAGGTTCTAGGGCGGCATTGTATTTTCGCTTCAAACCGCCAGCAAATCTATCTTGGCAGTATCCGTTCGTGCCGTCAGCGGCGCCCTGAATGTTTTGGTGAGTGACTTCGCGCCCGCGCTGCCGCCGCTGATGGTCGCACCGAACGTAGTGGCGCTGCGTTGGGAAGTGCACGACGCAATGCGTGAGGCACGCAACAGATGTGATTAACTATAAAATAATTAATTAAAACAAGTACTTACGTGAGCTGCGCTCAATAGAGGAGCCGCGGCCGCTAAAATCATCGTTGCCACCGCAGAAAAAACTATTAGCGCGCGGCGGGCGAGGAAACGGAACAGTGGTAAAAGTTTTCCCGTGCTTATGACTCGACTCGGAGGTATCTATGCCATTCTTTAAACTGGACGATTTGCCGGGCGCCGTTGTGGCGCCGGGACATTCAACCGCGTACGGCCCAACCATCACCGGCAACGAATTGGAAATCGGCTGCCGGACGGCGAATAGTCCGATGAGTAACTTCACGATTGTGGGTGGGCGAAATGAAGAGCGCTTGAAATTTCTGTTCGCACCCGGAGGGTGAGATCTTTCGTTGAGATCCAAATCCCATGAGTACGAGGATAGTTTGCTGCAATGCATACGGCTTCAAGGAAAAGACGCAGTGGCATAATCGGGTTTGCTAGTCTTTTGATCGCGTGAATGTATGCCGACGGGTAAACTTCGCACGATGCGGGATGGTGTGTGCGCGATGAATGAGTTTCCGGAAAGGAAAGTGTGGGACTTCTCGATGATCTGAAAAAGCAGGCGGAAATCGTGCGCACGCACGACGACGTGCGGCGATCTCTGCACACGGAAAATGTGCAGGTGGTGGAGGACGCCATGCGTCGTTCGTTCGCCTACCTGCACGATGTGCTGGAGCAACTGAAGGTCATCAAGCCGACGAACCCTATCGTCTACCGGTTGCCCGGGATCGCGGAGTTAAGCGATCTGGCTTATGCCGATTCATTCGTCAGTTACCGCACAAAGTTGGTCGCGGATAAAGAGCACATTGAGCGCATTGAGCTATTTATTATGTGGAGCTCGCCCGATGATCTGATCGTCGAACGTGATATGCCCGTCGCTGCGGAAAAGGTGCGTAATTTGCTTTGGCGAGCCAACGTCCGCTTCGCGGAAGATGAGCAAAGGGGGCCGCAGGGCGCCACGGTGCTGACGCGATTCCGGATTCCGAAGGCCGTACGCATGGCGGTTATGATACGCGCCGATTACGCGGAGCGGCGCTTGGTGCTGATCGCGAAAAATTTGCTGCGGACCGGCGGTGATGATTTTGCGGTTCCGGCTGAGGAATGCAATGAGCAGTTGCTTGAAGACCTGGTTCGGCTGCTGCTGGGGCGGCAAAGCGATTTCCGCCGGTTTCGTACGTTGTTAGCGGCAGATTCGTGGCTGAATCAGAACTGAATTGACTGCTTTTCGGGCAGGTCAACGCATTGTCGCCTGGGGGCCGCGAAAGTAGTATGGACTTAGCATTGACGCCGCAAAACCAGACTGCTAAGGTCTCATGCAGACGCTCGGCATGGACGCCTCCCATTAGCATTAGGCCAATACAATAAGTGCCTTGCGTGGCCGCCGGAATTTATCCCCATTCTTAGAGAGAGCCCATATGAACAAGGTAGTTGAATCGCCGGAAGCGGCGCTCGCAGACATTCAGGATGGTGCAACGGTGGCCATCGCGGGCTTTGGTGTTGCGCATCGTTTTGCTACCAGCTTGATTCTGGCGCTGCGTGAAAAAGGCACCAAAAACCTGACGCTGGTGTGCAATTCGCTCGGCGATCCGGGCGCGCAGCGTGGGCAGATTCTGGCCGAGAACAAGCAGGTGAAAAAACTAGTGGCGGCGTTTTCCGTGCGGCCGGGCACGCCGACGGCGAGCGAGGAGCAAATCGCCAAAGGCGAGATGGAAGTGGAACTGGTGCCGCAGGGCATATTAGTGGAACGCTGCCGCGCGGGCGGCGCGGGCATACCGGCGTTTTATTCGCCTACCAGCGTGGGTACCGATCTGGTGAAGGGCCGCGCGTTGCGTGACTTCGGGGGCAAGCAGTATGTGCTCGAAACCGCAATACATCTTGACTACGCCTTGCTGCGCGGCTATCGCGCGGATCGTTTGGGCAACGTACAGTTTCGCGGTGGCAGCCAGAACTTCAATCCGGCTTTTGGTAAGGCGGCACGCGTTGCCATCGTCGAAGTCGATGAAATCGTGGAACCCGGCGGCATTCCGCCGGAGCTGGTTGATTTGCCCGGTATCTTTGTCGAGCGCGTGATACTCACCCGGGAGAAGATGGATGAAAAAGCGTACCGCCGTCCAGAGCGCCGGCCTTCCGACAAGCCGCGGCTTTACAACGGTAAGCCGGCGGTGACGCGTCAGGCCATTGCCAGGAACGCCGCCAGGCTGGTGCGCGAGGGCACTTATGTCAATCTCGGCGTGGGCATCCCCACCATGGTGTCGAACTATCTCAAGGGCCGCGACGTTATTTTGCATGCGGAAAACGGCGTGTTGGGCTACGGTGAAATGGTGACGGAAGAGAAAGACATCGATGCGGATGTTTACAATGCCGCCGGGCAGTTTGTGGCGTTGCAGCCGGGCGCTTCGTTTTTTGATAGCGTGACGTCGTTCGAGATGGCGCGCGGCGGACATATCGACACGGTGATACTCGGCGCGTATGAAGTCGATCAAACCGCCAGCGTTGCCAACTGGAGCACTGCCGACGCCAAACGCGGCGGTATCGGTGGCGCGATGGATTTGCTCTCCGGCAAGGGTGATCTCATCATCGTGATGGAGCACTCCGACAGCAAGGGCCGCCCCAAACTGCGCAAGCAATGCAGTTATCCGCTCACCGGCCAGGGCTGCGTGAGTTATGTGGTGACGGACCTGGCTGTGATGCGGTGGGACGGCAAGCGTTTTGTGATCGACGCCGTAGCGCCGGGCTTTACCGCTGATGAGATTATCGCCATGACTGAAATGGAACTGGTTGCCGGAACCAACGTGGGTACGATGGAGTGACGGTTAGATTGTTGAAATCACTTGCAGTCGCAGCCGCAAGCGCGCTAGGCGTTTTGGTTTTCTCGCCGCTGAATGCGCAAGCACAACCCGCTTCGACAGGCTCGGGACAGGCGTACCCCAGCAAATCCGTGCGCATGATTATCGGTTTTCCCGCTGGAAGTTCGAGTGATGTGGTCGGCCGTATCGTGGCGCAAAAGCTCGGCGAAGGGCTGGGGCAATCGGTGGTGTTCGAGAATCGCCCCGGCGCGGGCGCCAACATTGCCGCCGAGGTAGTGGCGAAGGCGCCGGCTGACGGCTACACCGCGCTGTATGCCAATACCGGCATCGCGGTCGCTATCTCCGCG
>JANMXV010000696.1:0-5727 GCA_031381325.1 Betaproteobacteria bacterium | reverse complement strand
GGACGAGGCTAACCGCCCAGGTTCCACGCTGCGGTTGCAGCAGGTGATGCTTGATCCAAAGCAGGATTTGCAGCCGATGGTGACAGTGGTATCACGCTCGCGGCTTGAGCAAATGATTAGCGGCGACACATCGCTTGCCGTTGCGGGCGGTGCGGCTCCGTTACCGGTATTCGCGACGGAAGTGGAAAGACGCGTTGCCGAAGCGACGATCAAAGTCCTTGAACGCTACGAGTCTTTGCCGAGTTCGACGTGCTTGCTCGCGGAAGACGTGCAGCGGGGAATCGTTCAATACGTCGTCGAAGCCATTGCGCCCTCACAATTGACACTGGACGGGATAGCGGAAGCGCCCGATGTCGCTGCAATCGTGAACAAGACGACGCGCTTGTCGATAGAACAATCCATTGATATTCCGCGCATCGTGGTGCAACCCAGAAGTGAGGCGGCGGTGAGCTATGCGCCGTTTACGCTGGATTTATCGGGTATCCGTTACCAACCCGTCGAGCGCGATCTGTTGATCCAGCATCTGCGCACGCACGAGCAGGAAACGCTCAGCTTCAGTTCGCAGGGCCCGCATGAACTCAAACTGGAAGACTATGTAGTACACGGATTGAGCGACCGCGATGACGTTGACTACGATAGCCACGCTGATTTTCTATACGGCCTTGTGGGGCAGGTCGTGGCGCACCTCACCAGTTATCTGTCCGAGGACGATACTCGTAATGTTTTGATTTATCATCAAAAACAGATTGCGGCGTTCGTGCATGTTCAGATGCAGGCGCATCAGCAGGAACCGCGAGTGGATTTCGACGTGATAGTGAAAAAAGGCTTCACCAGGCTGAAGGGCAGCGCGTACACGGCCAAGGCCGGCGAACCCGTGCATGACTTTCGGCAGACGATCGAGGACAAGAGCGGAATATCAAAAATGGTTTTCGGCGGCTTTCAACACTGCCTGTTTGAACCGGTAAAGTTTCAGTCCGACACCGAGCGCAGGCTCTCGATCATCATAGAACGTGAAGCGGAGAAGTGGTTGAGACCGGCGAAGGGGCAGCTTCAGATTGTCTACAAACTGGGCGTTGAATACGCCGAGTATGTTCCCGATTTCGTGGCAGAGACGCATGCATGCATCTACATGCTCGAATCGAAGGCGCGCAACGAGATCGGCATTGCCGAGGTAACGGCGAAAAAAGAAGCCGCCGAGAAATGGTGCGGCCTTGCCTCGGCCCACACCGCTGTTAATGGCGGCAAGCCGTGGCGGTATATGCTGATACCGCACGACACCGTGTCGGAAAACGCGACGCTTGAGGGACTCGAGAGCGAGTTTCGTGGCTAATCCTTGCGGACGTTGCCACAGTTCATGTCAGTAAAATCACAGATTGCACCATTCTCACGAGATTAATATGGGATCAACACTGGCCGAAAAAATCCTGGCGGCGCACGCCGGTAGCAAAACCGTCAAGGCAGGCGACATAGTAGTAGCGAACGTAGATTTTGCGATGATCCACGATGCGCGCGCATCGAATGCATTGAGAATGATCGAGAAGCTCGGCAAGACATCATTGCCGTTTGCCTCGCGCACAGCGCTGGTGATGGATCATCATTCACCACCGCAGAATGTGGAGGTGGCGAACATTCATATCGCGATGCGTCAGTTTTCGGATGAGCATGCAACACCGCTCTACGACATCGGCGATGGCATTTGTCATCAGGTGATGCCCGAGGGCGGGCACCTGACTTGCGGTGATTTGATTGTCGGCACGGATACGCATTCCACGACTTACGGCGCGTTCAATGCGCTGGGAACCGGCGTGGAAGGCACGGATGTTTCCGCCGTGATGATGACCGGCAAGCTGTGGTTTCGCGTGCCGGAGACGATACGCATTGAGATCAAGGGGAAGCTGCAAGCGGGTGTGTGGGCAAAGGATGTCACGCTCACCATGTTGAAGCGCCTGGGTGCGGAAGGTGCGAACTATTGCGCGCTGGAGTATTGCGGCGAGGGCGTGGCGGCAATGGAGATCGATGACCGCATGACGCTTTCCAATCATGCGGCTGAGTTGGGTGCGAAGGCCGCGATCCTCGAAGCTGACGACAAAACTATGGCGTGGCTGAAGGCGCACGGCGCGCGCGAGCCCAGGCCGGTGAAGGCTGATGCGGATGCCGTGTATTGTGATCGCATCACCATTGATGCCGCGACCCTCGTGCCGCAGGTCGCGCGCAACCATCGCATTGACGATGTGATCGGCGTGAACGAAGTCCAAGGCCAGAAAGTCGATCTGGCGTTTATCGGCACTTGCACCAATGGCCGGCTGGATGATATTCGGCAGGCAGCGGCAATCCTCAAAGGCAAGAAACTCGCCAGGGGTGTGCGCATGATCGTCACGCCGGCGTCGCGGCAGATTTATCTGGCGGCGATGCGTGAAGGTCTGTTTGAAATTCTGACCATGGCGGGTGTGTCGGTGGAAGCGGCGGGATGTGGCGCGTGTGCCAATATCACCAGTCACGTGATTCCCGGTGATAAGCAAGTGGTGATTTCCAGCGCAAATCGTAATTTCAAAGGCCGGCTCGGTAATCCGACGTCGGAAATCTGGATAGCCTCGGCGGCTACGGTGGCGGCTTCAGCGTTGACGGGGTATGTGACCGATCCGCGTGATGTGGCAGCGTAAATTCAAAAACATTTTGAACCACAGATAAACACAGATGAACACAGATAAGATCAAAATCAAAGGAGCGGATTTTTATCTGTGTTCATCTGTGTTTATCTGTGGTTAATAGATTTTGGGGGTGAAGTGATCACACTAATTAATGGTCGCGTGCATCTGCTCGGCGACGAAATCAATACCGATCTGCATTGCTCGACTAAATACATGCCGGGCAAGAATACGGACTACGCGGCGCAGCATGCGTTCGAGCAGTTGTCGCCGGGGTTTGCTTCGCGCTTCAAGCAGGGCGACGTGATCGTCGCGGGCAACAACTTCGGCATCAATTCCTCGCGCGAGCAGGCGCTACACGTGCTGCGCATCATGGGTGTGGCGGCTATTGTCGCGCCGGCATTCGGGCGGCAGTTTTTTCGTAATGCGATCAACAACGGCTTGCCGGTGATTGCGTGCGATATCGCGGGCATTGCGGCGGGCGATGAAATCACGGTCGATCTTGCCGCAGGAATGGTATCCGTTGCCGCACGCGGCATTACGCGCGAAGTACCGCCGCTGCCGCGGGAGGTGAGTGCGATATTATCTGCCGGCGGACTGATTCCTTTTCTTCAAAACCATCCCGATTGGAAACTCTCTTGAAACTCACTGGAAGTTCACATGAATCCCAAAATTGAAAAAGTCGAAGTCTTTGGCGTCGCCGTGCCGCTGATCGGCGAATACAAAAACGCCTACAAGAGCAAATCGATTCAGAAAAGCGCAGTGGTGCGCATTACCGCCACCGGCGGCGCGGTCGGCCTCGGCAATATCGATCCGTCGCCGGGGTATTCGATGGAGACTATCGAGCAGAGTCTGTGGGTGTTGCAGCAGACGCTGGCGCCGGCGGTGATGGGCATGGACCCCACCAACGTGCATCGCGTGTTGGAAAAAATAGAGCCGCTGATCGAGGGCTATCACGACGCCAAGGCGGCGATTGAGATGGCCTGCGTCGATTTATCGGCGCGCGTGGCGGGCATGCCGGTGCACGCGTATCTGGGCGGACTGATGACCGACACCGTGCGCTTCAATGCGTGGATCGGCATATTGCCGCCGGACGAAGCCGCCAGGGAAACCAAGTCGTGGCAGGACAAGGGCTTTCGTTCGTGCAAGATCAAAGTCGGCGGCGGCATCGAAGCCGATCGTGATCGCGTGAAAGCGGTGCGTGAAGCCGTCGGCCCGGCATTCAACATTCGCATCGATGCCAACGCCGGTTACGATGCCGATACATCGATCAAGCTTTCGCGCATGGTGGCGCCATTCAAGTTGCAATTGTATGAACAGCCGGTGCCGTTTGACGACCTTGCCGGCATGGCGCGCGTGCGGCGCGAGGCGAACGCGCTGGGCTTGCCGATCATGGCGGATGAATCCGTGCTCGATCATGCGAGCCTGATCAACATCATCAAGGCCGATGCGGCGGATATCGTCAAGGTCAAGGTGATGAAGCAGGGCGGCTTTCTGAATACGCGACGCATGATCGCCACCGCTGAGGCTGCCGGCATACGCTGTGTGGTCGGTCATGGTTTCGGCTTGGGTATCAATACGATGGCCGAGATCATGTGCGCCGCGACATCGAAGAACGTGATCGAGGGTTTGGAGTGCGTGGGGCCGCTGAAAACGTCTGACGATATCGTCACGCAGAAAATCGATATGTCGTCGGGCAGCCTGTCAGTGCCGGGCGGGTTGGGCTTGGGCGTGACGCTGGACGAGGCGAAGATCGCCCAATATCGATTTGAAATCATCAGGCCATAAAAGTGTTTATAAAACAATACAACTCGACGGCTTTCAAGGGCCGGCGGCGTTCAAGGCGCAGTTGACGCAGGACATACGTGAAATTGAAACAATTAAGAAAAAGCTGGGGCTTTGATGGCAAACACTCTGGGCACTCCTATGAAACTTACGCCACGGCAACACCTGAGAAAACGATTAACCGAAGGCGAGATGATCGTCGGTCCCGGCATTTACGATGCCTTCGCCGCACGCTTTGTGGAGCAGGCAGGATTCGACGCCGTTTATATGACCGGCAATGGCGTGTCGGCATCGCTGTTGGGACAGCCCGACGTGGGCTTGATAGACCTTTCGTTGTTTGCAGCACATGCGCATCGCGCGGCTGCGTGCGTGAACATTCCGTTAATCTGCGACGCAGACACCGGCTACGGCAACGCGGTTAACGTCGCGCACACGGTGCGCGAGTTCGAGGCGGCAGGCGTTGCGGCGATACACATCGAAGATCAGGTCGCGCCCAAGCGCTGCGGCCATCTGCCCGGCTCGCGCCCGGTGATTTCGCTGGAAGAACACGCGGGCAAAATCGAGGCAGCCGTGGCGGCGCGACGTGATCCGGATTTCATTATCATCGCACGCACCGATTCGGCAACGGGCATGGGGCTCGACGAAGCCATACGTCGCGGCCAGGCCTATCGCAAGGCGGGCGCCGATGTGGTATTCGTCGAACTGAAAAACAGCCCGGCCATTTTGCAGGATTTAAAGCGTGTTACCAGCGAGATCGACGCGCCTTGCCTGGTGAACATCGACGGCGGCGGTACGCTGGGTGAATTGACCGTTCCCGAAATAGCCGCCTTGGGATTTCGCATCGCGATATTCCCGGGCCTTGGCCGTAATGCAGCCGGCTTTGCACTGCGTGAGGCAATCGGTACGCTGAAACGTGATGGCAACACCAAAGCCATGCGTGATCGCATGCTGTCGTTGAAGGAATACAACGAAGTGCTGGGGCTTGCGGAAGTGGAGGATTGGGAGAAGAAGTATCTTAATGCAAGAGCGTAATGCAAGCGCGTGAAGGCGTGAAGGGGTGAAGATGTGAAGGCGGTACGTCAACCCCAAAGCGAGGTACCCCATTCACTCCTTCACTTTTTCACTCCTTCACTCCTTCAATTTTTCACATTTCACTGAGGTCAAAACATGCAAGTCACCCGCACACTAGCCAAATTCCTGGTCGAACACAAAGCCGCGAATCTCCCTGAATCCGTGCGCCACGAAGGCGCGCGCTCATTGCTCAACTGGGTGGCCTGCGCAGTAGGTGCATCAAAAC
>JANMXV010000670.1:0-1667 GCA_031381325.1 Betaproteobacteria bacterium | reverse complement strand
GTGTGCGCCTCACTTGCGTCATACTGTGTTGGACGGTCAATCCCGAAGTGGAAACTCTCGACTGGAGAGCCGTGTGCGGGAAAATCGCACGCACGGTTCGGAGGGCGGGGAGGGCGAGAGCCCTTCTCGACCCCACTCAGTAGTGGCTTATCACCTGCACGAAACCCTGATGAAGCACTTTTGGCTATCTACCCAATGACAACTGATCATCCATCAGCACCCACCGGCCCGCTCGCAGGCATGCGCATACTCGACCTGACCACCGTGCTGCTCGGACCCTACGCGACCAAGATCCTCGGCGACCTCGGCGCAGATGTGATCAAGATCGAACCGGTCGAGGGCGAGGGGCGCCGCTACACCGGTCCACAACGCAACAAGGGCATGGGTTGCACCTTCCTCGTGCTGAATCGGGCCAAGCGCGCCATCGCCATCAATCTCAAAGAACCGGCCGGCCGTGATGCCTTCCTGCGGATTGCCGCGACCGCCGATGCCATCGTGCATAACAGTCGTGTACAAGCCATGGTGCGTCTGGGTCTCGACTACGAGGGCGTGCGCAAGGTCAAGCCCGACATCGCTTATTGCTATGCCGTCGGATTCGGCAGCAACGGCCGCTATGCCGGGCGACCGGCCTATGACGATGTGATTCAGGGCCTCTCCGGCTTGCCGGCCCTGCTCGGCGAGATCACCGGCAAGCCCGTGTTTGTGCCGGTCAATATGGCCGACCGCGTTTGCGGCGTCTATCTCGCCAATGCGACCCTGGCCGCACTGCTGCATCGCGCGCGCACCGGGCAGGGTCAGGAAGTTGAAGTCCCCATGTTCGAAATGATGGCTGAAATGGTGCTGTCCGAACACCTGTGGGACAACTATTTCGTACCGCCCACCAAGACCAAGAACAGAAATCGCATGTTCGATCGGCGGCCGTACAAGACTCGTGATGGCTACATCTGCGTTATGGCGGGTGGCGACAAGATGTTTTCCACCTTCTGCGATCTCATCAGCAAGCCCGAATTGAAGGCGGACCCGCGCTTTGCCCAACGACCGCAGCGCGCCGCCCATGCGAAAGAACTCTACGACGTGATGGAAGCGGCCCTCGCGGCGCGCAGCAGTGCGGAATGGTTGACGCTACTCACGCAAGCCGACATTCCCGCCGCACCGATGCACACCATTGAGACCCTCCTCGCCGACCCGCACCTGGATGACGTGGATTTCTTCCAGATCGAAGAGCATCCGACCGAAGGCAAAGTACGCGCCATGAGGACGCCGATGCGTTTCTCGGCAACACCGGCAATGAACCGTCGCCCGACACCGCATGTAGGCGAGCACACCGTCGAAGTCCTGCGCGAAGCTGGGCTGAGCACAGCAGAAATCGACAAGCTGCTCGCCGATGGCGTCGTAAGGGCGAGTTCCCCCGGGCAGCCGGTTAGTTAAAGATGGCGGCCTGGCAGTCGAGGAAAATTCCCGACTAACCCGACTTCACCAACTGGCCTGATTCACAAAAGCTAACGCATTGATTCATTTGCAATCAACCTAAAAACGGCTATTGACCCTATGTGCAACGCATCAATTGCGGCAAATGCTGTCGTGCAAGCCAGTTAAATCCGGTCACATGAGTCACAATGAACTCGCAGACGCGCTGCCAGACAGAAACCAAAGGCAACTGCTCCGCA
>JANMXV010000618.1:0-5946 GCA_031381325.1 Betaproteobacteria bacterium | reverse complement strand
GTCGGCCTTTGCAGGTCGCGGCAGTGCGCGCGGTCAATACGCGGCGTCCCCCGGCAATATCACCGGCACGAAGCGGAATGACGTCCATTGCGTGTGTTCGAATTTCGCCTCAAGATAGCGGCAAGCGCAAATTGTGTTTATTCTCCCTGGAGCGGAGAACAGCAGCCGGAAACTATCTCAAGAGAATGATCAAATGCCTCGAATTATTCAAACTACGTTGATATCCGTCCGCGATATTGTGATCGCGGCCGGTCCGTTCGTGCTGCTGACAGTGCTGTTGCTGCTAGCAGCGTATTTTATGCTTGACCCGGCGCCGCCCAAACGGGTTGTGCTGGCGACAGGACCGGCAGATAGCGCTTACGCTGCCTTCGGAAAACGCTATGCGGCAGAGTTGAAGCGCTACGGTATCGAAGTTGTACTGAAGCAGACCGAGGGCTCGGCGCAGAACCTGCACCTGCTGCGCGAGAGTAAAGATCAGGTGGACCTGGGATTCGTGCGCGGCGGGTCCAGCGAAGCACTGCGTGCAGTCGACGAGGAAACCAGCGGTGTGCCGTTGGTGTCGCTGGGCAGTTTGTTTTTCGAACCGGTATGGGTTTTCTACCGGGCGGAATCGGCCAAGCGATTTAATCCTGAAGCAAACCTCACGCAATTGAGTGAGCTGCGGGGATGGAGGGTGGACATCGGCACACGCGGCAGCGGGGTTCCGAACGTCATGGCAAAGCTGCTCAACGCCAGTGGTGTGGAAGCAGACAGCCTGCAGGGCAGCCGGCAGGAACTGACGCCTGCGGTGATGGCCCTGATCGCCAATGAACTGGACGCGATCGTCATCGCGTCGGCGCCGGAGTCGCCGATGGTGCAGATGCTGCTGCACGCACCGGGCATCAAGCTGCTGGAGTTTCCTCAGGCCGAAGCTTACTCTCGCAAGTTGTCATTCTTGAGCCCGGTGCGCCTGCCGCGGGGTATAGCAGATCTGGCGATGAACGTTCCGGCCCAGGACGTGCCCATGGTCGCTACCACCTCCATACTTGTCGCACGCCAGGGCACACATCCAGCGATCCAGCAGCTTTTCGTACAGGCGGCGCGCAAAATCCACGGCGGTGCGGGATGGCTCGGGCCAGCGGACCAGTTTCCGTCTCCGCAGAACACGCAATTTCCGTTGGCGAGCGAGGCTGAGCGTTACTACCGTAGCGGGCCGCCGCTGCTGCAGCGCTACCTGCCGTTCTGGCTTGCCAACCTCATCGACCGCATGTGGGTGGTGGGGTTCTCGATTATCGCGATACTGATCCCTTTGACCCGGTGGGTTCCGCCGCTATATACCTTTCGGGTGCGCTCGCGGGTATTCCGTTGGTACCGGCACTTGCGGGAGATCGAGGATGCGCTGGCACAGAATTCCGCCAAGCCCGCCGATCTGCTGAACGAACTGAACAAGCTTGATGCGCAGGCTGCAAATGTGGTGGTGCCGCTCGCCTTTACCGACGAACTGTACGCGCTGCGCAGCTACATCCAACAGGTGCGTGAACGCCTGCAGAACAAATTGACACATTCGCCGGCGACGTGAAAAGCAGGGTTATCCATGCGACAAGCTCAATGGCAATTGCAAACGGCCAAGGCGCAACTTAGCGAACTGGTAGAGGCGGCGCTGCGTGGCAATCCACAGCGGATTACGCGGCGCGGCAAGGATGCGGTGATGGTGCTCTCCGAGAAAGCGTATGTCGCGTTAAAGAACAGCGCAAAAAAGGACGCAGCGAATTTTGTTGCGCATCTACTGGCTATGCCGCGACATCGCGCAGCTCAAGCTGAGCGAGTCACGCCGCCGTCCAAGCTCGCTCTGCGTGACATCGAGTTGTGAGTTTTTTGCTCGACACCGTGCTGCTCTCGGATCTGCGCAAAACCAAACCATCGCGCAAGGTCGTGCGATGGATACAAGCGCAAAAAGGCGGAAACGCTATTTATCAGCGTTGTCAGTGTTAGCGAAATCGAGCGTGGCATTGAAAGGGTACGCAAAACCGATGCGGAATTTGCCGCCGAACTGGAGCTTTGGCTGGAGGCGTTATTAAGACTTTACGACGACCACGTGCTGCCGGTGTCTGCAAATGCCGCCCGGCTATGGGAACGGCTCTCGGTCAAGCTGGGGCACGATGGGGTTGATCTATTGATTGCTGCCACAGCGCTGACGCATGGCTTAACAGTGGTGACTCGAAACGTGAAGCATTTTGCGCCGACCGGTGTTGCAGTTATTAATCCGTTTGATGACTTCAAATGATGTGATAAAAAACTCGAGTTACATCATCGTAGTGCAAGCCTGTCAAATTCATTCGCCCGCACACATCGCTCGCGCGTGACGTCAGTGATAGTGGTTACGGAGCAACTCTCGAAGATGGGACACAAGGTTGCGCCGCGGCAGGATGTCGAATGGCGTGGCGGCGCAGTGTGTGCGGCCCGTGTGAACGACGAAATGGGTTTGCGGGAAGTGGCTGCTGATCCGCGCCGTCTGTGTTAGGCGCCGGACTCCGATAAAAATATGATATAAGTATTTGTTTTTATTAAGTATTTTAACTTAATGGATGCTGTCTTATAGCCCCTGGAAGTCTTCATCCGCCCCTGCCCCTCGCGTCACTCGGTACGTGCGCCGGTTGCCTTAACTACTTTGCGTCCGGTTTGCGATGTGATAGCGCAAAATATGACTCCGCGCCCGGAATGGGAAATGGGAGACCTGACGCTCATGATGTCTAAACGGAGTCAGCGATGGCTAAAAAATTATTGCCGGTGCATCCCGGCTTGTTCTTGCAGGAGTTGATGACCGAGTATGGTCTCACGCAATATGCGCTGGCCAGGGCGATGGGCGTGCAACCGATTCGGATTGGACAGATCGTAGCGGGTAAGCGCGCAATCACGCCGGACACCGCATTGCGGCTCGCGCGCTACTTCGGCGCCGATGCGCAATCCTGGCTGAACTGGCAGGCTCACTACGATCTGCAAGTGGCGCAACAAACCCTCGAATCAAAAATCAAGCGCGATGTGCAACCGATGAAGGAAGCGGCATAGTGTTGCGGGTCGGCGGGCAATCAAATTCGGGGTCTGACTAAAGCTAAAAGGGGCTGCCCATTGGCCGGTCGGTGTCAAGCGAGTAGACGATTCCACGCAATACGGGAGACCTGACCCTTCACGCTCCTGCGCAAAACGCAACCGGCAGTCTTCGTGGCTCTTCGCGGCCCCGTCAATTCGGTGTGGCGAACGAGAGTCTGTTCTGCTTGATCACTTTGCCCCAGCGCGCGAGATCCGCTTCGATCGTGCGTGCCAGCACCTCGGGCGTACTGCCTACGATGCTTGCGCCGTCGCTGGCCAGGCGCTCCTGAACTCGCGGGTGCTGTAGCGCTTTGACAAACTCGCCGTGCAGTCGTGTGAGCACGGGCGCGGGCGTGCGTGCGGGGGCGAGCACGGCGTACCAGACGCTGGCCTCGTAATCCGGCAAACCCGCTTCCGCGACGGCGGGCACTTGTGGCAGCGCGTGACTGCGCGTTTTGCTGGTCACCGCGAGCGCGCGCAACCGGCCCGAACGTACATGTGGCATGGCCGAAATCACGTTGTTGAATAGCAACTCGATCTGCCCGCCGATGAGGTCTGTCAATGCAGGCGCGGCACCCTTGTAGGGGATATGCACAATGTCCACGCGTGCCATCAGTTTGAACATTTCCCCGGCCAAGTGTGTGGCGATGCCCAGCCCGGACGAGCCGAAATTGAGTTGCCCCGGTCGCAGGCGCGCGAGCGCGATCAATTCCTTTACCGACTGCGCCGGCACCGAAGGATGTGCCAGCAGCACGAACGGCGCCGAAGCGAGCAGCGACAGGGGGGCAAAATCCCTAACCGCATCGTAAGGCAATTTCTTGTACAGATGGGGATTGATGGTGAGCGTACTGTTGTTGCCCATGAATAGGGTATAGCCGTCCGGCGACGCTTTTGCAGCAGCTTCGGCGCCGATGAGCGTGCTGGCGCCGGGCCGGTTATCCACCACCACCGGCTGGCCCAACGATTCGGTGAGGTGCTGTGACAGTTCGCGCGCGATGAGATCGTTGCCGCCACCCGGCGGAAAAGGCACGATAAAGCGGATCGGCTTTGCAGGGTACGATTGCGCCGCCACCGGGCGCAGGGCGGTTGCCACCAAGGCAAGCATCAGGGCAAGGATGATTTTTTGCATGGGGTTGGATGCTATGTGCAATTTGGCTACTTTACTGGCGTCGCTTCGCGTTATTGTCCGCCATTGCTTAACCAGGGGCTACGAGTTTGCTCATGTTAAAGTAACAAGCTGCTTGAACAAACTGCCTGAATACCACGCAAGTATTGCACGGGAAGACCTATGCCATTGCCACTAGACGGAGTCCGCGTATTCGATCTGACCAATGTCATCGCCGGCCCGTTGGCGACCTATCAACTGGTGATGCTGGGCGCCGAGGTGATCAAGATTGAAGTGCCGGGGATCGGCGATCCCGCACGCAAGTTCGGCACCGATGTCGCGCTCGGCAAAAAAGGCATGGGCGCCTCCTTCTTTGCCAGTAACGCTGGCAAGAAATCGCTGACACTCAACCTCAAACACGCGCGCGGCAAGGAAGTCTTTTACCGATTGATCAAGGACGCCGACGTGATGATCGAGAACTTTCGGCCTGGCGTCACCAAAAAACTGGGGGTGGATTACGACACGCTCAAGACCATCAATCCCAGCCTGATCTACTGCGCGGTGTCCGGGTTCGGGCAGAACGGCCCGTTGTCGCAGCGGCATGCCTACGATCAGATAATTCAAGGATTTTGCGGGTTGATGAGCCTGACCGGAGACGCCACCACGGCCCCCAACCGCGCGGGCTACACCGTGTGTGACGCGACAGCCGCGATCACGGCGGCGTTTGCGATATGTGCCGCGCTCTACCGCAAGCAAAAAAGCGGCACCGGGGAAATGATCGATGTTTCCATGCTCGATGCTTCGCTGGCCTCGATGGGAGCGTGGATGTTTACCAATCACCTCAATACGGGATACGTTCCTTTTCCCCAGGGTAATGAAAATCCCAACGCCAGCCCGTCAGGCACCTACCGCACGGGCGATGGCGCACTGAACATCGTCAACAATGAAGACAAGCATTTCCATCGTCTGTGCGAAGTCATCGGCATGCCGGAGTTGAGGACTGATCCACGCTTCGCCGAACGCACCACGCGCATCGCAAACCGCCAGCAGATGCGCGAGGTGCTTGAACAAGCGTTGCAGTCAAAGAGCGCCGAGGCGTGGGAGGTTCTGCTCAACGCCGCCGGCGTGCCGTGTGGGCGGATACTCACCGTCGCGGAAATTGCCCGGCATCCGCATCTTGAGAGCCGCCAGTTCGTCAAACACTTCAAGGATGTGCCTGGCGTCGGCCGTGATATTGCTGTGCCTCGTCTGGGATTTCGTCTCGCCAGCGGGCAGCCGGACGTGCAAACGCCGCCGCCGCAACTGGGACGAGACACCTCAGTCCTCCTGGGTGGAGTCGGCTACAGCGCAAGTCAGATCGACGAACTGCGCGGCCAAGGCGTTATTTGAGCGACGCTCGCGCTGATCAAGTCCGATTTGGGTGCGGGCCAGTCACAATCCAATCACAAGTGGGGAGGCATCAATGTCACTGTACGAAGTCATGTATCCGGGTATAGGAAATGTCGCGGTAGGGACGACGGTTACCCGTCGCCCCCCGCACAGATCCGTACTGGCAGAATTGCTGCATACGGCTCCTGCCGCAAGTGATGACGCGAATGCGTTGCGATGGATTGCGTGGCGCGTCGCGTATGCCGTCGAGTCCCTTCGACGCACTTACCCGGCTCTGTGTCCGGCATGCGGGGTTCCCTCCGGCCTTCCCTGCGGCTATCCCCCTTCCCTCCATCACCTCCGCCGGGCAGCATGCACCCTTTGTTCGGTAACTTCTTCGGTACTAT
>JANMXV010000569.1:0-5430 GCA_031381325.1 Betaproteobacteria bacterium | reverse complement strand
GCCCCGGCCGGGTACTGAGATAGGCCATGGTCTCCTTCGAGATGTGGGCCGAGTGATGGTCCAGCACCACACGAATGATTGCCGCGGCCGGGTAGTACGCATCGAGTCGCTGGAGCAGGGCGATGAACTCCACGCTGCGATGCCGGTCTTCCACGTTGCCAAAAATATGGCCAGAGTGCAGATCGATTCCGGCCAGGATCGACACGGTCCCATGGCGCACGTATTCGTAGTCGCGCCCAATGGCAGCTGCCTTGCCCGGAACCGGTGGCAGATCAGGTGCTGTCAGCCCGAGGGCCTGAACCCCCGGCTTCTCATCGACGCTGACGGTGTAGATGGGTTCGGGCCGTGCGTCATGAACGGCCCCTTCGCGGTAGAGCGAGACGTCCCGGTAGACCATCAGGACTTCTTGCATCTTGCGGTCGAACTCCGGATCTCGTTTTTCCAGGTAGTAGCGGATCCGGTGGGGCTTGATCTCGTTCTCGTCGAGAATGCGCCATACGGTACTCTTGCCTGCACGCGCCAGACGGGAAAAGCCTGCGCCTTCGGCAAGTTCGGATACAAACCGCGCCAGCCCGGAGATCGTCCAAAGTTCCGCAGCCAAACCATGATCCTTGGGCTTGGTGCAGGCGATGCTCACCACCCAAGCCTTGGCCTCATCGCTGATCTCGGGTTCGTGCGGACGATGATAGGCGTCCTTCAATCCCATCTGCGCACCCCCTGCGAGTGCCTTGTCGATGCACCGGTAGATCATTGGGCGCCCGACTCCAAGTTGGCGTTGCAAGCCCGTCATCGAAATGCCATCGGCGTAGCCGACCAATACCTTGGCGCGCTCAACCTCGCGCGCCGGCGCTGTTCTCGATCGGGCCAGTTCCTTGAGCGTCGCTCTTTGCTCTCGCGTCAACACCAGTGCCGCACGTTTGGTCTTTCCCGCCATGATCGCCTCCGTCAAGAGTTGCACAAAGATCATGGCCATTATAACCTATTCTGTAACTATATTGATGGAACGAACTACTAGACTGAGAAATGTTCGCCACGATTCAGCCGCCGCCACGACATCCTTCGTTCGACTTACAAGATAGTCCGGTGAGACTATGCTTTCGTCAGCAATTTCCGCACCGAGCAACGTCTCAATACAGAAGGTCGGTTCATATTCCTTGCTAAAGTAGAGAGTCTCGGCTCGGTTGAACACCCACTTTCCGTCGCCCTTCTGCTTGGTTCCAACCCATAACCCGTCTCGGATGTCTGCAATTGCTTGGGCTTCAGTCTTGCCCGCCAAAATCGCCCCAGTCACGTACTGGCTTAGCTTATCCTTGATGTATCGAAGGTGACCAAGTAGAGCTTTGTGCTCGGAAGTCATCCAAGACTCGCCTTCGTGTCTGGGAAGGATGTGCGACGTCACGAGGTCATAAGGTTCGTCAGTCTTGACCTTGAGCGCTATAAAGAGATCGTTCACACGCGATGAATGCGCGGCTGCTTTGTCGAGCAGCTCGCTGTCTACAATCGTCAACTCTGACTCGAAGCCATACTTCTTTTTTCGACTCAGCGGGTAGAACACGCTGGTCGTCGCGGGTACAGCGAAGTCCCCAGTGATGATTGGCACGCAAGGCGTATTGGCCAGCCCGAGCCTGAGGAGTATTTGCGGATCCAAGTCAGCCAGTTGCGCGTAGAACGCGGCTTTCCAGTCCTGGTGCTGCTTCTTGAGCCAATTTCCATGCGACTTGAAGACGTTGACATAGTCAGCATATGTGATGGGCTTCGCCCCGAGCCTCTGGAGCAAGTCGTCTCCGCCTTGTACGCGCGGGTCAATGTAGTCATAGCCGAATAGTTCGAGGGCTAATGCAGGTGGGAATAGTTCCCGAAAGCGCTGGCCGCCATATCGAAGTTCCTTTGGGACCTTCCAGGCCCCGCTGGCAGAGGGTAAGCACTGCGCCTTACTCAACAGTGCTATGATTTGCGCAACAACAGGCTTGAAGAAAGGATCCAAGATCTCGGTATCGCTCGGTATGAGCGTTAAGTAACTGAAGGCAAGTGCATCGCTCTTCTTGAACTGTTCCACAGCTTCGCCAAAAGTCACCGAAATGCATTGCGGAGCAGTTGATTCCACGGTCGGTCGGTGTGAATGTCTTCCCTGCTGGAATTAAGAATGAAGTCAGCCTGAATCGAGAACTTGAACCCGAACGTCCGAATAGGGAGAAACGCGAAGACCTGCGAAGTGGGTTGAGGGTCGGCTGCTCCGGACGCATCCACGGGAATAGCCAGAACCACAGAGGCCGTGTGGATGTCGGGGCGCTTTTCGTCCATCACTTTACTCATAGTGAACGCCACCGCGACTCGGACGAATCGCATCTCCTGCACCTGCGTTGGCGCACCCGTGCTTTCGCGCTTTGTCGTTAGGTAAGAGACACCCTTACGGTCTGTACGCCAGTATGTGATCTGGACGTCGGCAACCACAATCGCTAACTGCCTTAGTTTCGACAGAAATAAGAGCAGCGTTGCATCAAGGTCGTCCAGCGTTTCCAAACTAAATCGGACGCCATCTTTGGCGGGAAGGATGATGGTAGTGACGTTCTCTCTAGCATCGCCGACGGGTTCGCACCAGTGCGGCACGACGTAGCCAAGCAGGTTGGCCTCGTCCGCGCGATCAAATCGGAAGTGATATCCGTTCGAAGGTATTTCGGGTGCGTTCGAGATCGTGAATACCGATTTGAATCCGATACCCTTCTCACCAATGTATCCGGACCTCTTGACTTTTGAACTCTCACCGACACTGCACAGGGCGTGTACGTTTTTCTCAGTAAAGCCTTTCTCGTTGTTCACAACTACCAGACGCTCTGGTCTTAACTCTAAAGTGAGCTTAGGGACGGCGCCTACGCCGTAGTCGTTGTCGTCGGCGTTCTGTATCAGTTCCAGAACAAAATGGGTCTGCTTTGAATTAAGGTCCTCAGAAAGCAACCTCAGCGCATTGTTGAGCTTTTTCTGAAGACTTCTCGCTCCGCGCTTGACCTTGTCTGACTCGCCCTCGATGTCGAGCAAGTACTCTTCGTCACGAATTCGTTCGATTACCTCTATCGGTGTCCTGGTTCCTTCCAGTTCAGACATTTGTTCTGATTCCCCTCAGTTTTCCGAACTTTTCAAGCGCAAGTGTTAGTCAGGGTAATCTACTACTATCGGCCGAATTGATGGGCAAAGTGGAAAACCCGACGCTTTGGGCAATCCCGAATTGCTTGACGTCCGACGCAGACTGACTCGCCGGCTGCCTTGCCTCCGAGCACGAGTATGTTGCGGCAATCATTGTGTTGTATTCGCTCGTGAAGTGAAGGACCGCTGTCGACGTTAGACCGGACGCTCAGTGCCGCAACGCCGCCAGTTCGTTAGCGTCTCTTGAGGGCCGGTTAGCGAAGTCCACGAAAGTCTGCTTCTTTTGAGCACGACGGGCGGCTCAGGGGTCGAAACTCGCCGGTCGCCAAGCAAATATTCTGCCAACAGCAGTCAGTTCAAATCTAAACGCTTACCTGTTACGACGCCGGAAACTTGATCCCCGGAAACTTCACCTTCACCTTCACCTGCGCGCGCAAGCCCGCGCTGACATCGACCACCGGCGAAAAACTTTTCGCCAGATACTTGTCGTACGGTATGCACGCGTCGATGAGGATGCGGTTGTTGAAGTTGCCGGGTAGATACAGCGGATCGCGCTTGGAGGCCCAGGCTTTTTTTAACAAGATCGATATCCGTCACCGGGTCGAAGCGTGTGCATATCGCCCACAGCACGGAGTCGAGGTCGCCGGCATCTATGTCCGCATCGATGACAATGGTCCACTTGCCGGTATAAGCGCCGCCCTGACAGTTTGACGCGATGTGCAGCACATTGCGCGCGTGGCCGGGGTGCGCACTTGATCTGCACTACGGTGAAGCAGGTCGCGGGGCCGGATTCGTGATTCCACACGCCGAGCACGTCGGGAATGCCGCAGGCATCAAGCGCACGCCATACTTCGGCGCACCCGGCGATGCCTTCGAGCAGCCCGGTTTCATCCGCGGGTTTTTGTTGCGGCGCGCAGCACGGTACCGGATCGTTGCAATGCAGGATGGTTTTGACGTTGAGGTACGGGCGCGGCACGGTGTCGTCGGAGCAAGCGTAATGTGGGAGGGTGTATCTGCCCGCGATTCAGTGAGTCTCACACTAGCCGATGTCACGTATAGCCTGAAGTTCCTTTTCCGGAATCACGCAATTATCCTTTAGCATCATAATCTTATGTGCGTCTGAGGTGTAGTTGTTCTGGCTACATAGTGATGGTTTGGAGCAGTTCTATAGCGCGCGCCTGTTTTGGATTCGCGGTGGTTACTATCTCGAAGCTTGGTGCGGTATCGCCGCTGCCGCAGGTTCGGCAGGTGTTACGCACGACGGTGGAGAGTTCATCCAGTAAAGTGCGAAAGCTGTGTGCCGGCGTGCCGTCTTCAAGGCGGCGCGTCGAGGCTTTGCGCTGTGCAGCCTTTGAGCGCTGCGCAGGCGCCACCGGATCGCGCGTGGTCTTCGCGGCTTGGTCCTCATCGGCGAACAGCAACTCGCGCCACGCCTCACGCATGTGCCACTCCACGTAATAGGCCAGCACGCACAGGAAGATGTGCGCCCGCACACGGTTTTCCGTGCGGTGATGAATCGGGCGAATCTTCAGATTCACCGTCTTGAGGGTGCGAAACGCCCGCTCCACCGCAGTCAGCGCCTTGTACGTGCGCACCAATTCGGCACCGTCCATCTCACTGGGGGTCAGCGGACTGCGGATGACGTAGAGCCCATCAAGTGCGGCTTCCGCCGCCACCGAAGTGCTCAGCACCTTGAAGCTAAAGTGTCGCTCGCCGATGTCCAGTTCAAAGTGCTTGGCCATCTTGAACTTGTTGAGCACCTTGCCCACCCGCACCCCGATCTTGCCCGCTGCGCGTAGCGCACCGCGCCCGACCATCGCCCGCACCCGCTCCAGCTCCTCGCGCGTGGCCGCCAGCAGCGCCTCACGCTTATGCGCACGCAGACGACCGCGCGCCTCGTTACGGCACACCACCAGGCGCTCGTGCGGATAATCCGGATGGGTGATCTCGAACAGATTGCGCGCATCAAACAGCCCCATCTGGATCGACCCGCACTCGACCAGTTGGCGAATCTGCGTGCTCCTGAGCGCAGTGATCCACGCCAAGCCCTCATGGGTGCGCAACTGCTCCACCGCCGTTTGACTGATCATGCCGCGATCGCCCACCAGCACCACTTGCTCGATGCCAAAGTCGCGCTTTAAGCGCAGCACCTGCGGCAATAGCGTTTGCGGGTCGGCTACGTTACCTTCATACACTGACACCGCCACCGGGCAGCCGCGCCGGTCGGTGAGCAGACCATAGTTGACCTGCAGTTTGCCGCGCTTGCCGTCACGGTTGTAACCGAGTTTGGCT
>JANMXV010000346.1:0-3530 GCA_031381325.1 Betaproteobacteria bacterium | reverse complement strand
ACCAGCGTAAACGACAGGGCGCTCATGGCCTGATTCCCCTAACGTACTGTTCGTACTATTTTGCCGCGTCGGGTTTTTTGACCACGACGTGCCTGATATTTCTACCGATTACTTGCATCTGCAAACCATCCTTTTCGAGCTTAGCATAGGTCGCCGGTTCGATGATGGCCAGCGCGCGGCTGTGGCTGTTCCAGGCTTTGACGAAGCCCGGTATATCGGGCAGCCATAGCGCGGGTTCTTGTTCCAATCCAAAGGCCATCTCATCGGCGTATTCCACCAGCGTCACCGGCCGTTTAATGTAAAACGGCAGCGTTTGCTCGTAGTTGTGTACGCTGTAAAAAGGTATTCCGGCTTCAAGATGCGGCTTGATCTGTTGCGCCAGGTTATAGGCGGAATAGGCGGGCGACAGTACATTATGTCCCAGCGTGGCCAATTGCGACAAGGCCAGCGTGCCCAGGCTGATGCCGATGATCGCTGCGTGCCGCATGCCGCGCCGGCTCGCCCAAGCGGCAGCCACGTAGCCCGCAAGTCCTGCCGCGCCCGCCGCCAGCAGCCACGGCGTGTACAAGGCAAACAGTTCAGCGGAGACTTTTTCATTGGCCCAGCCAGTCACATAGGGTGCGTAAGCGATGAGCGCGGCGGCGCCCACCGCCAGCAGCAGCGCATTCCACAGCAACGCCTTGAAGCTGGCGGTGGTCAATGTATGCGCAATCAGCAGCGCCAGCGCCGGGAAAATAGGCACTATGTACGAAGGCAGCTTGGAGCCCGAGGCTGAAAAGAACATAAAAATCAGCACCGCCCACAGCACCAGGAAACGCTGCGGCTGGAATGCGCCGCGCAGTTGTGTATCCTGCCAGCCGCTCAACAGTGCGCGCGGCAGGTGGATGATCCACGGCAGCATGGCAAGCACCAGTATCGGCAGGAAATACCACCAGCCGCCTTCGCGCCGATGCACCTTGCTGGCGAAACGCGCGAAGTGTTCGCGTATGAAAAAGAAATCAAAAAACTCAGGATTGGCCTGCTGCACCAGCACAAACCACGGCGCTGCAATCGCAAAAAAGACCAGCAGTCCCCAACCCCAACGCAGCCGCTTAAGCAGCCGCCAATCGCGTTGCACGATGACATAAGCGAGCAGTACACCGCCGGGCAGTACGATGCCGATCAATCCTTTGCTGAGCACCGCCAAGGCGGCACTGGCCCACGCGCCGAGCATCCACGGGCTTTTTTGGGTAGCGGTGTCGCGTAGCGCCAGCAGAAAGCACAGCAGCGTCGCCGTCATGAACAACGTCAGGCCCATGTCCAGCGTATTGATTTGCGCCACGATAATGAACCCCGGACTGCTGGCCAGAATCAGCGCGGCGTAAAACCCGGTCGCCGCGCCAAACAGCCGCACACCGGCAAAGTAAACCAGCAGCACGCACAACAGGCCCGTCAGTGCGGGCCACACCCGCGCCGTCCAATGATGTTCACCGAAAACGCTATAGGCGGTCGCCGTCGCCCAATATTGCAGCGGCGGCTTTTCAAAGTATTTGATGGCGTTTAAGCGGGGCGTCAGCCAGTCGCCGGTGGCAACCATTTCGCGCGGAATTTCGGCGTAGCGGCCTTCGTCGGGCCGCACCAGTTTGCGCATATCGAGCGTGCCGAACCACGTTACCGCCAAGAGCAGCGCTAAAAACAACAACGTGCGGCGGCTGAGGGATGCCGGTTCGGACATGAAATTAGCCAGTGCGGCGAAGACTTACGCTGCGTGAATTGCTCGATAAACGGGACGCGAGATTATAGCGGAAGAGCGCGCTAGTTACATGTTTTTAATGCGATTTCTGATGACAAGCCAAGGGCCGCGTGTGATAAGCCGAGTACATCATATAGCTATATATAAGTACAGATGAAGTTACTGACCCGCCTCGGTCATCTTGTCGAGGAGGACGGTATCACCTACATGGCGCGCACTGAGAGCATCGACCCGGACAACGCGCTCGCGCCACTGCAAGCCGCATCGAGCACCTGGCGCATTGCCATGGGGCCGAGAGCAGGGCGCAAAGTGCTGAGCATTGTAGGATGTGGTGAGCGCAGCGAACCGCATCGTTCGCGACACCCGCCAGATCAAAGGCCGTTGCGCGGTGTGCTGTGCGCCAACGCCCACGGATTCAGCCTGCACGCAGGCGTGCGCTGCGAGGCCGATGACCGGCAAGGCATCGAACAACTGTGCCGCTACATCACGCGCCCGGCGATTGCCAACGAACGACTATCCGTCAACCGCGAAGGCAACGTAGTGCTCAAACTCAAAACGCCGTGGCACAACGGCCCCACCTACATCGTGATGTCACCGATGGAGTTCATGCAGCGGCTGGCCGCACTGGCGCCAAGGCCGCGTCTGCACCTGATACGCTTTCACGGGGTGCTGGCGCCGAATGTGAAGCTGCGCTCGAAGGCGGCGCCAAAGCCTGCGCAGGCTACAACGGCGGGCGAGGGTGACTGCGATCACGCGCACAGCGCACCGGTGCGTATGACCTGGGCGCGGTTGCTTAAGCGCGTGTTCGACATTTATATTGAGCGCTGCACGCATTGTCGCGGCAAATTGAAGATTATTGCGGTCCCTTCGACAGGCTCAGGACAGGGATGAAGAACCTGATGTCATCGAACGCATACTCACGCAATTGACTGTTCGCCGGATGGAGGATAGATTGCCGGTTGGTGAAAAAAGGGTTTTGATGTCTATACCCATCCCGGCGGAGGAGACATAACCATGTTGGCACATTCGATGTTGAGAAGCGTTTCCGCAGGTCTCGCGCTCCTCGCTGCAGCCGCAGCTACTCAAGCAGCGGAGATCACTTACCCGAGCAGGCCGATCCGCTTCATCGTGCCGTTTCCGCCCGGCGGTTCCGCCGATCCGCTTGCGCGCGCGTTCGGGGCCTGGTTTTCGGACAAGTTCGGCGTGCCGGTGGTCGCCGATAACCGCCCCGGCGCAGGCACTGCGATCGCTCATACGCTTGCAGCCAAAGCTGCGCCAGACGGCTATACACTGCTGCTCGGCGCCTCCTCCGGACTGAGTACCAACCCCGCCTTCGGAACCAAGCTTGAATACGACGCCGTCAAGGATTTCGCGCCCGCGGGACTCGCGGCCTACGTGCCGCAACTCCTGGTCGTGCATCCTTCCGTGCCGGCGAAAGACACCAATGAGCTGATCGAGCTTTCGAAAGCACAGCCGGACAAAATCAACTTCGGCTCGCCCGGTGTCGGGTCGGTGGGCCATTTGAGCGTCGCGCTGCTCAACACGACGACCGGCGCCAAGTTCGTACACGTGCCTTACAAAGGCGCCGGCCCGGCGGTGATCGATCTCATCGCGGGCCGCATCCACGCGTTCTTCGGCAGCGTCACGGGCACTCAGCCGCAAGTCTCGGCGGGGAGAATCCGCGCGCTCGCGACCGGCCATTCCAAGCGATTGCGTAGCATGCCCGAGCTGCCCACGATTGCCGAGTCGCTGCCCGGATTCACCAATGACGGCTGGTATGGCGTCTTCGCGCCCGCGG
>JANMXV010000505.1:0-13877 GCA_031381325.1 Betaproteobacteria bacterium | reverse complement strand
AAGACTGAAACGAGGCCCCTATGCCTGACCAACCGAAACTCAAACCCGCCCGCGATTTTCAACAACACCTCGCCGACCTCGAAAAGCACGGCCTGCTGGTGCGCGTGGACCGGCCCATCAACAAGGACACCGAGTTGCAGCCGCTGGTGCGCTGGCAATTCGTCGGCGGCGTGGCGGAAGATCAGCGGCGCGCATTTTTGTTTACTTACGTGGTGGATGCCAAGGGCCGGCGTTACGACATGCCGGTGGCGATAGGCGTGTATGCCTCATCGCCGCAAATTTACGCGCGAGGCATGGGGCAAAAGGTCGAAGACATCGGCAAGGCCTGGGTTAATGCGATTAAAAACCCGATTGCGCCTGTGTCTGTGGAAAAGCCCGCCTGTCAGGAAGTTGTGATCACCGGCGACGCGTTGCGCCAACCCGGCGGCGGGCTGGCGGCGCTGCCGGTGCCAGTGTCGACGCCGGGATTCGATTCCGCGCCTTATCTCACGGCGACGCTGTGCGTGACGCGCGATCCGGAAAGCGGCATACAGAACATGGGCACCTACCGCGCGGCGTTGAAGGCGACCGATCGCCTGGTGGTGCGCATGGTGGCGCGCGTGGGCGGCGCGGGCGGCTGGCTGCACTGGCTCAAGTATCGCGAACGCAAGGAAATGATGCCGATCGCGATTGTGCTGGGCACTTCGCCCGTGGTGTTTTTCACCGGCCCGCAAAAACTGCCGGTCGATCTGGATGAAATGTCGGTGGCGGGCGGCCTTGCCGGCGAGCCGATACGCATGACGAAGTGCGTGACGAATGATTTGAACGTGCCGGCGGATGCGGAAATTGTGGTCGAGGGCTTGATCGACCCATCCACGCTCGAGCCCGAAGCGCCTTTCGGGGAGAGCAACGGTTATGTCGCGCTGGAAGCGTACAACATGCCGATGCAGGTGACCGCGATCACGCATCGCAGACACGCGGTGTTTTCCGCGATCATCAGTCAGGTCACGCCGAGCGAGTCGAGCGTGGTGAAGAAGGTTGCGTATGAACCGTTGTTTCTCAGCCATTTGCGCGACACGCTGGGCATCAAAGGCGTGAAGCGCGTGGTGATGCACGAGCCGTTGTCGAATCTGCGACCGGTGATTTTTGTGCAATATACGCGCGACACGGTGCGCACCGAAGTGTGGCGCGGATTGCAGGGTGCAGCAACGTTGCGCGCGGACTGCGGCAAAATCGTCATCGGCGTCTCCGAAGACATTGATCCGGAAAGCACGGACGCCGTGTTCTGGTCGATGGCGTATCGCGCGACCCCTTCGGAAGACGTGCAAATCATTCAATACCGGCGCGGCGTGCAGGGATCGCAGTATGGTCCCAATAAATCGGAATCGACGATGCTCATCGATGCCACGCAAAAACATCCGATGGCGCCGCTGGCCCTGCCCGGCAAGGAATACATGGAGCACGCAAAACACCTGTGGGAAGAGCTGAAGCTGCCTGCACTTTCACCCAAGGGGCCGTGGCACGGCTATACGCTGGGCGACTGGACGGAGACCTGGGAGCGCTTTGCGCAACGCACTATCGTCGGTGATTGGGAGGCGAATGGTTTGGAAACGATCAAACGGCGGCGGGACGATTTGAATCCGGAGACGCCGACTGCGAAGCATGAGAAGCTGTAGTGAAACCCGCCCCCTTCACCTATTACGACCCGCGCAGCATCAGCGAGGCCGTCAATCTGCTCGCCACGCATGAGAATGCGCGCATGCTCGCCGGCGGGCAATCGCTGATGCCGATGATGAATTTTCGTTATGCAATGCCCGATCCCCTGATTGATCTCAACAAGGTAAGCGAACTCGCTTATATCCGTGTCGAGGGCAACGCGCTGACGATTGGCGCGATGACGCGGCAACGCGACATCGAATTCTCACCCGAAATCGGAAAGCACTGCCCGCTGCTGCAGGCTGCGCTGGCGCATGTCGGGCACCGGCAAACGCGTAATCGCGGCACGCTGGGCGGTTCGCTGTGTCATCTCGATCCTTCGGCGGAACTGGTTAATGCCGCAGCCCTGCTTGGCGCGACGATGCACACGGTGTCCAGGCGCGGCACGCGCGATATTCCGTTCGCGGACTTTGCCGCAGCTTATATGACTACCGCGCTAGAACCCGACGAGCTGCTGGCAGGCGTGACATTTCCTTTGCCCGGCCATGGGAATGGTCACGCTTTTGTGGAATTCGCGCGCCGTCACGGCGACTTTGCGATAGTCGCGTGTTCTGCGCTGATGGAGTTCGATGCAAAAGGCAACATCATTGATGCCGCCATCGCACTATCAGGGTTAAGCCACGCGCCAACAAGAGCAACTGCCATCGAGCAGGCGCTGCGCGGACAACAGCCGGATACAGCGACATTCACAGCCGCCGCCGCTGAAGCCGAAAAGCTGGAAGCCATGGCGGATGCGTATGTAAGCTCCACTTACCGGCAACACCTCGCGCGCGTGCTGACCTATCGCGCGCTTGAACAGGCCGCTGCGCGGGCAAGAGAAATTCAACATGGCTGATACACGAACCATCACAGTGAACGTCAACGGCAAGGCGCGTACATCCACCCTTGAAACACGCATAACGCTGGTGGATTTTTTGCGGCATGAACTCAAACTCACCGGCACCCACGTCGGTTGCGAACACGGCGTGTGCGGCGCGTGTACGGTATTGGTCAATGGCATCAGCGCGCGCGCCTGCCTGATGCTGGCGGTGCAGTGCGACGGGCAGGAAGTCACCACGGTGGAGTCGCTGGCGAACGAGGGAAAACTCAATACCTTGCAGCAGGCGTTTCAGGATAACCACGGCTTGCAATGCGGCTTCTGTACGCCGGGCATGCTGATGACGCTGACGGAATTTCTGCGCGACCATCCGCATCCGAACGAGGCCGATGTACGCGAAGCGCTGTCCGGCAATCTGTGCCGTTGCACGGGCTATCAGGGCATCGTTGCGGCTGCGCTTGATGCGGCGAAGCGCATGCGGGAGGGCGCACTATGAGAACCAGTGGCGCCGAAAAACTGACGGGATCATTTACTGGATTCGGTGCGTCGGCCAAACGCAAAGAAGACCCCGCATTCTTGCGCGGTGAAGGCCAGTTTGTAGACGACATTCATCTGCCCGAAATGCTGCACGCCGCCTTTGTGCGCAGCCCGTACGCGCACGCCAAAGTAGGCCGCATCGATAAAGCTGCGGCGCTGGCGCTGCCGGGCGTGCATGCGGTCATCACTTTTGCCGATCTGCCCGAAGAGATACGGCGGCAGACGCTGCCGCTGCTGGTGCCGCATCCGGCGATCAAGCAGCCTCTGCTGCCTTACGCGCTTGCTAAAGACGAAACCTGCTACGCCGGCGAGCCGGTGGCGTGTGTGATCGCTGACAGCCGCTATATCGCCGAGGATGCCGCGCAACTGGTGGAGGTTGATTACGAGCCGTTGCCGGCAGTGAACGATTGCCGCGCCGCGCTGGAGGATGGCGCGCCGCTCGCACACTTTGGTACGGAATCCAACGTAGCAGCACGCTTTCCGGTCAAGGTGGGCGACACCGACAGGGCGTTTACCGGCGCGGCTCACGTGTTCCGCGAAAAAATTTACCAGCATCGCGGCGGGCCTTTTTCCATGGAGTGCCGCGGCGTGGTCGCGCAGTATGATGCCCAGTTGCAAGGGTATACGCTGCATGTATCGTCGCAAAGTTCGCACCGTATCAAGCGCAGCATGCTGGAAATGTTTGATACTCTTGGCGATCATCAGGTGCGCGTGATCACGCCCGACGTCGGCGGCGGCTTCGGTCCCAAGGGGTCGTTTTATCCTGAGTACATCAACGTTGCCGTAGCGGCGCGCCTGCTAGGCCGGCCAGTGAAATGGATCGAAGACCGGCGCGAAAATTTCCTTACCACGCATCAGGAGCGCGACCAGTACTGGGACATGGAAATCGCCGTCGATGCCGACGCCAAAATCATCGGCGTGCGCGGGCAGCTCATCCACGAGACCGGCGCGTATGTGCCGTGGGGCATCGTGCTGCCGTGGATTACCGCGACCACGGTGCCGGGCCCGTATGTGGTGCCCCATTTCAAACTGGATGTGGTGTCGGTATTCACCAACAAAATCCAGACTACGCCGGTGCGCGGCGCGGGGCGGCCCGAGGCGGTGACGACAATGGAACGTCTGATGGATCGTGTGGCGCGCGAACTGAAGCTCGACCGTGCTGAGGTGCGGCGGCGTAATTTTATTCAGCCGGAGCAGATGCCTTACCAGGTGGGCATCATTTTTCGCGATGGGCGGCCAGTCACGTACGACAGCGGCAACTATCCGGCGTGCCAGGCGGCAGCACTGCAAGTATCTGATTATGAAGGGTTTTTAGTGCGGCAAGCCGAAGCGCGTGCGAACGGCCGTTACATTGGCATCGGTATCGCCAACGCCGTCGAAGCCACCGGACTTGGCCCCTACGAAAGCGCCACCGTGCGCGTGGCAACCTCCGGCAAGATTGTGATCTACACCGGCGCCACGCCGCAGGGCCAGTCGCACAAAACCACGCTGGCGCAGATTGCGTCGGATCAACTGGGTGTCGATTTCAACGACATCGCCGTGGTTACCGCCGACACCGCCATGAACGCGTTGGGTGTCGGCAGTTTTGCCGCGCGCACGGCTGTCAACGCGGGGTCGTCAGTACACATTGCCGCAATGGAAGTTGCCGCCAAGGCCAAAAAAATCGCCGCCGGCATGATGGAATGTCTCGAAGATGATCTCGAACTCGCGGACGGCTACGTGCGCCTGAAGAGCGCGCCGGATGTCAAAAAGAGCCTGCGCGAAATTGCCGTCAAATCCATAGGCATGCCGGGATTCTCGATGGCCGGCGGATTGCCGCCGGGTCTGGAGCATACGGCACACTTCACGCCCGATCAGGCGGTGTATTCCAACGGCACGCATGTGGCGGAGGTTGAAGTCGATATCGAAACCGGCGCAGTCAAAATTCTTCGCTATACCGTCGCGCACGATTGCGGGCGCGTGATCAACCCGATGGTGGTCGATGGGCAAGTCGTGGGTGGCGTTGCGCACGGCGTGGGCAATGCACTGTTCGAGCGCCTGGTCTTCGACGAGAACGCACAACCGCTGGCCACTAACTTTGGCGAGTACTTGCTGCCTATGGCCACCGACGTGCCGCATGTGGATTTGGTGCATCTTGAAACGCCGTCGCCGCTGAACCCGCTGGGGGTTAAGGGCGCGGGCGAAGGCGGTACTATCTCCGCGATCGGGGCGATAATCAGCGCGGTGGAAAATGCGTTGTCGCCTTTTGGTGTAATCATTGCGGAAGCCCCCCTATCGCCGCAACGCATTGTTGAGTTGCTGGGTGAACATGCACGAGGACGCACACAATGAACAGCTTGCTTAGTCTTGTTGGCGTGTGTATTGCACTCGCTGCCGGCTCCGCGACTGCGGCCACTTTTCCGGAGAAGCCCATTCGCGTGGTCGTACCCACCGCCATCGGCGGCCCATCGGACTTGTGCCTGCGCGCCGTCACCGACGCCATGCGTATGGATCTTGGTCAGCATTTCGTGGTGGAAAACATCACCGGCGCCACCGGCAATATCGGCTTGGAACGCGTAGGGAACGCCACGCCGGACGGCTACACGCTGGCGCAGGCAAGCGCGGGCAATACCGCCAATCTCGCGGCGCGACCGAAAGCGGCGTTCGACATCCTGAATGGCATGAAGCCTGTGGGCAAAGTGTGCCAGGCGTCGTTCTCGCTGGTGGTGGCGCCGGCGCTGGGCGTTAAAACGGTGGAAGAGTTCATCCGTTACGCCAAAACGCAGCAGGGCAAGCTGTCGTATGGCAGCATCGGCTACGGATCGAGTCAGCATCTGGTGGGCGAAATGTTTGCGGCGGCCACCGGGCTCGATCTCATTCATGTGCCATTTCGCGGCGAAGCGTTGGTGATGCCGGAGATGGCGGCCGGGCGCATACACCTGATGTTTATGGCGGGCGCGAAACCGTTCATCGATGGCGGCTTGGTGGTGGGCCTCGCCACAACCAATCGCAGCACCTGGGCGCCGATTCCGAATCTGCCGCCTATCGGCAAGACTGCGGCGCTACCGGGATTCAGCTACAACGGCTGGAATGGTTTGTTCGCGCCCAAAAACGCGCCCGACGCGGCAGTGCGGCGCATCAGCGCGGCACTGGTGAAAGCACTCGCCGATGAAAAGGTGCGCGCGACCATACGCACGCTGGGCAATGAGCCGGGCGCGGGCACGCCCGAAGAGTTGGCTGCGCAAGTGCGTTCGGATATCACGAGCTTCAAACGCATTATCGAACAGCGGAAACTGAATTTTGCGGATTGAATAACATGCACATTAATAACGCGTTCGATGTGCCGTTGCCGCCGGCTGCGGCGTGGGCTATGCTGATGAATGTGCCCGAAACTGCCGCGTGCTTTCCGGGCGCGGGTAGTATCGAGCAGATCAGCACCGATCAATACAAAGGGCGCGTGACGGTAAAGCTGGGGCCGCTGACCATGGTGTTTTCAGGCAATCTGCGCATCGAGGATCGCGACGACGCCACGCAAAGTGGCGCGGTCAAAGCAACTTGGGCGGAAACCAAGGGACGCGGCAATGCCATCACCGTCACCCGCTTTGCGTTGCAAGAACAAGCCAACGGCACGCAAGTGACTATGCAAAGCGAATTGCAGCTCGCGGGGCAGATTGCGCAGTACGGGCGCGGCGTGGGTATGATTTCGGCGATTTCAGCACAGTTGATTGCAACATTCGCGGACAACCTGCGTGCGCGAATTCAGGCCGCCGAGCCGGCAGGAGCTACCTGCCCAGAGCCGGCGCATAAGGCCGCCCCGGAAATTTCCGGGCTTACCCTGATTGCAAAAACGTTGGTTAATCGGCTTAAGGGTTAATGCCTGATATCATCTACCGGTAAACTGCGAGGCTATGGGTGAGAAAATGAGTGAGTCATTGAAAGGGCAGAGCGACCTGGACGCCACTTCAGTCATTCAGACCAGAATTACCGGTGGCGCGAAGCCGACCGACCTGCGGGCGCCAACCCGCAGCCGTGCCTGCCTGATTCAATACAGCGGGGACGCGTTGGGACGCCGCTTTTTACTGGATGCCCCCGAAATCACCATCGGACGCGCGCCCACCAATGGCATCGTTATTCCGGATGACAGCGTGTCGCGCGAGCACGCGAAGATTTTTTCAAGCGGCGATACCACCGCAGTCGAAGACCTCGGCAGTTCCAATGGGACATTCATTCACGGTGCGCGCGTGCAATCCCGAACCACCCTGCAGGATGGCGACATCCTGAAGGCGGGCTCCGTACTGTTGAAATTTTTTGCGAATGACAATATCGAAAGCGCGTTTCACGACAAAATTTATCGCATGGCGACAGTCGACGCCGGCACGCAGCTTTTCAACAAAAAGTATTTGCTCGAGACCCTGGAATCGGAATTCGAATTAAGCCGGGTCTACGGCCGCCCGTTGTCGGTGATCTATTACGACCTGGATTTCTTCAAGAACGTCAATGATACGCACGGCCACCATTGCGGCGATTACGTCCTGCGCGAATGCGCACAAGTCGCGAAATCCTGCATGCGCGCGGAAGACATCCTGGCGCGATTTGGCGGCGAGGAATTCGTCGCGATTCTCCCCAACGCGGATGGCCGCACCGCCGCCGAGCTTGCGCAACGCATCTGCAAAGCGGTGGCGGATTACGACTTCGTTTTTGACGGCACCAAATTAAAGCAAACAATTTCGGTGGGCGTTTCGGAGAACCAGCCGGCGTTCAAGTCCGCCACGGCGTTGTTGAACGACGCCGACCGCAAGCTATATCAGTCTAAAAATTCGGGACGGAACCGGGTTACCGCGTAATTCAGGTTTTCATTCGCGGCCGCGGCGAAGCGTGGGCTCAATCGTCCGCTTCAGCGCCCGCGCCCGCCGCGGCGCGCCCCAGGCGATCACGCACCGCCGCCCATTCCATCGCCAGCGGCGGCTCTTCCACCAGTATCACATCGCAGCCCGCGTCATCGAGCCGGCGCAAGTTGGCGTACAGATCATGCGCATAGCCCGCGGGCGCTTCGTGCGCGGCGATCCACATCAGATTGTCGATCAGCGGTTGCCGCGCGTTGCGCGCGAGCACGGCCACGCGCTTGCCCTGACGCACGAAGCTGCGCGCGAGTTCATCGATGAGGCCAGTCTCCACCAGCATTAATGGGGTGCGCGGCGCGTAATGTTTGGCCAGCGTGCCGGGTGCGCGCGGGGATTGTGCATTGGGCGCGGCAAGCGATATGCCGAGGGCGGATTCAATTTCTGATGCGGTGATCCAGCCGGGGCGCAGCAGCGCCGGCTTTGCGCCCGACAAATCCACAAGGGTGGATTCGATGCCCACGTCGCAGGCGCCGCCATCCAGCACGCAATCCACCGTATCGCCGAATTCCTGCCGCACGTGTTCAGCCGTGGTGGCCGACACGCGGCCGTATCGATTCGCCGACGGCCCGACCACACCGCCGCCAAAAGCTCGCAACAGCGCTTGCGCAACCGGGTGCGAAGGCACGCGCAGGGCGACGGTGTCTTGTCCGCCGGTAACCACATCGCTCACGCCTTGCGCGCGTTTGAGTATCAACGTCAGCGGGCCGGGCCAGAATTTTTTGGCGAGGGTGTGTGCTGCCGGTGGAACCTCGCGCGCCCAATCGGTCAGTTGCGCAGCGCTGGCGACATGCACGATCAGCGGATGATCGTGCGGCCGCCCTTTGGCGGCGAACACTTTTCTTATCGCTTCGGGGTTGGAGGCGTCGGCGCCGAGGCCGTAGACGGTTTCGGTGGGGAAGGCTACCAGGCCGCCTGCGCGCAAGATGGCTATTGCGCGGGCGATGTCGTTCGTCGTCAAAATAGTTACGAGAGTTTAGCAAACGTTATGCGGGCGCACCTCAGCCCGCAATCGGCGCCTTAAACTGCTTACTCAACTTAAGCCCTTGCGACTGATAGTTGGAGCCGATATTCAAGCCGTAAACCTTCTGCGGGACACTGAGCAGGCGCTCGTAAATCAAGCGGCCCACGTCCTGCCCGTGCTCAATCAGGAACGGTACTTCGTGCGACCGCACTTCGAGCACCGCACGTGCGCCGTTAATGTCATTCGCCCCATAGCCAAAACCAGGGTCGAAAAATCCAGCGTAATGTATGCGGAATTCGCCCACTGACGGGTCGTACGGCACCATCGAAGCAGCAAAATTCGACGGGATACGAATACGTTCGCGCGACACCAGGATGTAGAAATCGTCCGGATTGAGCACGAGGTTGCCGGCAGCGTTGCGCGTGATTGGATCCCAAAATTCGTGCGTATCGTAATAGCCGATCTTGCTGAGGTCGATGAGTGGTGCGTGATGCTTCGCACGATAGCCAATGATGCCGCCGCTGGTGTCGCCCTCGAGATCGACGGATATGCGCAAGCCGTCCTTGATGATGGCGGGCTGCGGACTCTCGCTGTCGGAATACACAAGCGCCAGTTCCTGATCAAGTTCGTCGAGCTTGGCGTCCGAAGGTGCAGGATTGCCCCGTACGAAACGCAATTGGTTCAGGCGCGTACCCTGCTGCAACAGTACGCTGAAAGTGCGCGGCACAATCTCCACGTAAAGCTTTCCGCGATAACCTTCTGCGACATCCTCGAATTCGGCGCCGCCGTCGGTAATCAAGCGCGTGAAAACATCAAGCCGGCCGGTAGAACTTTTGGGATTTGCCTTGCCCGCAATGTCTGCCGGCAGCTTCACCGCCTCCATGATTTCGGCTATATAGACACAGCCTCGCTCCAGTACCGCGGGGCGCGTAAGGTCGATTTCGTGCATCTTGAGGCGCGCAATCTTTGCCGCGACCGACGACTTGCCTGGCAGAAAACTCGCGCGCACCCGCCACGCAGTAGCTCCCAGCCGAAGGTCGATGCTTGCCGGCTGTATCTGCTCGTCAGCGATGGGGGATTCGGCGCTAATGCGCCCGCCCTCGATAAGCGCGACGATATCCTGATACGGCAGGATGCCGGTGGTGTAAGCCTTGAGGTCTTTCTCAAGCTCCGGAAACAGGTTGCCGATAGCGCGCGTCATCACCGTGTGCGGCGCGCGGCTACTGCGTCAGCAGCCGCTGCACTTCGCGGTATTTTTCCGAGGTTTTGGCGAGCACTTCCGGCGGCGGCATCGGCGCAGGCGGCTTTTTGTTCCACGTCGTAGTTTCCAGCCAGTCGCGGATAATCTGCTTATCAAAACTCGGCGGGCTGATGCCGGTGCGGTATTCGGCGGCGGGCCAGAAGCGCGACGAATCCGGCGTGAGGATTTCGTCGATCAGCATCAGGTTGTTGTCAGCATCGACACCGAACTCGAATTTGGTATCGGCGATAATCACGCCGCGCGTGGCGGCAAAATCCGCCGCTTCGGTATAAAGAAGAATGGATACGTCGCGCACCCGCACCGCGAGTTCGGCGCCAACGATTACTTCGACATCGGCAAAGGTGATGTTTTCGTCGTGCTGGCCGGCGGGCGCCTTGGATGACGGCGTGAACAATACCTGTGGCAGTTTCTGCGCTTGTAGTAAACCTTCGGGTAATTTGATGCCGCACACCGCACCGGTTTTTTTGTAATCGCTCCAGCCCGAGCCGATGAGATAGCCGCGTACGACTGCTTCGACCAGCAGCGGCTTCAGCTTTTTAACCACCATCGAACGCCCGGCGACCTGCGCACGATCAGCTTCCGATACCACCGATTCCGGCGCGATACCGGTGAGATGGTTGGGGATGACGTGGCTCAATTTCTTGAACCAGAAATTCGACAGCTCGGTCAGCACGCGGCCCTTGCCCGGAATCGGTGTCGGCAGAATCACGTCGAAGGCGGAGAGACGATCGGTCTGTATCACCAGCAGCTTGTCGTCGCCGACTGCATACAAATCACGCACCTTGCCGCGATGCAGGAAGGGGAGGCTGCCGAGTTTGGTTTCGAGTATTGCGTCGTTGTTGGCCATGATTCGATTACAGGTCAGGCAGCTTCGCGGCTTTCACCGCTTCGGTTTGTTTTTTGCGGAACACCGTGAGTTTTTTCGCCAGCGCGGCGTCTTGCAATGCGAGCACAGACACCGCGAACAAGCCCGCGTTCGCCGAGCCGGCGTCACCGATAGCGAAAGTCGCCACCGGTATGCCCTTGGGCATTTGCACCATACTCAATAGCGAATCGAGTCCGCCCAGATGCTTGGAAGGTATCGGCACCGCCAGCACCGGCAGCGTGGTTTTCGCCGCGACTACACCGGCCAAATGGGCCGCTCCGCCCGCGCCGGCGATAAAGCACTGCACGCCGCCCGCAAGCATCGTGTCGATCCACTCCATCAGCAGCTCCGGCGTGCGGTGCGCCGACAGCGCACGCGCTTCGTACGCGACGCCGAAGTCTTTCAATTGCTGGGCAGCCTGTTTCATGATGTCCCAGTCGCTGGTGCTGCCCATGACAATACCGACCAGCGGATTGTTCTTTGTGCTCATTGTGGCGTTGTGTTCCGTCGTTTGTGCAAGGGCGGTATTTTAGCCGTTGTGTGTAAGTCCTGCGTGCTAGAATTTCCCCAGCCGTCGCGCTCACCGCGCGCCGCTACTCGCCCACGTATAAAACACGCTTGAAATCAAGGATTTCCAAAGATGGCTTTGCTGGTTGGGGCAGGTTCATTGCAAAGGGTGGAATAAATGAATGTCACGCGTACGCTGGCCAGGTTTTTGATCGAGTCGCGTTATGAGGACTTGCCGCGCGAGGTGGTGCATGAAGCATCGCGCGCGCTGCTCAATTGGCTGGGATGCGCCATCGGCGCATCGCATCACGAGACCGTGGATAACGCGGTCGCGGCATTGCAGCCATTCTTCGGTCCCGCGCAAGCGCAACTGGCCGGCCGCCGCGAAAGCGTCGATGCGTTGCACGCTGCACTGATCAACGGCATCAGTTCGCACGTACTCGATTTCGACGACACCCACGCGCGCGCAGTGCATGTGAGCGCGCCGGTATGGCCCGCCCTGCTGGCGTTCGCAGAGTGGCGTGCGGATCAACCTATATCCGGGGCGGAACTGATACACGCTTTCGCGCTGGGGGTCGAAACCGAGGTGCGCGTCGGTCTGTCGGTATTTCCCGAACACTACGACCAAGGTTACCACATCACCGGCACCGCCGGCGTATTCGGCGCGGCGGCGGCCGTTGGCAAACTGCTCAAGCTCAATGAACAACAAATGGTCTGGGCGCTCGGCATCGCCGCTACGCAATCAGCCGGCTTGCGCGAAATGTTCGGTTCCATGTGTAAGAGTTTTCATCCCGGCAGCGCTGCGCGTAACGGCTTTGCTGCGGCACTGCTCGCGCAACAGAATTTCACCAGCGCCGACGCGGGCATCGAAGGCATGCGCGGTTTCGGCCAGGTGATGTCGAGCAAATTCGATCCGAAAGTCATCACCGAAGGATTGGGCAAGAGCTACGAACTGTCGCGCAATATGTACAAGCCCTTCGCCTGCGGGCTGGTAGTGCATGCCGCCATTGACGGCTGTTTGCAACTGAAACGCGAGCACCATTTGCGCGGCGATGAAATCAAACGCATTGCGCTGCGCGTGAATCCGCTGGTACTCGAACTCACGGCTAACAAGAAACCGCGCGATGGCCTCCAAGGGAAATTCAGCGTGTTTCACGCTTGCGCGGCAGCGATCGTGCGCGGCGCGGCGCTTGAGGCGCAGTTCGCCGACGAGGTGGTGCGTGACTCGGTGGTAATGGCGTTGCGCGACAAGATAGACGCCACCGCCGATGCTGCCATCCGCAAACTCGAAGCGCATGTGCGTATTGACCTCGCCGACGGCCGCGTGCTGGATAAACATGTGCTGCATGCACTTGGCAGCACCGAGCGTCCGATGAGCGACGCCGATCTTGAAGAAAAATTCCGCGGGCTGGTTGAGGGCGTGCTTCCCACGACGCAGGCTAAGCAATTGATCGAGCTATGCTGGCAATTCCCAGCACTTACTGATGCCGCGCAGTTACCGCAAGCGGCGGCAGGGATTTAACTTTCCCTTCACGGACGCTATCGGTGTGACAGAGCAGCTTTTCCCTCACCCCAACCTCTCTAAGGGGGCGAGGGGCTTTGCACCCTTCTCCCGCCGGGAGAAGGGCCGGGGATGAGGGAAGCTTTTGAAGTAACTCGAAAACATTTTCAGGAGCAACCCATGGCAAAAAAATCCAAACCCGAAATCTCTTCCGTAATGCTGAGGCTTGCGACTTACATCTCGCAAGCCACCAAAAAGACCATGCCCAAAGAAGTGGTCGAGCGCACCAAGCACCATATGCTCGACACCATGGCGGCCATGATCTCCGGTTCGCGACTGCCGCCGGGGCGTGCGGCGATTTCGTACATCAAGACGCTGGGCGGCGCCAAGCAATCGGTGGTCATCGGCAGCAAGTTTGTGACCACGGCGGAACACGCGGCGCTGGCCAACGGCATGCTGGCTCACGCCGACGAGACCGACGATTCGCACGCGCCGTCGCTCACGCATCCGGGCTGTGGCGTGGTGCCCGCCGCACTGGCGATGGGCGAACGCGAGCACAGCAACGGCACGCAACTGCTGCGCGCCGTGGCGCTGGGCTACGATGTGGGCAGCCGCTTGTCGCTGTCGCTGCACGCGCATGATTTTCGTGAAGCCGGCCATTCCACGCACAGCTTCGGCCCGATGTTCGGCGCGGCAGCAGCGGCGGGCGCGCTCGCCAAGCTGAATTACGATCAATGCAGATACCTGTTGTCGTACACCGTGCAACAAGCTTCCGGCGTGTCGTGCTGGATGCGCGACGAGGAACACATCGAAAAAGCCTTCGACTTCGGCGGCATGCCCGCGCGCAACGGCA
>JANMXV010000335.1:0-1588 GCA_031381325.1 Betaproteobacteria bacterium | reverse complement strand
GTGAATGATTTGGAAAAACAATAGGCGCGATGAGAGGATAGGCGATTCATATTTCGGCCAGAGTATAACATTCACCCTCATCGCCCTGAATGAATTTTCCAATAGTGATACGATTCTGGCGGCGTCTGGCGGCAGGCGCATTCAAGGAGCAGTTTTACTCATGAGCGGTCCCCTCACCGGCGTCAGGATTATCGATTTGACTTCGGTCATACTCGGCCCCTACGCCACGCAAATCCTCGCCGACTACGGCGCCGATGTGATCAAGGTCGAGTCGCCGGAAGGCGACAACACCCGCTATGTTGCCGCCCAGCGTAACCCCGGCATGGGCGCGAATTTCCTGCACCTGAACCGCAACAAGCGCAGCATTGTCCTTAATCTGAAAAATCCTCAAGGCCATGCCGCGCTAATGCGCTTACTCAAAACCGCCGACGTGCTGGCCTACAACGTGCGCCCGCAAGCGATGGCGCGTCTGAAGCTCGCATATGAAGATGTCGCGGCAGTGAATCCGCGCATCATCTACGCCGGTTCAACCGGCTTTCGGCAGAACGGTCCGTACGCCGCCAAAGCTGCCTACGACGACATTATTCAGGGCATGGTTGCACTGCCCTCAATGCTGGTGCAGGCAGGCGCCGATCAACCGCGTTTTGTACCGTCTACGGTTACCGACCGCATCACCGGGCTGAATACCGTACACGCCATCCTCGCAGCACTGTTTCACCGCGAGCGCACTGGCGAAGGACAAGCGATTGAAATTCCGATGTTTGAAGGGTTGACGCAATTCATACTCAGCGACCACATGGGTGGCCGCACTTTCGATCCACCAATCGCGCCCATGGGTTACCCGCGTTTGTTGACCAAATATCGCAACCCCTACAAAACCCGCGACGGCTACCTGTGCCTGCTGATTTACAACGACAAGCAGTGGCGCAATTTCTTCAAGCTGCTGGGCCGCGAGCAGGAGTTTGAAAGCGACGAGCGTTTCAACTCGCACACCAACCGCGCGCGCCATTTTGACGAAGCCTACGCGTGGGTGGCGAGCGAACTGGCCACGCGCACATCGGCTGAATGGTTGCAGGCGCTGAACGAAGCCGATATTCCCGTGATGCCGCTCAACTCGCTGGACGATTTGCTGGACGATCCGCATCACGCAGCGACGCATTTCTTCAAAATGACGGATCACCCCAGTGAGGGCCGCATTCGTGAAATGGATATTCCGACCACCTGGTCAAAATCACAGCCGGAACTGCGGCTGCATGCGCCGCGTCTGGGGGAACATAGTGCCGAGGTTTTACGTGAGGCGGGGTATAGTGAAGACGAGATTGAGAGTTTGCGACGTGCGGGCGTGACTAACTCATAACTATTTGTTTTATATGAACTTTTCTCTAACAGAAGACCAACGCGTCATCCGCGCCGCCATCGAAAAAATCTGCGCGCAGTTCGATGACGCCTACTGGTTGAAAAAAGATCGCGAAGGCGGCTTTCCACAGGACTTCCACGCTGCCTTCGCACGCGACGGCTGGCTCGGCATCGCCATGCCACCAGAATTCGGCGGTGCGGGACTCGGCATCACCGAAGCGGCGCTGATGAT
>JANMXV010000451.1:0-29634 GCA_031381325.1 Betaproteobacteria bacterium | reverse complement strand
AAATGGCATTTTTGGCTGTCGCTGATATTCTTCAACGTCACCTTCTTCGTGCAACACTTTCTGGGTCTCGCGGGGATGCCGCGTCGCGTGCCGGACTACGCGCTGCAATTTGCGGAGTTCAATGCGATCTCTTCGATTGGGGCCTTTGGCTTCGGGCTGTCGCAATTGCTGTTCCTGTATGTCGTCATTAAGTGCATTACCAGCGGCGAAAAAGCACTGGATAAACAGTGGGAGGGCGCCGACAGCCTGGAGTGGACGCATCTGCCTTCGCCGGCGCCCTACCATAGCTTCGCCACGCCGCCGCTATTAAAGTAAGTTGAAATAAGCAATGAACGAAGCACTCGGCGAAGCTATCAATGAAGAGCGGCGTCAGAAAAAAATCAAACGCAACATCCGCATTACCGCGACAGTGCTGTGGCTGATTGTGGCAACCATCTTCTTTTACATGCTCGCGAAATATTACTGGCTAAGCAAATGAATCTCGGGCAAACCCAGCGGGCCAATCGGCAGATGTTCATGCGGCTTAGCGTGTTCGCGCTGCTGATGTTTGGCTTCGGCTTCGCCATGGTGCCGTTCTACCAGAAGCTGTGCCAGGTTACCGGTCTCAACGATCTGCTGCAGCGGGATGCGACAGTCACCAATACGCAGATCGATACGGCGCGCTGGGTGACGCTGGAGTTCGACGGCAATACGCATGGCATGCCGTGGCAGTTCGCGCCGCTGCAACGCAGTGTGCGCGTGCATCCGGGTGAAATGACACAGGTGGCGTTCGAGATCAAAAATAACGGCGCCAGCACGATGGTGGGACAGGCGATACCGAGTTACGGACCCAAACACGCCGCGGCGTTCGTAAAGAAGCTGGAGTGCTTTTGTTTCAAGCAGCAGGCGCTGGCGGCGGGTGAGTCGCGCCAGATGCCGGTGCAGTTTGTGATCGATCCGGCCTTGCCCGCCAGTATTAACACGTTGACCTTGTCCTATACCTTTTTCGAGGTCACCGGCGCCAATGCTGCATCGGCTGGCAAAGCAGGTTGATGGATAGTGGGAGATGATGCGCCCAAAGCGGTAAAGGCAGCATCGTTATTTCAAGCGATCAAAATGGTGTTGTCTGCGTTTATCGGCATACGCAAACAGGGCCAGCAGCAAGAACTAAAAGTGACGCCGCTGCAAGTGGTGATCACCGGCATTATCGCCGCCGCGCTGTTTGTGTTCAGCGTGATCATGGTGGTGCGGTTGGTGCTACGTTAGACACGATAGTCGACAGACGAACGGAAATTTGAGGAGAAGCGCATGACGACGCAGCAGAACACCGACACCTACTACCTGCCGGCAGTGTCGCATTGGCCTATTACGGCAGCGAGCGCGATGGCGCTGCTGGGCTTTGGCGCCGCGCTCTCCGTCAACGGCATGACGGGCGGCAATGTGCTGCTGCTGCTGGGCTTTCTGCTGCTGTTTGTCATGTTCGCGGGTTGGTTCAGCATGGTCGCGCACGAGTCCGAAAGTGGGAAATACAACAAGCAGGTGGGCATGTCGTTCCGCTGGGGTATGAGCTGGTTCATCTTTTCCGAAGTGATGTTCTTCGCCGCGTTCTTTGGCGCATTGGGCTACATGCGGCTTTATTCGGTGCCCGATCTGGGCAGCCTCGAACACCAGCAACTGCTGTGGCCCGGCTTCAAGGGCGGCTGGCCGGTTGCCGGCCCGTATTTCAAACCCGGCGATTTTACGCCCATGGAAGCGTGGGGCATACCCGCGATCAATACCGCACTGCTGCTGAGCTCGGGCGTCACCATCACCATTGCCCATTGGGGCTTGCTGAAAAACAATCGCACGCAGCTCATCTGGGGCTTGGTCGCCACCATCGCGCTGGGCATGACCTTCCTGGGCTTCCAGATTTATGAATACTCGCATGCGTATTCGGCGATGAATCTCAAGCTCAGCAGCGGCGCCTATGGCTCCACGTTTTACATGTTGACCGGCTTTCACGGTTTTCACGTCACCGTGGGCACGATCATGTTGTGGGTGATTCTGTTTCGCAGCGTTGCGGGGCATTTCAACGCGCACAATCACTTTGGCTTCGAGGGCGTAGCATGGTACTGGCACTTCGTGGACGTGGTGTGGGTGCTGCTGTTTGTACTGGTCTACATCCTCTAGATCGAGAGGCCGGCCCATAAAAAAAGCCGCACCTCTGGGTGCGGCTTTTTTTTCTGAGGCTGAATTTACAACGGTTACAGTTTTCCGGTAATAAATCCGAAATGTATACCCGCCATCAACAACAAAAACAGCGTGACCGACAGCGCCACCCGCACGGTCAGCGCGCGCACCATGCGCTCACTCGCGCCGCCATCCCTGAGCATAAAATAGGCAGCGGCGCCGAGACTATAGATAATAAAAGCCAGAAAAAGAATCACCAGATATTTCATCGGTGCAGTGTAATCCAAGCTCGCCGGGAGCGCCATTGAGAATCGCCGGGCGCGAATTTGCTCCAGCGTGGCAGGCGACACTGGCGATGGCGGCGGGCGTGGCGCTCACCATCGCACTCGGCTACTGGCAGTTGGGGCGCGCCGATACCAAGCAGGCGTTGCAGCAACGCATAGCCGACTTTGCGCGCCAGCCGCCGATCGTGATCGGCGACAGTGAATTAAAAGTAGATGATGTCCTGCTGCGGCGCGTTGAAGCACGCGGCCGTTTTGAGCCGCGCCACGCCGTATTCATCGACAATCGCCATTACAAGCATCAGCCGGGCTATTACGTGTTCATGCCTTTGCGCATCGCCGGTTCGGAGAAATTTGTGTTGGTGAACCGCGGCTGGATTGCCGCCGGCGCCGAACGCAATCGTGCGCCACCGGTCGAAACACCCGCGGGCGACGTCATAGTGATGGGTACTGCGACGCCCCCCAGTGAGCGATTTCTTGAGCTTTCCAGCAAGGTCGCCGAAGGCAACATCTGGCAAAATATGGTGCTTGAACGGTACCGGCAGGCGACGCATCTGGACGTGCAACCCATCATCCTTCAGCAAACCGGACAAAGCGGCACGCCAGACGATGGATTGATACGCGATTGGCCGCCGCTGGATCTCAAGCGCAACACCCATCTCGCGTATGCCGTGCAGTGGTTCGCGCTGGCGGCTGCAATATTCATTTACTACGTGGTCATCAATGTCCGAAGAAAATCCGACTCAGTTACGTAATGAGCAAGGTAATTCGCAACCTAACAGCCGGCGCATGCTGCTGCTGCTGGCGGCCGTGTGCATCGCGCCGTTCGTGGCGGCGTGGACCTTGTATCTTTTCTGGCAGCCCGCGGGGCGCGTCAACTACGGTGAGCTGATCGAAAATGTAACGTTGCCGGCGGGCAATCTCGTGATGAATAGCGGTGGCAAGCCGTTTGATTTCGCGCAGTTGCGCGGGCGCTGGGTGTTTGTCACCGTGGATTCCGGCGCGTGCGACGACTATTGCCGGAAAAAGCTGTGGAAAATGCGCCAGGTGCGCATGACGCAAGGTAAATATCTCGAACGCATCGAACGCGTTTGGCTGGTAAGCGATACACAAAGCGTGGCCGCAGCGGTGATCAAGGAATACGAGGGCACATGGGTGGCCGCCGCGCAAGGCAGCGCCGTATTGAAATCATTTCCGTTCCGTGAGGCGCAGCGCGACCCCATTTACCTCGTCGATCCGCTGGGAAACGTGGTGTTGCGCTACCCCAAAGATGCCGATCCCAGTCGCATGAAAAAAGATCTGGAGCGCTTGTTGAAAGTGTCGCGCATCGGGTAGAGAACGAAAATAAGGTAACGATTTGTTTAAAAAGATAATTTTATTCACCACGGCGTTCGCGTTTGTGGTCGTGGTGGTGGGCGCGTTTGTGCGGCTGACGAATGCCGGCCTGGGTTGCCCGGATTGGCCGGGCTGCTACGGTCAGGTTACGCCCGCGCACGCCGCGCACGACATTGCGCAAGCGGTGGCGGAGCAAGGCGGCACACACGGGCCGGTGTCAATCCAGAAAGCCTGGCATGAGATGCTGCATCGCTATCTCGCGGGCACGTTGGGTTTGTTGATTCTGTGCATCACGGCGATGGCATGGTTACAGCAGCGTCTGTGGCACAGCACGCACAGCACGCACAGCACGTATAGTACGCAGGGCGTGCAGTCGCCGTGGCTGGCGAGTGCGCTGTTGGTGCTCGTCATATTCCAGGCCACGCTGGGCATGTGGACCGTCACCCTGGCGCTTAAACCGGTGATTGTCACCCTGCATTTGCTGGGCGGCATGGCGACCCTTGCGTTGCTGGCGTGGCTTGCGCTGCGCCAACTGCGGCTGCCCGCGCCTGGTCGCGAGGCGATGCCGTTGCGGCCTTGGGCGGTACTGGGGCTTGCGTTGCTGGCGGCGCAGATCGCGCTGGGCGGCTGGGTGAGTACCAACTACGCCGCGCTGGCATGCATTGATCTGCCCACCTGCCACGGCGAGTGGGCGCCGAAGATGGATTTTCAGCATGGTTTTCAACTCATGCGCGAGCTGGGGCAAACCGCGGCGGGCGACAAGCTGAGTTACGACGCGCTTACCGCCATCCACTGGACGCATCGCGCCGGTGCGGTGGTGACCACGCTCTACCTCGCGTGGTTGGCGTTGATGGCGGCACGCGTGCAGGAATTGCGCGGCATCGCCCTTGCGCTGGGCGTGCTGCTGGCAGCCCAAGTCACGCTCGGCGCCGGCAACATCCTCACCGGCCTCAATCTTGTTGTTGCCGTGGGGCACAACGCCGGCGCCGCGCTCTTGCTGGTGACGCTGGTGGTGCTAAACTTCGCGCTTTCCGTCGGTAAAGGAAGGAATGAGGATTGAGGATTGAGGATTTAGCAATCGCCCCCATTTCCTCGACCGCTGTTTTTCCATCAATCCTAAATCCTAAAGTCTAAATGTCCTCCGCAACTGTAAACCCTTTCTCCGGCTCGCGCGTGAATCAGTTTTACCAACTGACCAAGCCGCGCGTGGTATCGCTGATCGTGTTTACCGCGATTATCGGCATGTTTCTCGCGGTGCCGGGCATGGCGCCGCTGCAACCTTTGCTCGCGGGCACGGCGGGCATCGCATTGGTGGCAGGGGCGGCGGCGGCGATCAACTGCCTGGTCGAACAAAAAATAGACGCCATCATGGCGCGCACCCGTGCGCGCCCCTTGCCGCGCGGACAGCTTACGTCGCTGCAGACGCTGGTGTTCGCCAGCATTGTCGGCGGCATCGGTCTTGGCCTGTTGTATCAGTGGGTCAACGCGTTGACGATGTGGCTCACGCTCGCCACCTTCGTCGGCTATGCCGTGATCTACACCGTGATTCTCAAACCCATGACACCGCAAAATATTGTTATCGGCGGTGCGTCGGGCGCCATGCCGCCGGTGCTGGGCTGGGCCGCGATGACCGGCCAAGTAACCGCCGAAGCGTTAACCTTGTTTTTGATAATCTTCGCGTGGACGCCGCCGCATTTCTGGGCGCTGGCGCTTTACCGGCGCGAGGAATACGCCAAAGCCGGCGTGCCCATGCTGCCGGTGACGCACGGTGAAAAATTTACGCGGCTGAATTTGTTGCTGTACACCATTATCCTGGTGGCTTGTTCACTGCTGCCGTTCACCGTGAAGTTGTCGGGTCTGATTTATCTGGTGTGTGCTCTGGCGCTGGGCGCCGGGTTCTTGGTTTACGCGGTGAAAATTTATCGTGACTACAGCGACCAACTGGCGCGCAAGACGTTTCGCTACTCGATCGTGTATCTCACCGCGCTGTTTGCCGCGCTGCTGATCGATCACTACGTGCGTATTACGCTGTAGCGCCATGAAAACGATTATTGCCGCGACCCTGATCGCCCTCGCGTGTGTGCTGAGCGCTTGCGGTCAGCCTGCCGCACCGAAATTCCAGCTCACCGATGTCACCGGCGCGGACTTCGGCAAGTCGCTGGCGCTCACCGATCACACCGGCACGCCGCGTACCCTGGCTGATTTTCAGGGCAAGGTGATCGTAATTTTTTTCGGCTTCACCCAGTGTCCGGATGTGTGCCCCACCACGCTGGCCGAGATGGCGAAGGTCGTCAAAGAACTCGGCGCTGATGGGGTCAAGGTGCAGGTGTTGTTTGTGTCGGTGGACCCGGAGCGCGACACGCGCGAGCTGTTAAAGCAATATGTCACCGCGTTCAACCCGTCGTTTCTCGGCCTGGCGGGTGACGCCGCCGCCACGGCGCGCGCCGCAAAAGAATTCAAGGTTTACGTGCAAAAGCGGCCGGCCAAGAACGGCGGCTACAGCGTGGATCACTCCGCGGGCGCCTTCATACTTGATCAACACGGCAGGCTGCGCCTGTTTGCGCAATATGGCGCCGGTGCGCCCGCGTTGCTCGGCGACATTCGCACGCTGTTGAAACAAATCTCCTGATTTTCACCCGCAAAAAAATCCCGGCACTGGCCGGGATTTTTTTGCGGGTGATTATCAACTCAAGTTGCCGCAGCCAGCGTCGCCATCGCGCCCTTCATCTTGCCCAGCGCCTTGGCTTCGATCTGGCGTATGCGTTCGGCGGATACGCCGAATTCGTCCGCCAAATTGTGCAGCGTCGCCGGGTTTTTTTCGGTGAGCCAGCGTGCTTCGATAATGCGGCGGCTGCGCGCATCAAGGCCATCCAGCGCTTTTTCCAAGCCCTCGCCGCGCAGACGGGCGTTTTGTTGCTGCTCGATAACCACACCAGGCTCGGCATCTTCCGAGGCGAGATAGGCAATCGGACTGTAGCTTTCATCGTCATCCGCGCCGCCGGGTTCGAGCGCGACATCCTGTCCGCCGAGGCGGGTTTCCATCTCCACCACTTCTTCGGCCTTCACACCCAATTGTTTGGCGATGGATTTCACTTCATCGCTGCCCAGCGTGTTAAGCCCCGGCTTCATGCTGCGCAAATTAAAAAACAGTTTGCGCTGCGCCTTGGTGGTGGCGATTTTGACAATACGCCAGTTGCGCAGTATGTATTCGTGCATCTCGGCGCGGATCCAGTGTACGGCGAACGACACCAGCCGCACACCGCGCTCCGGATCAAAGCGTTTTACGGCCTTCATCAGACCGATGTTGCCTTCCTGGATCAGATCGGCTTGCGGCAGACCGTAACCCATGTAGCCGCGTGCCACTGCGACCACGACGCGTAGATGCGACACCACCAGTTCACGCGCGGCATCCAGTTCGCCGCTGTCGCGAAATCGGCGCGCATAACCCGTCTCCTGCTCCTGCGTGAGGAACGGAAAACGGCTGACCGACTGGATATACGTGTCCAGACTGCCTCCGGCCGACGGAATCGGTAACGCCCATGTAGACATGCTTTCTCCCATAACGATAGTTAGTTTAGCACTCCTGTGGTTCGAGTGCCAAATTAGCAGGAAGTTCCGTGTAGCCGAATCTGTAAAACTATAATAAAAACAAATAGTTATAAGTTTAATCGGGATCAAACTCCGCCAGATTTCGGCTCGCCGACAGCCATGCGCCGAGCCAGCCCAGCGCGGCGGCAAACAGGCACAGACTGGCTGTATCCGGCGCGGACAGGTGGTGCAGCTTAAGGTCAGCGCCATAGAGTTGCGCCAAGCCTGCTAACCGATCATTCAGCAAAACAACTCCACCCCAGGTAATCAGCCAGCCGGTCACGCCGCCCGCCAGCCCCAGCACCGCGCCGTAATACAAAAAAGGACGGCGTATGAAGGGGTTGGTGGCGCCGATCAATTTGGCGACTTCGATTTCGGCGCGTTGCGTGAGTATTTGCAGGCGGATGGTGTTGAAGGTTACCGCTACCAGCGCGAACGCCAGCAACGCGCCGAGTACCAGTACGATGAGTCGGCCTAATTGCAGCGTGGCATCGAGCCGCCGCGCCCACGCGGAATCAAGCTGCACGTGTTCGACCTTGGGCCAGGCTTTGAATTCGTCGCGCAGGCGTTCCAGCGCCGCGACGGTGTTTTCTTTCGCGTCCACCACAAAACCATCCGGCAGCGGATTGCCGCTCAGGCCGTTGATCACGTCCGCGAGGCCTGATTTGGCCTTGAGATCGGCCAGTGCCTTATCGCGCGCAATGTAACGGAATTTCGCAACGCCGGCATGCTTTTTTAGCCGGCTTTCAATCTCGCGCGAGTCCGCGGTTTGCGCCTCCAGCTTAAGAAACAGGCTCACCTGCGGCGCGGGCGCTTTTGCTTGTGCGAACCCCTGCACATTCACCAGTACCACATAGAATGCCAGCGGCAGTGCCAGCGCCACACCGATCACGCCGATGTTGAGCAGACTTGCCAGTGGCGTGCGCGCCAGTCGCGCGCAGGCGGCTGCAAGACACAAGCGGTGTTGACGCAGCCAGTTTCTCAAGCAACCACCCGCCCCTGCGCCAGCGCGATACGGCGCGGCTGCAAGCGCGCTGCGAGCTGTTCATCATGCGTGGCAATGACCACGGTGACACCGACTTGATGAAACGAGCGCAGCAATTCGCCGAGATCCAGCGCGTACGCCGCATCGAGATTCGCCGTGGGTTCGTCCGCCAGCAAGATCGACGGTCGATGCACAATAGCGCGCGCAATCGCGAGCCGCTGCTGCTCGCCGCCGGAGAGCGTTACCGGCAGCGCTTTTTCCTTGCCCAGCAGACCCACCTTATCGAGTGCCGCGCGCACGCGCTTGGCAGCATCTGCGGCTTGGTAACCAATGATGTCGAGCGGCAACATCACGTTTTGATACACGCTGCGGTCATACAGCAATTTGTGATCCTGAAACATCAGGCCAAAGTTGCGTCGTACAAAAGGTATCGCCGACGCGCGCAGCGTGCCGACATTCTGGCCGTTCACCAGCACCGTGCCGGAATTCGGACGCTCAATCGCGGCCATCAGCTTGAGCAAGGTGCTCTTGCCCGCGCCCGAGTGACCGGTGATAAACACCATCTCGCCGGTTTGAATCTCCAGCGACACTGCTTTCAGCGCCTCGTGCCCGCCGGGGTATCGCTTGGAAACCTGACTGACGCTGATCACTGCGCCTGATCCAGTAACGCCGACACGAACTCGGCGGCCTTGAACGGACGCAAATCTTCCAACCCTTCGCCCACGCCGATAAAGCGCACGGGTATGGGATTTCCGCCGCCCTGCGCCGCGCGCATATGCGCGATAGCGGCGATGACGCCGCCTTTTGCCGTGCCGTCGAGCTTGGTGAGCACCAAGCCGGTAACGCCCAGCGTGTCGTCAAACGCTTTCACCTGCGTCAGCGCATTCTGGCCGTTGTTGGCGTCGAGAACGATCAGCGTTTCGTGCGGCGCGCCGGGCAGCGCCTTGTCGATGACGCGCTTTACTTTTTTGATTTCGTCCATCAGATTCAATTGCGTGGGCAGGCGTCCGGCAGTGTCCGCCAGCACCACGTCGATGCCGCGCGCCACCGCCGCGTGCATTGCGTCATACATCACTGCCGCGGCGTCGCCCGAGGTTTGGCTGATGACCGCGACGTGGTTGCGCTCGCCCCAGGCGATCAATTGTTCGCGCGCGGCCGCGCGAAAGGTGTCGCCGGCGGCCAGCAATACGGTCTTGCCCTGCGCCTGATAGTAGTGCGCAAGCTTGCCGATGGACGTGGTTTTCCCGGCGCCGTTGACGCCGGCGAGCATGATCACAAACGGTTTGTGCGTGCTGATATCGAGCGGCTGTTCGATGGGCTTTAACATCGCGGTGAGGTTATCCGCCAATGCTTGCTTGAGTTGCACGGCTTCGCTGTAGCGTTCGCGCCGCGCTTGCGCGCGCAAGGCGTCTATCAGAAAAGCGGTTGCCGTCACGCCCACGTCGGCGCTTAGCAATACGGTTTCCAGTTCTTCGTAAAACGCCTCGTCGAGCTTGCGCCCCGCGCCAAACAGTCCGGCCACTTGCGCGCCCAGCTTTTCACGCGTTTTCGCCAGGCCCGACTTAAGCCGCGACAGCCAGCCGCCGGGTTCAGAGCTGGCGGCGACGGTTGTCGCAGGCGGCGCGTCTTTGTCTTTGGATTTGAGGAAACCAAACATCGGAAGTCGTGTCAGAAGCGGGGTGAGAAGTCAAGCGTGGGCCAAGCGGGCACACTCAGCGTGGTGTATTTGGATACAATTCTACCCGAAACGTTTTGCAGGTCTCTCTTCAGGCGGTGCTTATTGTGAATATCGTGAATAAATGGATGGTGCGCTGGGTTGCGTTCGGTGCGCTTGCTTTTGGATTGCCGGCGGGGTTGCCAACCGCAGCGCTGGCGGCGGACTCATCCGTGGGCGAACACACGCTCGCCAACGGCATGCGCGTGATCGTCAAAACCGATCGCCGCGCGCCGGTGGTGGTCTCCATGGTGTGGTACAAAGTGGGCAGCGTGGATGAAGTGAATGGCGTTACCGGCGTGGCGCACGTGCTCGAACACATGATGTTCAAGGGCACGAAAACCAATCCCAAGGCGGATTTTTCCAAACTGGTGGCGGCGGTGGGCGGGCGCGACAACGCGTTTACCAGTCGCGATTACACCGGCTATTTTCAGACCGTGCAAAAATCGCAGTTGCCGCTGATGCTCAAGATGGAGGCCGACCGCATGGTCAACACCTTGATCACACCAGAAGAATTCAGCAAGGAAATCAAAGTGGTGATGGAGGAACGGCGCATGCGCACCGACGACCGCGCGCGCTCCGTGGTGTATGAGCAATTGATGGCGACCGCGTTACGCGCGCATCCCTACCGCGCGCCGGTGGTGGGCTGGATGAGCGATCTGCAGAACATGAATGCCGAAGACGCCCGCGCCTTCTATGAAAAATGGTACGCGCCCAACAACGCCACGCTGGTGGTGGTGGGTGATGTGTCGCACGACGAAGTGTTCAAACTCGCGCAAGAACATTTCGGGATGCACCAGTTAAAAACCTTGCCGCAGCGCAAACCGCAGGATGAGCCGGCGCAAACCGGCATTCGCCGCATCAGCGTCAAAGCGCCCGCCGAACAGCCGTATATGCTGATGGCGTACCGCGCGCCGCAGTTGGTCGATGCCGGCAATGACTGGGAGCCTTACGCGCTCGATATGCTGGCCAGCGTGTTCGATGGCAATGGCGCCTCACGCTTCAGCCGCGAACTCATACGCGGCACGCAAATCGCCAGCAGTGTCGATGCCAGCTACGACGGCGTGGGACGCGGTCCGGGCTTCTTTTATTTTTCCGGCGTACCGACCGCCGGAAAATCGCTGGATCAACTGGAGCAAGCGGTGCGCGGCGAAGTAAAAAAAATCATCGACGACGGCGTGACCGAAGACGAATTGCGGCGCATCAAGGCGCAAGTGATTGCCGCGCGCGTCTACGAACGCGATTCGATGTTTTTCCAGGCACGGCAAATCGGCTCGATGGAAACCATCGGCTTTTCGCACAAGGTAATCGACGTGATGACCGAAAAACTCAAAGCCGTCACCGCCGAACAAGTGCGCGAAGTCGCCAAAAAATATCTGATCGACGATGCGCTCACCGTAGCCTATCTCGATCCACAACCGGTGGGCGAAAGAAAACCGGCTGCGCCGTCAGTAGGAGTGCGTCATGCGCAATAAGTATTTGTTTTTATTAATTATTTTATTATCTCCCGCAGCGGCGCTGGCGATTTTGCCGATTCAGCATTGGCAGACTTCGAATGGTGCGCGCGTTTATTTCGTTGAAAATCGCGACATCCCGATGCTCGACTTGAGTATTGATTTTGCAGGCGGTTCCGGTTTCGACCGCGCCGAAAAACCCGGTGTGGCGAGCATGACCAATCGCATCATGCGCCTGGGCGCCGAGGGCATGACCGAAGACGAGATCGCGAGCAAGACCGCCGACGTGGGCGCGGGCATTTCAGGGCGTCTAGACAGCGATCGCGCCGGGCTCAGTATGCGCACGTTGTCGAGCCGCGCGGAGCGTGAGCAGGCGCTGGAAGTCTACACCCGCATACTTCACAAGCCGCTTTTTCCGCAGCAGGCGTTTGATCGCGAAAAAACGCGGCTCATCGGCGCACTCAAGGAATCCGACATTCAGCCGGGCACCATCGCGGGACTGACGTTTAATCGCCTCATGTACGGCACGCATCCTTACGCCCTGCGCGCATCGGGCGACGTGGAATCGGTGGGCAAAATCACGCGTGACGATCTCACCGCGTTTTACCGGCGCCACTATGTCGCACGCAACGCGGTGGTCGCCATCATGGGCGATCTGTCGCGCGACGAAGCCAACGCCATCGCCGAGCGCGTCACTACCGGATTGCCGCAAGCGCAGGTTCAAGGTGAGGCGGCGCCCGTGTTGCCGCCCGTTGACGCCAAGCCGGAAAAGGTTACGCGCCTGATTGCGCATCACGCCTCGCAAAGCCACATACTTATCGGCACCATCGGCATTGCGCGCGGCGACCCGGATTATTTCCCGTTGTTCGTTGGCAACTATGTGCTGGGCGGCGGCGGATTTGCATCGCGCATCAACGACGAAGTGCGCCAAAAACGCGGCCTGGCGTATTCGAGCAGCAGCTATTTTTCGCCGTTGGCGCAAAAAGGCTCCTTCGTCATCAGCATGCAAACGCGCAAAGATCAAGCGCAGGAAGCGCTCGACGTCACCATGAAGACTCTGCGCGACTTCGTGGCCAATGGCCCCACGGTGAAGGAACTCGCGGATGCCAAGACCAATCTCGTCGGCGGCTTTCCGTTGCGCATCGACAACAATCGCAAGATTCACGAGTATCTGGCCGTGATCGGCTTTTACAAGCTGCCATTGACCTATCTGGATGAATTTATCGGCAACGTTGAGCGGGTGACCCTCGCCGACATCAAGCGCGCATTCGCCGCGCGCGTCGATCCTGAAAAGCTGATCACCGTGGTGGTGGGATCGGAAGCATCGGAAAATGCCGCGGCGGCGTCGCGCTGAATATCGTCGTTAGCGCCGCCTGCGCATGCATCCATGAAGCTCAATCGCGTGCGCGTGATCGGCGGCGCATGGCGCAGCCGCATCATCACCTTTCCCGACCGGCAAGAACTGCGTCCCACGCCCGACCGTGTACGTGAGACGCTGTTCAACTGGCTTGGACAAGACTTGACCGGCAAGCGTTGCCTCGACCTGTTCGCCGGCAGCGGTGCATTGGGCTTCGAGGCGGCCTCGCGCGGCGCAAAAGAGGTGCTGATGGTCGAGCGCGAACGCGGCGCTTATGCGGCGCTTGAGGCCAATCGCACCGCGCTCGGCGCATCACAAGTCAAAATCGTCAGGGCCGATGCGCTAGATTTCCTGCGCAGCGCGCGGGGTGTGTATGATGTTGTTTTTCTGGACCCGCCCTTTGGTGCAACCGCTGCTGCTGCGGCTGTTTGGGATGCGCTGTTTGAACTGCTGCCACGGAGTCTCGCGCAAGGTGCGTTGATTTACCGTGAAAGCAGCGACAAGCTAACTGCCCCGGCGGGCTGGGAAATTCACAAACAAGGCCATGCCGGCCAGGTGAATTATCAATTGTTGCGTTTGCTGAATGGGACGGCCCATGACGATCAAAGCAGTTTACCCCGGCACGTTTGACCCGATCACCGCGGGCCATGAGGATTTAGCGCGCCGCGCCTCGAAGCTGTTCGATCACGTCATTCTCGCGGTAGCCGACAGTAAATCGAAAAAGCCGCTTTTCACACTGGACGAGCGCGTGGCGATTGCACGCGAATCGCTCAAGGACTTCAAAAACGTCGAAGTCATGGGTTTCTCCGGGCTGCTGATGAATTTAGTGCAACAACACGACGCGCGCGTGGTATTGCGTGGTGTGCGCGCCGTGTCCGATTTTGATTATGAATTCCAGTTGGCCGGCATGAACCGGCAGTTGTATCCCGATGTCGAAACCATTTTCATGACCCCAGGTGAGCAATACGCGTATGTCTCTGCGACACTGGTGCGCGAAATATCCATCCTCGGCGGCGACGTGCGCAAGTTCGTGTCGCCGCTGGTGGCCGGGCGGCTGGCCGAAAAAGTTAAGCAGATGGGAGTCAAGTAGCGTGGCGTTGTTGATCACCGACGAGTGCATCAATTGCGACGTGTGCGAACCCGAATGCCCCAACGACGCCATCTCCGCCGGCGAAGAAATCTATGTCATTGATCCGAACAAATGCACCGAATGCGTCGGCCACTTCGATGAACCGCAATGCCAGAAAGTATGCCCGGTGGATTGCATACCGTTGAACCCGGATGTGGTTGAAACTAAAGCTCAGTTGCAGGAGAAATATTTGCGTTTGATGGTCAGCAAGACAATTTGAAATGAAGAGGGCAAGCTATGAGACCGAAAACGCTGAACGAAGTCGCGCAACTCACCATCGACGGCGACGACTTCGATCGATGTCTGGCGAACTTTCTCGATGAATTTTATGCCCAACCCAATGCGCAAGCGTTGTTGCCGGAGCCGAAACTGTTAGCGCCCAGGCTCGGCAATCCCGGTCAAGTGAAGGACGCGTATCTCGCTGCTACCGCCGAGCAACTGGCCTGCGCCTACGGCTTTTCCGTGGCTGCTTGGGTCGCGTCTGAAGACCGCAAGCTGCGCCGTCCTTGGTTCGCCTCGCCCTTGGCGGCGTTGCGCGCGGTACTGCTCTTGGAAAGTCCCGTAGCGTTTCGTTCACGCAATCTTTTCATTAGCGGGAACGCGCTGACGCGGGCGTGAAATCGCAGCGGCATTTTCAGCATAGCGCCCCCCGGTTTTGCGGATTCTGACACAATGGGCGCAGTTCACACACGCATCAGGAGAAATGAAATGGCGCAATCCAATGAATCCAGCAAACCCAACGAATTCCGCGGCAGCACGGTTCGCGAGCAAATCGAGCTGAACAACTGGACGAAGAAGCGCCAGGAGGCGGCGCTTGAACCTGAGCTGCCAATTGTCGACCCGCATCATCACGTGTGGGACCATGCGCGCGGCCGTTACCTGATTCACGAATTGGCGGAAGACGTGAACTCCGGCCACAACATTATCGCCACCGTGTTCATAGAGGCGGGGTCGATGTATCGCGCCGATGGTCCGCAAGCCATGCGCCCGGTCGGCGAGGTAGAATTTGTCAACGGCATCGCCGCCATGAGTGCAAGCGGCAAATATGGGAAAACGCGGCTGTGCGCCGGCATCATCGGCCATGCTGACTTGACGCTCGGCGATCAGGTGCAGCCGGTGCTCGAAGCGTTGATCGCGGCGGGCAACGGGCGCTTTCGCGGCATACGCCACGGCGTGACTTGGGATACCGGCAACGCCGCCAAATTCGGCCGCCGTCAGCCGCCGCAGCACCAGGTGCTCGACCCTGTGTTTCGCAAGGGCTTCGCGCGCTTGCAGCCGCTGGGACTGACGTTCGAGTCGTGGCAGTTTCATCCGCAGTTGCCCGATGCGGTGGATCTGCTGCGCGCCTTTCCCGAAACCAATGTGATTCTCAATCACTGTGGTGGACTGCTTGGCATTGCGCCGCACGATGGCAATCGCGATGAGGTGTTCGCGGTCTGGCGCAATCACATGCGCGAGCTGGTGCGGTTTCCCAACCTCACCGTCAAAGTCGGCGGCTTGGGCATGCTGTATTGCGGCTGGGATTTTCACCTGCGCGACATTCCGCCCTCGTCGGAGGAACTCGCCGCCGCCTGGCGCCCCTATGTCGAAACCTGCATCGAATTATTCGGTCCCAACCGCTGCATGATGGAAAGCAATTTCCCGGTGGACAAGGAATCGACCGGCTATGGCGTATTGTGGAACGCCTTGAAGCGCATCACGCAGAGCTGCACGGCTGCAGAGAAATCAGCGCTGTATCGCGATACCGCAGCACGGGTCTACCGGCTGGCAGTGTGACAACAACCTAACGCTGGCACGCTGAACAAAAAAATGTAGAGCGCTGTCCTTGTTGCAAGCGTTTGACGATTGTTCCGCAGCGATTGCACGGCTGTCCCGCGCGATCGTACACCGCGAAGTTGCTTTGAAAATTGCCGGCCATGCCGTCGCTGCCGACGTAATCACGGATGCTGCTGCCGCCGGCGGTGATGGCTTCGCTTAACGTCTCGCGAATGATGTTTGCCAGCACCTCGCAGCGCGCGCGCGTCAGCCGGCGCGCGGCGATGCGCGGGCTGATGCCGGCGCGAAACAGCGCTTCGCTGGCGTAGATGTTGCCCACGCCCACCACCACGTGGCTATCCATGATGACGAGTTTGATTGCGGCGCCGCGCTTGCGCGTGGCGTTGTAAAGTGCCGCGCCGTTGAAATCCGCTGATAACGGTTCGGGGCCTAGTGATGAGAACAATGGGTGTTGTAACACGTCGCCGGTTCGCCACAGCACGAGTCCGAAGCGCCGCGGATCGCGCAGACGTACTGTCTTGCCGTTGGTCAATACCAGATCAAAATGATCATGTTTTTCGGGTGGTGTATCGCGGTCTACCAGCCACAGGCGGCCCGACATGCCCAAATGCACAATCAAGGTGCCGCTACCGCAGTCGATCAACAAATACTTGGCGCGGCGTGTCAGTGTGCGAATCATCAGGCCTGCCACACGCTTGGGCAGCGCACGCGATATCGGCTGGCGCATGCGCCGCTCGCGCACGATCGCGTACTCTATGCGCACGCCTTCCATATGCGCGATCAGGCCGCGGCGTGTGGTTTCGACTTCGGGTAGTTCGGGCATGAACCTAGATTATTTTGTTAAACAAATAGTTATCTCAATTACGTGCTGCGGGCGGCGAGATCATTTGTTTACCCATATCACCGGCGAATACGAATTGCAGGCCCAGATCGGCGCGTCGCACAATGAGTTCGGGTTCGGTTTGCACAACGCCGAGTGTTATCTTGGCGCCGTCTTTGAGCGCTATGAAAATCTCGCGTTCTGGTTTGCGGTTGTCGGCAATTTCGCTGCGCAGCGCACTGCCTTCGCGCCACTGAGCAACCCAGCGGTTGTAATCATCTTGCGAGATGTCACCGGCTGGCGGAGCGGTGGTCCATTTCTTCGCGTCAGTAGCGACGATGACTGTGCCGAGCTCGAAGCGCACGGGCGTGTCGCCCGTCGCGAGCACACTACGCCGCAACAGCGCACCGGCGTTCGCGGGCACTGCGCCGCCGAAGCGCGGATCAACTGGGAACACGTGGTTCTTCGTCAGCACGTACTGCTCGCTCGTGACGGTGTTAATAGTGCCGAAGGCAATGCGTTGATCGTTGATGATGAGTTCGGTTTGCGGTGCGTCGAGGTCAAATTTCGCAAGCGCGTGCGGCGGGGATGACGGGTATTGCGCCGCGCTTTTGGCTTCGAGCACGGCCAGCAGTCGCAGCACCTGAAACGCATCTGCAGGCGCTTTGACCGGTTCTGTCATGAACCATTCGCTATCGCGTTTTTCGAGTACCGCCAGTGTCTTGCCTTTGCGCTGCACGCGTATCGTGCGCGCGTCCGCGACTTTAAGCGTGGATACGGCGTAAGTGACGTTTTGTGGTTTGGGCGGCTTTAACCACACAAACAAGCCCAGTGCGATGACGCTGGCGAGCAGTGCGCCGAGGATGAACCACGTCTTACGCATCGCGGGATCAGAAAGCTTTACGCCGCCGCCACCAAACAACGACGCCGGTAATCGCAAACACCAGCGGCAGCACCAGCAGAAAAGTGAACGCAATCAGATACAGCATCGTTTGATCGATGTTGATCTGCACGTCGGCCGCCGGGCGCGGTGGAATCGCGATCAGCTTGTCGTCGCCGCTCAGCCAGTTAAGCATCGCCACGCCAAGCTGCAGATTGCCGCCGTTGCCCAGAAACGCGTTGGCCAGAAAGCTGCCATTGCCCACCACCACCACACGTTGCTGGCGGTCGCCGGCGGTGCGCTCGAACGCCATCGCGATGTTCACCGGGCCGGGAAAATCGCGATCTTTGTCGAACACCGGCTTATCGTCGAGCTTGCCGGTTTCGACCCAGCCGCGTTGCGCGACTTCGAGTAGTGGCGTCATGCGCCACCCTTCACGCTCTGCCGCGCCAATCTGGCGGCTGACGGGAAACAGCGTGTTCAAACGAAACGCGCTGGTGATCGGGTGACGCGCGTAGTTTGAGCCGACCGCCAGCGTGGGCGGCCCGCTGCGCGGTTTGAGCGCGGGATCGACTACCGTGCCGGGCGTGAGTACGAGGCCGAGGAATTCCGCAACCGGTTCCAGGCCGCGCAGCGGTTCCGGATCGATCAGCCACAGCAGATTGCCGCCGGCTTCGACGTGGCGGCGCAGCTTCGCCACTTCGTCATCCTGCAAATCGGTTTGCGGGCTGGCGATGATCAACAGGGCGGCGTTGCGCGGCACCTCTTGCGCGATCGACAAATTCAGGCTGGAAAGTTTGTAGCCCTTTAGTTGCAACTGGCGGCCGAATTCGCCCAGATCATGATTGGCCACGCCATCGAGTTTGCGTTCGCCGTGACCATCCAGCCAGTACGCCACCGCCGTGCTGGTGCGCGACAGCCGGATTAACGCGTTGACAAAGTTCTGCTCGTTGAATTCACCCAGCGGCAGATGTTCGCTGCGTTGCCTGTATTCAATCACCAGTTCGTTGGGCGAACGCAGTCCGGCGGCGTTGGCGCGTTTCGGGTCATCGCGCGGATCGACCAGCGTCAGCGCGAGATCGGGTTTCACGCGTTGCCACGGGCGCAGTTTCTCCTGAATCAGCTTGTGCAAATCGTTGCCGCCGCCGTCTTTCGCCACCGCGTAAGCGGTCACGCTCACCGCGCCGTCGAATTGCCTGAGCGCATCCTGCGTGCCCTGCGACAGCGTATTGCGCGCATTGGCCGTGATGTCCCGCTCGCTGCGGTATTCGCGTGCCACCCAGGCAAGCAACATCACCAGCGCCAGCAGCAGCACCGTGTAGAGGCTGCCTTGCGCAAGCAATTGGGTGCGGACTTTGCGTGTGATCTGCATCACTAGCCTCGCAAGCGCCGCGCTTCAAGTTGGCGCACGGTGAGCGCCAGAAACAACGCGGTAAGCAGCAGCAAACAAATGATGGCGTAGCTGTCGATCAAACCGCGACCCAGCGGCTCAAAGTTTTTCACCGGCGAAAATACCTGCGAAAACGCCGCCAGCACACCGAGGCCGCGCGCTTGCAGATTGTCGGCGACGTTCTCGCCCATGAACACCATCGCGATCAATGCGCCGAAGGCGCCCAGTGCCGCCACGATGGGGTGAATGGTGAGACTCGACACATAAAGACTCACCGCTGAAAATGCCGCCGCCAGCAACGTGAGGCCGAGCACGATGCTGCCGATCAAGCGGTAGTCAAGCCGGGTTGCCGCGGCGAGCGACAGCGGCATCAGCGCAATCAACGCCAGGATAATCAGCAACATGCCCATCAGCGCGCAAAATTTGCCGAGCACAATGTCCAGGATTGAAATGGGCGCCGAGGTGAGCAGCACCATGGTTTGATTGCGGCGCTCTTCCGCGATCATACGCATCGCCAGCAGCGGCACGGCGAACAGCATAATGGCGGCCGTGGTGGAAAAAGTGGGCACCGCCACCAGCTCGGTGAAGCCGGGCGGGCTGGGCAATTGCAGCAACTGCGGCTGTATTTGCATGAAATCGTCGAAGCGCTTGAGAAAACCATAACCCACGAGAGTCTGCACAAAGGTAAGCACCACCCACGCGATGGGGGAGGTAAACAGCGATTTCAGGTCTTTGCCCGCGATGGTGAAAATCATGGCCGTACGTCCCATAATGCGCCACGGTGCGGGTTATTGGTTTTCATCGCGCCGCGTCAGATTGACGAAAACATCTTCGAGACTGGTTTGCGCCGGGCCGATTTGACGCAGACCCCAATGACGCTTGGCAGCCAGCGCGACGATGCGCTCGGTAGGATCAAAATCCGCCGCGATGCCTATACGAAACAAATTGTCCCCGGCAAGCCCGGCTTCGGTCACACCGTCGATCTTGAATAATTCAGCCCGTAGTTCCGCCACCGCAGGCGGCTGGTTCAGCCCCACCAGTAGCGTGCGTCCACTGTGCAGTTGTTTTAATCCGGCGATGGTATCGGCATACACCATTTTGCCGTGGTGCATGATTTGCACGCGGTCGCAGATCGCCTCGACTTCCGGCAGGATATGGGTAGATAAAATGACGCTGTGCGCGCTGCCCAATTCGCGGATCAACGCGCGGATCTCGCGTATCTGGTTGGGGTCGAGGCCGACGGTGGGCTCGTCGAGGATGATCACATCGGGTTCATGCACAATCGCTTGCGCAATGCCCACGCGTTGCTGGAAGCCCTTGGAGAGCGTGCCGATCAGTTTGCGTCTCACGTCGCCCAGGCCGCACCGCTGGCAGGCCAGGTCGAGGGCGATAGCGCGGCGTGCCTTGGGCACGCGATGCAGGCGCGCCGCGAGATCCAGGTATTCGATTACATTGAGATCGCGGTAGAGCGGCGGCGTTTCCGGCAGGTAGCCGATATGCGCCTTGGCCGCCACCGGCGACTCCAGCAAATCGATGCCGCAGATGCTGACTGAACCCGTGGTGGGCGCCAGATTGCCGGTCAACATCTGCATGGTGGTGGTTTTGCCGGCGCCGTTGGGGCCGAGAAATCCGAGGACTTCGCCTCGCCGCAGTTCCAGTTCGATACCATCCACGGCGGCGTGTGTGCCGAAGCGGCGCGATAAGCCGCCGGCGCGGATGGTCGTCACCGGTGCGGCTGTGGATTCTGCTGAAGATGACATCGATAGGGACGATAGCGAATGTGCGCCGATTGTGGGCCGCCGCTTGTGGAGTGTGCGAAATATACCTAAACTGTGAAACTTAATGAAGCTTTCTTCGTCAAATTTTCCAGAATAATCATTTGCTTATTCCATTCGCCTATTGGATTTCCCTGTTGTGATGACCTTACAAAAATACGGACTTATCAAGGCAGCTACGGTATCGGTGCTGCTGTTTTTAGCGGGCCACGCACCGCTATTCGCGCAAGCTCCCGCGCAGTCCACGCCACGCGTCAAGCCAACGCCCCCCGTGCTGCCTGCGTTGGATCTCTCAGCAGAGTTGCTCTACAAAATAATGCTGGCGGAAATTGCCCTGCAGCGCGGCTTGCCGCAGACGGCCGTGCAAACGCTGCTGGAAGTCGCGCGCGATACGCGCGATCCGCGTGTGGCGCAGCGCGCCACCGAAGTGGCGTGGAACGCGCGCATGATGAAAGAGGCGCTGGAAGCCGCCGGTCTGTGGCTGAAAGCCGATCCGCAATCGGCTCAGGCGCGGCAAGTGGTTGCAGCCTTGCTGGTCAATCAGGAAAGTCTGGCGGATGCGCAAGCGCCGCTGGAACAATGGCTGGCCGTCGACAAAGCCAATGCGGGACGCAATTTCGCGCAGATTGCGCAATTGCTGGCGCGGCACAAAGACAAGAAGGCCGCGTTCGATTTGTTGCGTGGATTGGCGCGCCCCTATAACGACATTGCCGAAGTGCGTCTGGGGGTGGCGCAGGCCGCGTGGAACGCCAATGATGTCGATGCCGCGCTGGCGGAATCGCGCGCCGCACTCGGCATCAAGCCCGATCTCGAGCTGGCGGCGCTGTTTCACGCGCAGGCGCTGCAACGGCGCTCCAGCGCCGAGGCAATGTCGTATCTTGAGGATTACCTTAAGCGCTTTCCAAAAGCGAACGACGTACGGCTTACCTATGCACGCCTGCTGGCGAATGAAAAACGAACGCCCGAGGCGCGTGCGCAGTTTGAAATTTTGGTGCAGGAAGCGCCCAACAATCCGGAAATTGCCATGGCGGTGGGCTTGCTGGCGCTGCAAGCGAGTGACTACGACGCCGCCGAAAAGCATTTCAAAGGTGCGCTGGCCGCGGGCCACAAAGAGCCCGAGGCCGTGTGGTTGTTTTTGGGCCAGATTTACGAAGACCGCAAAAATTACGATGAGGCGCTCAAGTGGTATGCCGGGGTGAGCAGCGGCGAGCGCTACGTGAGCGCGCAGGCGCGTTACGCCAATGTGCTGGTCAAGCAAGGCAAACTGGATGAGGCGCGCAAGCACCTGCAATCCATCAAGCCGCGCGACGACGCGCAACGTATCCAGTTGGTGCAGACCGAGGCCAACCTGCTGCGCGAAGCGCAAGCGTATTCGGATGCCTATGATTTGCTCGGCAAATCGCTGGAAGGCACGCCGGATTCGGTGGACCTGCTTTACGATCAGGCGATGATCGCCGAGAAGCTCGACCGCGTAGACATGATGGAACGCAATCTGCGCCGCGTAATGGTGATTCAGCCCGAACACGCGCATGCCTACAACGCGCTCGGCTACACCTTCGCCGATCGCAACCTGCGGCTGCCCGAAGCGCGCAAGCTGATTGAAAAGGCGCTTGAACTCGCGCCGCAGGACGGCTACATTGTTGATAGTCTGGGCTGGGTGCTGTTCCGCATGGGGCAAACCGGCGAGGCGGTGGTGCAGTTGCGCCGCGCGTTCCAAATGCGGCCTGAAGCCGAAGTGGGCGCGCATCTGGGAGAAGCGTTGTGGGCCGACGGCAAGCGCGATGAAGCGCAAAAAATATGGTCTGATTTGCTCAAGGAAAGTCCTGCCAACGACACCCTGCAGAGTACCGTCAAGCGTCTTGCCCCGTCGCTACTCTATGTTGGTAAATGATTGTTTTTAAAGTATTTTTTATGGTCTTTCTGCGGGCTGCAGTTACCTTTGGCGCGCTCGGCCTGAGTGGTTGCGCCAGCGTGCAGCCGCTGCCGCAAAACGCCGGCCGCGCCGCACCGTTTGACGTGCTGGGCCGCGTGTTGGTGCATTACGACGGTCGCGCGTTCAGCGCTAATGTGCGCTGGATGCACGCCGCGGACGCCGATGAAATCTGGCTGTTGACGCCCACCGGCCAGGCGCTTGCGCAAATGCGCGAGGACGGCGAAGGCGCCACGCTCACCGGTGCGGACAAGTCGCAGTATCGTGCGTCGCGTGTGGAATCGCTGACCAAACAAGCTTTGGGCTGGGAGTTGCCGGTGGCACGCTTGCAACACTGGATACGCGGCACGCCCGTGCCCAACAGTCCCGCTGAAATCACCGAGCGCGACGCTGCCGGGAAAGTAAGGCAATTGGCGCAAGACGGCTGGAAGATCACCTATGATTATTATCCGCCGGCGGAAAATGAAGGTTTGCCGCGACGCATGGAGGTCGTGGGCGCCACGCAGACGTTGCGGCTGGTGATTGATACCTGGCGACGCGAAGGTGCTGATTCACCATGACGGATTTTTCGGCGCCCTTTTCGGTTGCATACGCCGCGCCGGCCAAACTTAACCTGATGTTGCGCGTGGTGGGCCGCCGGCCCGACGGTTACCACCTGCTGCAAACGGTATTCCGTTTTATCGATTATGGTGACACCTTGCGCTTTCGCGTGCGTGACGATGGCGTTATTGCGCGCGTCAACGAAGTGCCCGGCGTGCCGCACGAAGCCGACCTGTGCGTGCGCGCCGCGCGCCTGTTGCAGCAGATCAGTGGCACCCGGCTCGGCGCCGATATCCAGCTCGACAAACGGTTGCCGATGGGCGGCGGTTTAGGTGGTGGCAGCTCCGATGCAGCCACCACGCTGCTGGCACTGAATGGGCTTTGGAACACCCGCATTGCGAGATCACAACTGCTTGATTTTTCAGTGAAACTTGGCGCCGATGTGCCGGTGTTTGTGTTCGGAAAAAACGCCTGGGCCGAAGGCATCGGCGAGCAACTTCAGGCGCTGGAATTGCCGCCGGCGTGGTATGTGGTTTTGTGCCCGCCGGTTGCGGTGCCCACGGCTGCTGTTTTCAGTCATCCGGATTTGAAAAGAGACTCTAAAAAGATTACAATTCAAGGCTTTACTGGGGCCGGCGCCGCTGAAAATGGTGCGGTATTCATTAACGATTTACAGCCCTTGGTGCTCAGGCTTTACCCGCAAATCGCGCGGCACTTGGCGTGGTTGACGGAGTACGCCGCGCAAATAAATTGCACGCAGCACGCCGCGCAAAGTGGCGCGCTGCACGCCGCGCAAAGTGGCGCGCAGCACGCGGCACAGCATGGCCCGGCGTTGATGACCGGCTCGGGCGCGTGTGTTTTTGCGTCGTTTGACAGTGAGGCAGCAGCGCGCCGCGTGATGGCGCAACTGCCTGTGGACATGCAGGGATTCGTCGCGCAAGGGTTGCCGCATCACCCGTTGTGCGATCTGGAAAATAGTTTGCGTGAGTAGGTTTAAGTATTTGTTTTTATTTAGTTTTTTGGGGAGTCGCCAAGTGGTAAGGCACCGGATTTTGATTCCGGCATTCGTAGGTTCGATCCCTACCTCCCCAGCCAGAATTTTCGACTACCGTTAATCGCAGAAAACGAACGTCGTAAACGAACGCTGTAGCAATCGCGAATGTCGTAAACGAACGCCGTAGAAATCGGGGTTACGCCGCAATGCTTGATCGTCTGATGGTGTTTGCCGGGAACGCGATTCCCAAGCTTGCGGCCGAGGTCGCAGATCATCTGCACGTGACGATGGGGCGCGCCAAAGTCGGACGCTTTTCCGATGGCGAGGTGATGGTTGAAATCCTCGAAAACGTGCGCGGGCGCGATGTTTTCGTGTTGCAATCGATTTGCCAGCCCACTAACGACACGCTGATGGAATTGATGGTGATGGTTGATGCCATCAAGCGCGCGTCGGCCGGGCGCATCACCGCGGCCATTCCGTATATGGGTTACGCGCGGCAGGACCGGCGGCCCAGTTCAGCGCGCGTGCCGATCACCGCCAAGGTGGTGGCGAATATGCTGACCTCAGCGGGCGTGGATCGCGTGCTGACCATGGATTTGCACTCGGAGCAGATACAGGGGTTTTTTGATATTCCGGTGGATAATATTTACTCCGGGCCGATTTTGCTGGGCGATATCTGGAAGAAAAATTTCACCGGCTTGGTGGTGGTGTCACCCGACGTGGGCGGCGTGGTGCGCGCGCGTGCGCTGGCCAAGCTTCTGGAAGCTGATCTCGCAATCATCGACAAGCGCCGGCCGCGTCCCAACGTAGCGACGGTGATGAATATCATCGGCGAAATCGAAGGCCGCATCTGCGTCATCGTGGACGATTTGGTGGATACCGCCAACACCTTGTGCGAGGCGGCGTCGGCGCTGAAAAAGCGCGGCGCGGCGCGGGTGATGGCGTATTGCACGCATCCGGTGCTGTCGGGCAAAGCCATTGAGCGCATTGCCAATTCGGAGCTGGATGAACTGGTGGTCACCGACACCATTCCGCTGCGCGAGGACGCTCAAGCGTGCAGCCGCATACGCGTGCTGTCTATCGCCGGTTTGTTCGCCGAGACCGTGCGCCGCATCAGCGCCGAGGATTCGGTGAGTTCGTTGTTTGTAGAATAGATTTTTCAGTGTTTTTAACCCGGAACAGTCTGGTCGCGGACGTTCCGAATTTCAGGAGAATGACATGAAGATTGCTGTAACTGCTTATCCGCGTACGCTACAAGGCACGAGTGCGAGCCGCCGCCTGCGTACCAGCGGACGCCTCCCCGGGATTATTTACGGGGCCGACAAACCGGCGCAAAACGTCGAGTTCGATCAAGCCGCGATGTTGCGCCATCTCAAGCTGGAAGTGTTTCACGCATCCATTCTTGAGGTGACAGTGGAAGGTGTGACGGCGCCCGCGCTGCTGCGCGATTTCCAGATGCATCCGTTCAAGCCGATGGTGCTGCACGTCGACTTCCAGCGCATCGACAAAAACAAAAAGGTTCACATGAAAGTGCCGTTGCATTTCGTGAATGCCGATATTTGCGTGGGCGTGAAAACCGGCGGCGGCGTGGTGCAACACATCATCAATGACCTCGAGATTCTGTGTCTGCCGGATGATCTGCCGGAATACATCGAGGTCGATCTCAAGGACTTGCAGCTCGCGCATTCGATGCACGTTAACGACCTGGCGTTTCCAAAAGGCGTGGAGCCCATCCCGCGCTGGAAAAAAGAGAACCCCGGTGTTGCGACCGTGCAGTTGCCGAAAGAAGCGCCGGCCGAAGAAACCGAAGTCGCAGCCAAAGCCACCGAGATCACCGGTCAGAAACCGGAAGACGCGGCTGCTGCCGCGGCTGGCAGCACCAAAGATGGCGTCAAGAAAGAAGCGCCCAAGAAAGAACCTGCCGCGAAGAAGGAAGGCGGAAAATAAGCGTCAAGTTACGCTTGCTGCCTTTAGGCAAGCCCGCCTTATCTTCTCGATAGGGCGGGCTTTTTTTATCACGCTACCGATTTGCACAGCGCCTTATGAAACTCGTTGTAGGTCTGGGGAACCCCGGCGGCAAATACGAGAAAACGCGTCACAACGCGGGTTTCTGGTGGCTGGATATCATAGCAAATCAGGCGCGCGCAACGTTTAGGCGCGAGTCGCGATTTCAGGGGGCAGTCGCCAAAGTTGCTACCAGTGGAGGCGACCTTTGGTTGCTCAAGCCGGAAACGTTCATGAATAACTCCGGTCAGGCGGTGACGGCGCTGGCGAGTTATTACAAGATTAGCGGCAAAGAAATCCTCGTTGCACACGATGAACTTGATTTACCGCCGGGCGGCGTAAAACTCAAATTCAGTGGCGGCTTGTCGGGTCACAATGGCTTGAAAAGCATTGCCGCCAACCTGGGCACGCAGGATTTCTGGCGCTTGCGTGTAGGCATAGGTCATCCGCGCGACAATGCCGCGTCGGAACGCGAAGTCATCGACTACGTACTGCATGCGCCCCGCGTAGAGGAGCAGGACGAAATTGATAGTGCGCTAACGCGCGCGCTGGCTATGTGGCCGCAAATCATTGCGGATGAGATGGAAGCGGCAATGTTGAAGTTGCATACGCGATAATGTTAACGATTTCAGGACAAAACCATGTCTTTAAAATGCGGCATCGTTGGTCTGCCCAATGTCGGCAAATCCACGCTTTTTAACGCGCTGACCAAAGCGGGCATCGCAGCGGATAATTATCCGTTCTGCACCATCGAGCCCAACGTGGGCATCGTCGAAGTGCCCGATCCACGGCTGGCCCAACTTGCCCATCTTGCCAAACCGCAAAAACTGCTGCCTGCGATTGTCGAGTTCGTGGATATCGCCGGGCTGGTGGCGGGCGCGTCCAAAGGTGAGGGTCTCGGTAATCAGTTTCTCGCCAATATCCGCGAGACTGACGCTATTGCGCATGTCGTGCGCTGCTTCGACGACGAAAACGTGGTGCATGTGTCGGGCAAAATTGATCCGCTTTCCGACATCGAAACCATCAATACCGAACTGGCGCTCGCTGATTTAGCAGCAGTGGAGCGCCATATGACCAAATACGCCAAGCTCGCGAAGGCGGGGGGTGACAAAGAAGCGCAACGCATGATGGCCGTGCTGGAAAAATGCCAAAAGGTGTTGAACCAGGCCAAGCCCGTACGCTCGCTCGATCTATACGAAGAAGAAAAGGCGATTCTGAAACCGTTGTGCCTGATCACCGCCAAGGCTGCGATGTTTGTCGCCAATGTCAAGGAAGGGGGCTTCGAAAATAATCCGCATCTGGATGCCGTACGCCGCTACGCCGAGGCCGAGCACGCGCCGGTCGTGGCCGTGTGCGCCGCGGTGGAAGCCGAGATCGCCGACATGAGCGACGAGGACAAGCAGGTGTTTTTGTCCGATTTGGGTATGACCGAACCGGGGCTGAACCGCGTGATCAGCGCGGGCTATACGTTGATGGGTTTGCAAACCTACTTCACCGCCGGCCCGAAAGAAGTGCGCGCCTGGACCATACACAAGGGCGACACCGCGCCGAAGGCTGCGGCTGTGATACACACCGATTTCGAGAAAGGCTTCATTCGTGCCGAAGTCATCGCTTTTGCCGATTACATCGCGGGCAAGGGCGAGCACGGCGCAAAAGAGGCCGGCAAGATGCGCTTGGAAGGCAAGGAGTACATCGTCAAGGACGGTGATGTCATGCATTTCAGGTTTAACGTATAGCGCAATGCGGTCAGAATTTTAGCTATACTTACACGCTTGCACTATTCAGAGGAGTATGTAAATGTTTAATAAAATCACAAATTTACTGGCGCGGTCGAGTTTGCTAGGCACGCTGGCCGCTATGGCGCTAATCACGGGATGCGCGTCCAATCCCAGCGGGCCGCTGGATACGCAGCAGTTGGGCAGCGCAGTCGCTATTGATGACGTGAGTTACGTGCGTTCACTGGTGAATGCCAGGACAATCACGGTAGATCAGGTGGCGTCGGGCATTGGCTACGTGGCGGCGCCGATGATCACCGTGGCGGCGCGCAACGCCTCGTTGAGCGTATTGCGTTACCTGATTGCCGAGAAGGCGAACCTGAATGCGCGCACGCCGGATCGCGACACGGCAATGATGCTTGCGGCACTATTTAACGAAGAAGACCGCGAGCGCATGAGCGTTTCAACCATGCGCTACGACCAAGCGGTGCGTCTGCTGGTGGAGGCAGGCGCGAATATCGAAAACGAAGACATCAATGCCTACACACCGCTTGCCTATGCGGCGTACGCGGGCCGCGACAGTACCGTGACTTATCTGCTGGGTAAAGGGGCCAAGGCGAATGCGAGCGCGCAAGGCCGCGTGAGCTATGTCAATACGCCGTTGATGATGGCCGCCATGCAAGGCCATCGCAGCGTCGCACTGCATTTGCTGCGCGCGGGCGCGGACGCATCCGTGCGCGTGCAAAACGGCATGACGGCGCTGGAATACGCGCAGAAATACAAGCAAACGCAACTGAGCGGTATTTTGCGCTGCGCGGAGTCGCTCAAACCGGGCGAGACGTTCCGCCAGCGTTGCGAGTAAGTTTTTTCCCGCGCCGCGACGGCGAATTCGCGGCGTGGCTTATTTCAACCCCGAGAAATTTGTCGGGTCCATAAACACCGACTGCACTTTGGCGACGATGGGGCCGTTGGCCTCGGACGCCGTGCGTGCGGCAATCCAGCCTTCATCCTTGCGGAAGCCATCCCAGCCCTTGGTAGCGGCTTCGCGGCTGGGGTAGGCGAGTAGGTAAACCAGGGTATTCGGCTGCTCGCGCGGCACCCAGTATCCGACATTGGTCATGCCGTGCTTCTCGAAAATTTTCGTGGTGTGATTACGAAAGCGCGCCTGCAAGTCGTCAAGTTTTCCTTCGTGCGTGGTGTAGGTGCGCATCTCGAATACGCGGGTGGATGGTTGCGCCAGTGCCTCTTGCGTCACGGCGAGACTGCCTGCGAACACGCCCACGGTGAGCAGCGCGATGGACATGATGGATGAAGGCCAGTGTTTCATGGTGAATCTCCCTGTTGAGTAGTGAAACGGTTCTGAAAACGGAATTGAAAACGACTTTACGCAGCCGCTGGCAGCAGTTTACGGCACTGCGCCAGTGTCGGCCCTTCGGGTGCGGCTTGCAGATCAACGCTCACGTTCAGCCGCGCCGCTTGCGGGCATCGGCTGCAACGCATGGTTAAGCGTCAATTCGCACTCGCCACTTTAATAATCGTACATCTACTCTTTGGGAAAGAGCAGGGGCAGCACCGGCTCCGCGGTAACCATGCAGCGCGCGCTGTGCCCGCACGCAGGCACCACCAGCGTCTTGTGTTGCGCACCGAATTTCTCCCCGATGTACTTGGCGTATGCTAACCCCCGCGCAAGACGAGTGGGGCCTTGCGCCATCGCAGGACAACTGCTGTCGAAACCGTAGAGCGGAAGAATATCGAGCTCCCCGAGCAAATAGGTCGTCGGTCTCGCAACGAGCTGCTTCTTCAGCTGATCGTCACTGAG
>JANMXV010000431.1:0-1262 GCA_031381325.1 Betaproteobacteria bacterium | reverse complement strand
GCATCAACACCAGCGCGTCGCCGCCGCCGGCGACGCGCGTGACAATCTCCTGCTGCGCACCGCGAAACGCGGGGTGGCCGAAGACGGTGGTGAGCAGGTGTAGGGCGGGTGTAATGGGCGACACGAATTCAGTGATACGGTGTTACTAGACCACCAAAGCCCGTAAGCGCTCTGTAGTTTGCTGCCGATCCAGTTTGGATGAAGCAACATCCAGCATCAGGGATTCCCATGCATCGCTGTCGGGTGCCGGCACCAGGCCATTCAAGCGCAGAAACACAATGCTTGCTGCCATAGCGACACGTTTGTTGCCGTCGTGAAACGGGTGATTGCGACAAAGATAAAAAAGATACGCAGCGGCAACTTCGATTAAATCAGCGAAAGGAGACGTGCCAAACGCAGTGGCTTGCGGCGCGGCAATGGCGGATTCGAGCAGGCCTTCATCACGCACACCGGCAAGCCCGCCGTATGAAGCAATGACCTCGATATGTATTTTGCGAACGTCTGCGATAGCCAGATGGATGCAGTCGTCGGGCGTGCCGCTCACGCCAACTTCCGTAGCGTCGAGGCGTAATCCCTGACGGTCTGGCGGATCGTGCTGTCGATGACCTCGGCCGCGGCGGAATTGCGTATGGGCGTGAGTGTAATGGCCCCGCCATCATGCACGGTTACGTTAACTTGATCGCCTGCCTTGAGGCCCGTAAGTTCGCACAAAGCAGCATCGAGAATCAGTCCTTGTGAGTTGCCGACTTTGGTAATGGATTTGAGCATCATAGCCTCGCATAAAACAATGTTTAACGTCAATTTTACGTTGCCGTAAAGGCCTTTGCAAGCGCGAGCGAACGGTGTGCGATCTCTCTCGACCGATGCGGTTCGCTACGCTCACCAGCATCATCGATGCGGTTCCTTCGTCACCGGCATCCTACGGGCTGACGCAGTGGTACGTAGCGTGCGCCATGCGCACGGCCAACCTTCCGTCACATACGCCGCCTGCCGTGGTTACTCGTGCGCACAGCGCACGCTACGGATGGGTGAATGTCCTGTGTCATCTGACGCCGTGCGTCATACGCGCAGGCAGATGCAGGCGAGTAGGATGCCGGTGACGAAGGAACCGCATCAATCGTGCATGTCGTTTCGCAAAAGGCAACAACCCAATAAAGAATCGTAGTCCAGCTAACCTTTTGTCAGCGGGGGAGGGGACTCTGTTAGTCTTGGTCATCGCGGATTCAATCAAGACTGGAACGGCCCCATGACCAAAGCAAATC
>JANMXV010000406.1:0-9554 GCA_031381325.1 Betaproteobacteria bacterium | reverse complement strand
AAGGACGCCGGCGCGGGATTGACCGCGGAGCAACGCGCGCAACTGTTCCAGCCGTTCAATCGTCTGGGGCAGGACGCAAACGAAGTGGAAGGCACCGGCATCGGCCTTGCGATGAGCAAACAGTTGATGGAATTGATGGGGGGCAAAATCGGCGTGGAAAGCAGCGTCGGCAAGGGCAGTGTGTTCTGGATTGAACTGAACCTGACGGCAGCACCGCAACTTGGCGCCGGCGCGGGCCATGGCACGGCTGCCGTCCCGGCGCAAATACAAGGACAAGGTCATGCGCCGGTGCGCACGCTGCTGTATGTCGAAGACAACCCGGCCAATCTGATGCTGGTCGAGGATATCATCGCGCGCCGGCCCGATATCCATCTGCTGAGCGCGCCGGATGGCCTGACGGGCGTCAAAATGGCGCTGGCCTCCCTCCCGGACGTCATCCTGATGGATATCAACCTGCCGGGCATCAGCGGCATTCAGGCGATGCAAATCCTAGCGGAGAACCCCGCAACGGCGCATATTCCGGTGGTTGCGCTGAGTGCCAACGCCATGCCCCGCGATATCGAAAAAGGTCTGGAAGCAGGCTTCTTTCGTTACCTAACCAAACCGATCAAGGTCAACGAGTTCATGGAAACGCTGGACGTGACGCTGAAATTCGCGGAAACTCAATTCAGCAACCGTCCCTTGTAAAGATTAAAAAGAAAGCATAATGATCTGTGCGCATGGACGACTATAAGGCAGGTATCGGCGCCGAGGTTCCGCTGGAATCGGTGCTCTGCACCGAGCAGTTGGAGCTGCGCCCGTCGCGGGCGCCTGATTACCAGGCCGAGATTCAAGCCTTGCTCGCCTTGCTGCAGGAGTTGAAGAACGCGCCGCGCAACGTACTGCAACGGCTGGTGGAAACCGCGCTGGCGTTGTGCCGTGCCCACTCGGCGGGGATCAGCCTGCTCGAATCGGGGCCCCCCGGCCATCTGAGTGCGAAGGGAGACCTTTTTCGCTGGCACGCGGTAGCCGGGCAGTGGGCGCCGATGATCTGGAACACCACTACGCGGCGCGACAATGGGCCCTGCGGCACCGTGCTCGATCGCGACTGCGCGCTGCTTTTCGCCCATGCCCATCGCCATTACGCGCAGTTCGCCGGCGTGAAGCCGAGGTTGATCGAAGGGTTGTTGGTTCCGTTTTACGTTGATGGGCAGGCCGTAGGCACCGTCTGGGTGGTGGCGCACGATGACAGCCGCAAGTTCGATGCGGAAGACCGGCGACTGCTCGAAAGCCTGGCGACGTTCGCGGCGACCGCCTATCAGGTACTGGTCAACTTAAATGCCTTCAAGCAACAGGCGGAAGCGCTGCTCGAAAGTGAAACAGGCTTTCAACAGGCGGAAGAAGCCTTGCGCGAAAGCGATGCGTTCAGCCGCAGTATTTTCAAAAGCAGCCCTGACTGTATCAAGGTGCTGGATCTTGAAGGGAATTTGCTCTCCATGCAGAGCGGGCAGGAACTGCTGGGCATCGAAGATATCCGGCCCTTTTTGAACAAATCGTGGATCGAGTTCTGGGAAGGCGAGCATCGTCAGGCGGCGCAAGCGGCGATCGCGTTGGCGAGGGCAGGCGAAGCCGCAAAATTCGTCGGTTTTTTTCGCACGCTTCGCGGTGAACCCAAGTGGTGGGACGTGGCGGTTTCGCCGATTCTCGATGCCAACGGCAAGCCCGAGCGTCTGCTCGCCGTGTCGCGCGACGTGACCGAGCGCAGACAGGCGGAATTGAATTTCGAGTTTCTAGCCTCGATCAGCCGGGATCTCGTGCAGTGGACAAGCGTGGAAGAAATGGTGCAGACCGTCGGCGCAAAAATGGCGGCGTATTTTCAACTCTCACTATGTGCGTTCGTCGAAATTAACGAAACCGCGCAGCAGGTGGTGATCAACCATGACTGGCATCGGGAAGATGTGCCAAGCCTGGTTGGTGTATATCGTCTTGCGGATTTTGTGGAAGAGACGTTTATACAGATAGCGCGCGCAGGAGAAGTCATCGTGGTAGGCAATGTTGCCACGGACTCGCGCACAGACCCTGATAAATTCGCGACGCTCAAAATCGCTTCGTTCATATGCGTGCCGCTCATCCGCGACGGGCAATGGCGCTTTGCGCTGTGCCTCTATAAATCCGCGGCCTATGACTGGCGGGAAGACGAGATTGCGCTGACGCGCGAGCTGACCGCGCGCATCTGGACGCGATTGGAACGCCTGCGCGCCGAGGCGGCAGTGCTCGAGAGCGAGAAACTCTATCGCGATTTATTCAATTCGATTGATGAAGGTTTTTGCATTATCGAGTTGATTTTCGATGGGCACGAAACAGCGGTCGATTGGCGCTATCTGGAGGTGAACCCTGCTTTCGAAAAGCAGACCGGTATAGCCGGTATCACTGGAAAACGCATACGCGAATTGGCTCCGGATCACGAAGAATATTGGTTTGAAACTTACGGCAAAGTCGCGGTGACGGGCGAACCGGTGCGCTTTACCCACGAAGCAAACGCGTTGGATGGCCGTTGGTTCGATCTCTATGCCTTTCGGGTCGGCGGGCGCGATAGCTGCAAAGTTGCCGTCCTTTTCACCAACATCACCGAGCGCAAGCGCGTCGAATCGAAACTGAACGAGGCCATCGCCGTCGCGAAATCAGCCAATCTCGCGAAATCGGATTTCCTCTCCAGCATGAGCCATGAGCTGCGCACGCCGCTTAGCGCTATTCTCGGCTTTGCACAACTCATCGATTCCAGTTCACCAGGGCGAACCGCCTCCCAAAAACGCAGTGTTGACCAGATACTCAAGGCGGGGTGGTACCTGTTGGACCTGATCAACGAAATTCTTGATCTCGCGCTGATTGAATCCGGCAAGCTGTCGCTGTCCATGGAACCGATGTCGCTGGCCAGCGTAATGGATGAATGCCAGTCCATGATAGAACCGCAGGCGCGGGCACGCGGCATCAACGTGACTTTTCCCGCGCTGGATGGCGCGTGCCTGGTGTTTGTCAAAGCCGACCGCACCCGGGTAAAGCAGGTTCTTATCAACCTGCTTTCCAATGCGATCAAATACAACACGGTGGGCGGATCGGTGGTGGTGGACTGCATGGCGGCCGTCCGCGGATGCGTACGCATCAGCATCAAGGACGCCGGCGCGGGATTGACCGCGGAGCAACGCGCGCAACTGTTCCAGCCGTTCAATCGTCTCGGACAAGAGTCGAAGGCGGAGGAAGGCACCGGCATCGGTCTGGTGTTGAGCAAGCGGCTGGTCGAATTGATGGGGGGGACGATCGGCGTGGAAAGCAGCGTCGGCATAGGCAGCGTGTTCTGGATTGAATTGAACCTGACGGCAGCACCGCAACTTGGCGCCGGCGCGGGCCATGGTACGGCCGCCGTCCCGGCGCAAGGACAAGGCCATGCAGCGGTGCGCACGCTGCTGTATGTCGAAGACAACCCGGCCAATCTGATGCTGGTCGAGGATATCATCGCGCGCCGGCCCGATATCCATCTGCTGAGCGCGGCGGATGGACTGACGGGCGTCACAATGGCGCTGGCCTCCCTCCCGGATGTGATCCTGATGGATATCAACCTGCCGGGCATCAGCGGCATTCAGGCGATGCAAATCCTCGCGGAAGACCCCGCAACCGCGCACATTCCGGTGATTGCGCTCAGCGCCAACGCCATGCCCCGCGATATTGAAAAAGGTCTGGAAGCAGGATTCTTTCGTTACCTCACCAAACCGATCAAGGTCAACGAGTTCATGGAAACGCTGGACGTAACGCTGAAATTCGCGGAAACTGAAAAAACCCGCGCACAGAAAATGCAAAGACCCCTTGTGATCACAGCCGGCGAAACGAGCGCTCCGTGACGATTCTCACCGAGCCGGGCGGCAATAGGCCCGCACCTACGCGGTTGATCGAGACGCGGCAGACGGCGCGCGACGCAGCGCCAAGCGCGCCGCACGGTTTAAGGATTTTTAAGTGAGCCAGGCCACGCCCAAGATGCGGGATCTCGCCGAGCTGCTCATTGCTTATGAGACCAGCGGGAAAAAGTCTTCCGCGACAAAAACCGCGGCAGCCTTTCCCGTCATTGAGAGGCTGCGTCCGCATCTGGCGAGCCTCATGGGTAACACCGGTTTTCTCGCGCTGCTCTTGCGTGCGCAGGCGCGGGCCGAGCGGGACGTGCCATCTTTGCGCGCGGTGGAGGTCAAAGCGGACGGCTCTTTGCACATGCCGGACGAATCTGCGGCACAGATAGGCCCGGAAAATGGTGTCGAGGGTGGCGTGGTTCTGCTGGCCCAGTTGCTGGGCCTGCTGGTAACTTTCATCGGCGAACATTTAACGCTGCGGTTGGTGGACGAGATCTGGCCGAAACTGCTGCTCAATAATTTGGATTTTGACATAGGCGATAGCGCATGAAAAACTCAACTGACGCGGCCAAACGCAAACGCCCGAAGCAAGCCATGAGACCGCCGGCTAAAGTCGCGATTCACAAAATACCGACCGGCGTGCGCGGCCTCGACGACATCCTGGGCGGGGGCATCCCGGAATTTTCTTTTAATGTCATCGCCGGCATGCCGGGTAGCGGCAAAACCACGATGGCGCATCAGATTATTTTCGCCAATGCCACGGTGAAAAACCCCGCGCTCTATTTCACTGTCCTCGGCGAACCTGCCCTGAAAATGTTGCGCTATCAGCAACAATTTACTTTCTTCGACACATCCAAGGTGGGCAAGGCCATCCGCTTTATCAACCTCTCCGACCTGGTGTTGAACAAGAATTTAGACGCGGTTCTGGCCGAAATTATCAAGCAGGTCACGGCGATCCATCCGAGCGTGGTGGTGGTGGACTCGTTTCGCACCGTGATGCGCAAAGCGCTGGCTACTGCCGGCGAACTGGAAATGCAATCGTTCATTCAGCAACTCACCCAGTATCTCACGAGTTGGGAAGCCACCACATTTCTGGTCGGCGAATATGGCGAGGAAGAGGCCCGCGGCAATCCGCTGTTCACCATCGCCGATGGCCTGTTCTGGCTTTCGCAGAAGGTGGAGAGAAATTCCGTGGTGCGAAAATTGCAAGTCTTGAAAGTGCGCGGGCAGGACTCGGTGCCGGGATTGCACACCGTGCGAATCAGCGATGGCGGGTTGCAAGCTTTCTCGCGCACGCTGGGATTCGACCGCAAAAAGATTAACCCGGCGCGACGGCGGCGGCTTTCCATGGGCATTCCCGATTTGGACAAGATGATGGGCGGAGGGGTACTGGAAGGCGACAGTCTGCTCATCGCGGGGCCTTCGGGGACGGGCAAAACGGCGCTGGCCACGCAATTTATTGCCGCAGGACTGCGCAATGGGGAACCGGCAATTATGGCGATCTTCGAAGAACGCCCGAAAGGATATACCGATCGCGCCGACAGTTTTGGTTTGAATTTAAGAACGCCGCAGGAAACGGGAAAACTGGAAATCCTTTACCTTCGTCCGCTCGACCTTTCGGTGGATGAAACCATGCAGGAGATTCTCGATGCCGTCGAAAGGATCGGCGCGAGACGGCTGGTGATCGATTCGCTGGTCAGTCTTGAGATGGCGCTGGCCCCCGGTTTTCGCGAGGACTTTCGCGAGTCGCTGTACCGGCTGATTGTGGCATTGACGGGCGCCGGGGTGACGATTCTCAGCACGGTCGAGGTGGAGGATACATTTACCGGGCTTTCCTTCAGCCACTATATGATCTCGTTCCTCACCGATGACGTTATCCGCATGCGTTATGTGGAAATTGACGGCCAGCTTCGGAAGGTGATGGTCGTGGTCAAAATGCGCGGCGGCAATCACAGCAAAGACATTCGAGAATATGTCATCACGGGCAAGGGCGTGGTCGTCATCCACCCGCGATCCACGGACTACAACGGGCTGATCACCGGAATCCCCACGCGCGCCGGCCCGCGCAAGGCGCAAGCAGACGAACCCGCGCCGGAACCGAAGGCGAAGAAGTAAAAGCAAATTTATGGATAACGTTGTGCCCCTGGAAGCCGTGCTGTGTACCGAGGAATTGAACCGGCGCCCGGCGCGTGCGCCGGATTACGAGACGGAAAACCGCGCACTGGCGGCATCGGTTCAGGCGCTGGCCGAATCGCCGCGCACCGTTCTTCAGAAAATGGCCGAGATCATGTTGGAGACGTTCCGCGCCGGCTCGACCGGTTTCAGCGTGCTGAGCCAGGCCGATGGCGGAAAAAAGTTCCGCTGGCCCGCAATCGCCGGCCAATGGAAAACTCACATTGGCGGCGGCACGCCGCGCGAGTTCAGCCCCTGCGGCGACGTGCTTGACCGCAACGCCCCGCTGTTGTTCAGACACTTGGACCGCCGTTACACTTATTTTCAATCCGTGACGCCCGCCGTCGAAGAGGCCCTGCTGGCGCCGTTTTACGTCGACGGGGAAGCGGCCGGCACGATCTGGGTGGTCGCCCACGATGCGCGCCGCGCGTTCGACGCCGAGGACCTGCGGCAACTTGTCGGCCTGAGCAGGTTTGCATCGATGGCTTACCTGGCCGCAGCGCATCATGAAAAATTGCTGGCGACGAATGAGGCCTTGCTGCTCGGGTCGCTGCGCCAGAATGAGCTTACGCAAGCGGCGGAAAAATTGAATGAGCAACTGCGCGAGGAAATCACCGAGCGTCAGCGCGTCGAAGCGGAACTGAATGAGGCCATCGCCGCCGCGGAAAAAGCCAACCTCGCGAAATCGGATTTTCTGTCCAGCATGAGCCATGATCTGCGCACGCCGCTTAGCGCCATCCTCGGATTTGCCCAACTCATCGATTCCAGTTCACCGGGGCCAACTGCCTCCCAAAAACGCAGCGTCGACCAGATACTCAAAGCGGGATGGTACCTGCTGGATCTGATCAACGAAATTCTCGATCTCGCGCTGATCGAATCCGGCAAGCTGTCGTTGTCGATCGAGCCGATGTCGCTGGCCGAGGTTATGCTCGAATGCGCGGCCATGATGGAGGTGCCGGCGCAAAAGCGCGCCATCAGCGTCACCTTTCCCCGCTTCGAGGGTGCGTGCTATGTCAAGGCCGACCGCACGCGTGTAAAGCAGGTCATCATCAACCTGCTTTCCAACGCGATCAAGTACAACACGTTGGGCGGATCGGTCATCGTCCAATGCGTCACCACCCGTCCGCAACGCATACGCATCAGCGTCAAGGACGCCGGCGCGGGATTGAGCCCGGAGCAACTCGCGCAACTGTTCCAGCCGTTTAATCGTCTCGGACAAGAGTCAAAGGCGGAGGAAGGCACCGGCATCGGTCTGGTGTTGAGCAAGCGGCTGGTCGAATTGATGGGGGGAGATATAGGCGTGGACAGCACGGTGGGCAGGGGCAGTGTGTTCTGGATTGAACTGGACCTGCTGCCAGCCCCCCCCCTGAGCGCCGGCGCAGCCACCCGCCCCCCTGCCGCCAAGGCGCAAATGCAAACCCATGCGCCGTTGCGCACCCTGCTGTATGTCGAAGACAACCCGGCCAATCTGATGCTGGTCGAGGATCTCATGACGCGCCGGCCCGATATCCAGTTGCTGAGCGCGCCGGATGGCCTGAGCGGCATCAGGATAGCGCAGGACTCGCGCCCGGATGTGATCCTGATGGATATCAATCTGCCGGGTATCAGCGGTATCGAGACACTGGAAATCCTTGCCGCGAACATGGCGACGGCGCACATCCCGGTGGTTGCGCTGAGCGCCAATGCCATGCCGCGCGATGTCGAAAAAGGTCTGGCGGCGGGATTCTTCCGCTACCTGACCAAACCGATCAAGGTCAACGAGTTCATGGAGACGCTGGACGTGGCGCTGAAATTCGCGGCAACGCAGTCTACCAACCCGGCCCGCGAACACCTGGAGGAAAAAGCATAATGGTCAGTGCATCCGAAATTTTTAACGCCAGCATCCTGATTGTTGACGATCAGGAGACTAATATTGCGCTGCTGGAGCAATTGCTGAGCGAAGCCGGCTACACCTGCGTGGCCTCGACCCTGAATCCACAGGAGGTGTGCGCGCTGCATCGCAAAATGCACTTCGACCTGATCCTGCTCGATTTGCAGATGCCCGGCATGGATGGGTTCGCCGTGATGGAGAGCCTCAAAACCAACCAGGCCGACAGCTACCTGCCGGTGATTGTGCTCACCGCGCAACCGGGTCACAAGCTGCGCGCGCTGCAGGCCGGCGCCAAAGATTTCATCAGCAAGCCGTTTGATCTGGTCGAAGTCAAAACGCGTATCCACAACATGCTGGAAGTGCGATTGCTATACAAAAAACTCAATGAATACAATACGTTACTTGAGAAGACAGTGCAGGAACGCACGGCTGAGCTGCGCGAAAGCGAAGCGCGCTATCGCAGCCTCACCGAACTGGCCGCGGATTGGTATTGGGAGCAGGACGACAGCGGCAATTTCACCAAGGTGTCCGGTCCGGTGCTTGATATGCTTGGCATCCGGGTCGGCACCTTGGCGGGTGAAACAAGCGACGGCAAGAACGAGGCGAGCGGCTGGAATGAAGCCGAGCGTAAAGAGTTACAGGCAAAGATTACCGCGCGGCAGCCGTTTCTGGATTTCGCACTCAGCCACGTCAAAGCCGATGGCGCACAGCAACAGTTTCGGGTGAGCGGACAGCCGATGTTTAATCAGGCGTCCCGCTTTATCGGCTATCGCGGCATTGGCGTGGAAGTGATTGCGAATAAATAAACGACCTATACCGGCACGCCACTATGCCCTCAATCCATAATCCCAACCAAAACCACCTGCTCGCCGCCCTGCCTGCGGCGGATTTCCAGCGTTTGGCCGCGCATCTGGAACTGGCGCCGATGCCGCTCGGAGAATACCTGTATGAGCCCGGCGAACAAATGCGCTACGCCTATTTCCCCACCACCACGATCGTCTCGCTGCACTATGTGACCGAGTCCGGCGCGTCAGCCGAAACCGCGGGGGTGGGCAATGAAGGCGTCGTCGGCGTTGCGCTATTCATGGGCGGGGACACCACGCCCAGTTCTGCCGTGGTGCAGACCGCCGGTCACGCCTACCGGCTGGAGGGCCGCTTGCTGAAGCAGGAATTCAATCGCGCCGGCTTCATGCAGCGCTTGCTGCTGCGCTACACCCAGGCGCTGATGACACAGATGAGCCAGACCGCCGCCTGCAATCAGCACCATACGCTGGAACAGCGCTTGTGCCGCTGGCTGTTGTTGACGCTCGATCGCGTCTCCTCGCAGGAATTGGTGATGACGCAGGAACTGGTCGCCAGCATGCTCGGCGTGCGCCGTGAAGGCATTACCGAGGCGGCCGGCAACTTGCAGCGCGCGGGATTTATTCAATACCGCCGCGGCCATATTTCGGTGCTTAAGCGCTCGGGGCTGGAGACTTCCACCTGCGAGTGCTACGCCGTGGTCAAAAAGGAAATGGACCGCCTGCTGTATGATGCGCAGCATCGCCAGGGCGGTTCTGCTGCCGTTCGACAATAAGTAAGATTCATCGTATCTATTCAGCTTGAACGGCAAAGTCAAAAGCTTCCCTCACCCCTGACCC
>JANMXV010000402.1:0-20926 GCA_031381325.1 Betaproteobacteria bacterium | reverse complement strand
ATGCACGTCGACGTCATCGAAGCGGGTTTCCCCGCTGCCAGCGACGGCGATTTTGAAGCGGTGCAAGCGGTTGCCCGCGCGATCAAGGACAGCACCATTTGCGGGCTGGCGCGCGCCAACGAGCAAGACGTGCGCCGTTGTGGCGAAGCGGTGCGCGTGGCGAACTCGCCACGTTTGCACACCTTTATCGCTACCTCGTCGATACACATGGAAAAGAAGCTGCGCATGGAGCCGAGCCAGGTGATCGACCAAGCCGTGCGCTCTATCAGATGGGCAAGCGAATATACCGACAACATCGAATTTTCACCCGAGGACGCGGGGCGTTCGGATATCGATTTTTTGTGCCGCATTATCGAACAGGCGATCAAGGCGGGCGCGACCACCATCAACGTGCCGGATACGGTCGGCTACACGCTGCCCGAACAATTCGGCGGCCTGATCAAAACCCTGCGCGAACGCATTCCCAATTCCGACAAGGCGATGTGGTCGGTGCACTGTCACAACGACTTGGGTTTGGCCGTGGCGAATTCGCTTTCGGCAGTGATGAACGGTGCGCGTCAGGTTGAATGCACCATCAACGGCCTGGGCGAGCGCGCGGGCAACGCTTCGCTCGAAGAAATCGTGATGGCGGTGCGCACACGGCAGGATATTTTTACCTGCGACACCGGCATCGACGCCACGCAAATCGTACCGGCGTCCAAGCTGGTGTCAGGCATTACCGGTTACCCGGTGCAGCCCAACAAAGCGGTGGTCGGCGCCAATGCGTTCGCGCACGAATCGGGCATTCATCAGGATGGCGTGTTGAAACACCGTGAGACCTACGAAATCATGAGCGCGGAGTCGGTGGGGTGGAAAACCAATCGCCTCACGCTGGGCAAGCTCTCGGGACGCAACGCGTTCAAGACGCGCCTGCATGAAATCGGCATCGACCTTGAATCCGAAGAATTACTCAATGCCGCGTTCAAGCGTTTCAAGGATCTGGCCGACAAAAAACGCGAAATTTTCGACGAAGACCTTCAGGCGCTGATTACCGAAGAAGAAATCGATCACGTCGAGAGCGAATACTGGCGGCTGGTCTCGCTCACCGCGCACTCCGAAACCGGCGAGCCGCCTTACGCGAAGATCGTGGTGTCCGAGGCCGGTAAAGAGCGCCGGTGCGAAGCGCAGGGCAGCGGCCCGGTGGATGCCGCATTCAAAGCGCTGGAGTCGGTGGCTAATAGCGGCGCATCGCTGCTGCTGTATTCAGTAAACAACATCACCAGCGGTACCGATTCACAAGGTGAAGTAACGGTGCGGCTGTCGAAAGAAGGGCGCATCGTCAACGGGCAGGGTGCGGATACCGACATCGTGGTGGCCTCGGCCAAAGCCTACATCAATGCACTGAACAAGCTGCACTCGAAGCCGGAGCGTGTCAATCCGCAGGTGTGATAAGTATTTGTTTTTTGGGTTCAAAGATTTCATTGAGTTCGACGCACATACAAAATCGCGCTGGTAAAAAGTACCACAGCCAGCGCGATTTCGACGCCGGCAAGCTGCGCCGATAGACCTTTGTCGGTGTAGGCGCGCACCACGCCTTCAACAAAATAGGCGATGATGAACAGCGTCATCCAGCGATGGGTATAGATTTTGCCGCGCAAAATGCCGAACAACGGTATGAGTAGCGGAAGCACTTTCAACACCAGCCACGAACCGCCCGCGCGCTGCGGCGCCAGCCACAACTCCCACGCCAGGCATAGCGCGATCAATGCGATGAGACTGGCGCTGGTGATCACGTTCAGCGCACGCGCGCTCACGCGCCTCTCGCTTTTTGCGCGAGTGCGATCAGCGCGGCACGCACCGCGTCAGCACTGGTAAGCAGCGCGTCAAAATCAAAGCGCAGCCGTTTGCCGTCTGCGTTCAGATCGAAACCGTCGCAGTCGATGCCGATCATGGTTACGGCTTCGGCGTTACCGACGCTTTGCAAGCTGCAGTAGTCGCGCAACGTGTGCGCATGATCGGTGTTCATGTGTTCGAGGATGCCTGGCTCGTCTTCGGCCAGCGTATTGGGCGGTGGCGCGTAAGCTTCACGACTGAGCCAATGCATTTTCGCGAAGCCTGCAATGGCGCGTAGCGTCACGGGAACAATGCGCCAAAAGTCGAAATCCAGATCGCTGCGGTAGCCGCGCGTGGCGGGGAAGTAACGCCCGTAGCGCGGCTCGATGGCGTCTGCATTCAGGTTCGTGATGCGCTCTGCCTTACCCATCAAAGTGACGCGGGCTTGCGCCTGCGCGTCTTCTCCGGCTTCATGGATTAAGAGGCTCACGCGTGCATCGCCGTCGAGATTCTTGGTGTGCTCGGCAAGACGGCTGATCAAAATGACGGGGCAGGCTTCGTGGTCGAGCACATAAGGCACGACCGAGCCGAAGGGGTAGCCTTCAAGCGCGCGCGAATGCGTACAGAGCATGCCATGGCGGTGCGCCCGCAGCCACAGCCGCGCGTCGCGTGCGAGGCTCAAGTACGCGCCAGTTTCACGGCCGTCAGCGCCAGCCGCTTGCCCAACGCAATGCACAACCTGCGTTCGTGTTCGGTGATGGGCTGGTCGCTGGAGACGCCAGCTACGTGGCTCGCGCCGTAGGGCGTGCCGCCGCTCGCCGTGTTGAGCAAATCCGGCTCGCTATAGGGTATGCCCACCATCAGCATGCCATGATGCAACAGCGGCCACATCATCGAAGTCAGCGTGGTTTCCTGTCCGCCGTGCATCGACGCGGTTGAGGTAAACACCGCCGCAGGCTTGCCCGCCAACGCGCCTTTCATCCACAAGCCGCCGGTGCTGTCCCAAAAATATTTCATCGGTGCGGCCATGTTTCCAAAGCGTGTGGGTGAGCCGAGTGCGAGGCCAATGCATTCCTCAAGGTCTTTCAGTTCAGCATACGGTGCGCCGCTGTCCGGTACCGCAGGCTCGGTGGCTTCGGCTACGGTGGATACGCGCGGCACGGTGCGCACACGTGCCGCCACGCCATCGACTTGCTCGATGCCGCGCGCGACGAGTTGCGCCATTTGTTTGACCGCGCCGTAATGGCTGTAATAGAGAACGAGGATTTCGTTGGCGGCATTCATGCAGGTATTATAGCGAAGCCCGTTTATCAGACAGGATATTGCTTTGCGTAAATTGCTTTCAAGGCTCGCCGAGCTGGTGCGCGTGGTGGTCAGTCGGTTTCAGGACGATCACGGCCTGCAAACGGCGTCCAGCCTGACCTTTACCACGCTGCTGTCGCTGGTGCCCATCATCACGGTGGCGTTGACGCTGATATCGGCGTTTCCCGTGTTTCATGGCATGTCCCGCGTCATCGAGGAATTTGTTTTCAACAATATGGTGCCCGAGTCGGCGGATATCATCGCAAAATACGCCAACCAGTTCATCGACAACGCGGCGAAATTGACGGCGGTGGGCATCGTGTTTCTGGCGGTGACCGCGATCATGTTGCTGGTCACGATAGACGACGCGTTCAACGATATCTGGCGCGTACGGCGCGCGCGCCCGATGCTGCAGCGCGTGCTGATCTACTGGGCGCTGATCACCGTAGGCCCGTTGCTGATTGGCGGCAGCCTGTCGTTGAGTTCGTGGCTGATGAGCGCCTCGGCCGGGTGGACCCAGCACATCCCTTATGCCAGCGTGACGCTGATCAAATTTTCCGCGATCGGGCTGACCTGCGTGGCACTGGCGCTGCTGTATTACGCCATGCCCAACCGGCCGGTGACGATCAGGGATGCGCTGACCGGCGGCGTGCTGGCCGGCGTGGTGTTCGAGTTGACCAAGCACGGGTTTGGTTTCTACATCACTAATTTTCCGACCTACAAGCTGGTGTACGGCGCGTTTGCCGCGGTGCCGGTATTTTTGATGTGGCTTTATATCTCGTGGTTGGTGGTATTGCTGGGCGCGGTAGTGGTGGCAGCACTGCCGGAGTGGCGCCAGCATTCGGTGCAAGGCCGCCTCGCGCCCGGCAGCAATTTTGTCTACGCGTTGCAAGTGCTGAAGGTGTTGTGGCAAGCGCAGCAGCGTGGTGATGTGGTTACCGTGCCCGGACTGCACAGCGCTCTGCACATGCGTTACGAGCGCATCGAGGCGATACTCGATACCATGCAGCGCGCGTCATGGGTCAATCGCGCGCTGCCGGCAGGCTGGGTGCTGAATCGCAACCCCGCCACTATCGCGGTTGCCGATGTTTACAAGCTGTTCGTGTTTGACCCGCAGCTTCCAGTGCCCGGGCCGGACGAGCAGCCCGAACTGGTGTCGCTGGCGCGCGCCTTTGGCAACCGCATCGGCGATGGCGCAGAGATGTCGGTGGCCAATTTGTTTGAGGCAGGTGTATCGGGAGAGAAGCGGGTGGTGGCGCAGGATTAGCGCTAGTTGCCCGTCTTAACAACGCCAAAAGCCGGCGGCGCAAATTCCCACTGCTTCCAAGCTCCCAACACCATATTCGGATACTCCGGCCGACCGAGGCTGCCGTTGTAGCGGCCCAGCGCGCGGTAGAGGTCGCCTTTTTCGATATCGACGTAGTGGCGCAGGATCACGCAGCCGAAGCGCAGGTTGGTGCGCAGATGGAACAGGTTGTCGTCGTCACCGCCGATGACTTTGATCCAGAACGGCATCACCTGCATCAGCCCGCGCGCGCCCGCCGACGAAACTGCGTACTTGCGAAACGCGCTTTCCACTTGTATAAGCCCCAGCACCATCTGCGGATCGAGTCCCGCGCGCTTGGCTTCGTAATGCACGGTGACGAGGAATTGCTCGCGCAGGGCGCGATCGGGAATGCGCCGTTCGAGTTTGCCGGACATAGCGTCCAGCCACGCCCGCGCTTCGCCGACTGTGGAGAAGGCCAGGAATGGCGCAGTTTGATCGGAGACGGCCTTGTGCAGCGCCGCGCGCACGCTGGCAGTCATCGGTTCGTAGAGCTGGTTGCCCGCTTGCAACGGGGCGGACGCGAGCAGCGCTGAAGTGGCGACTACTGTGCTAACAACGGTGACAATAAATCGGCTGATCAAGTCTCGCATGTATTTGATTTTACATGACTTATTATATCATTCAAGCCCACCAAAGTAGCCTCATTATCGGTACGGCGCTGGTATTCCACTTGCCCGGATTTTAGGCCGCGCTCGCCCACCACGATGCGCTGTGGAATTCCGATGAGTTCCATGTCCGCGAACATTGAGCCGGGGCGCTCGTCGCGGTCGTCAAGCAGCACGTCGAGGCCGGCAGCGCGCAGATCGGCATAAAGTTTCTCGACTGCCTCTTTGACCTGCGCGCTTTTTTTCATGCCGATAGGCACGATGGCGATATCGAAGGGCGCGATGCTCGCAGGAAAAATCACGCCGCGCTGGTCGTGATTTTGTTCGATGGCGGCGGCGACTACGCGCGTGACGCCGATGCCGTAGCAACCCATTTCCATGATCTGCGATTTGCCGCCTTCGTCGAGAAAGGCGAGGTTCAACGCTTTCGAATACTTGCTGCGTAACTGGAAGATATGGCCGACTTCGATGCCGCGACAAAGTTCAAGCTTGCCTTTGCCGTCGGGGCTGGCATCATGGGTGACTACGTTGCGTATGTCGGCGACTATCGGCTCGGCAAAATCGCGTGTAATGTTGGCGCCAGTGCAATGGTGGTCAGTTTCATTCGCGCCGATCACAAAATCGGCCATCGCGGCCACGGTAAGGTCGGCAATGACGGCGCCTTTGAAACCGACTGGCCCGAGCGAGCCGGGGTCAGCGCCGAACGCACTGCGTATGCTTTCAGGTGATGAAAACGTAACGGGTTGTTTTAATTGGGAAATTTTTCCGGCCTTGAAGAGGTTCAAGTCATGGTCGCCGCGCACCATCAACAGCACGGGATTGCCGTCGGCGCCATCGACGACCACCGCCTTCACTGTTTTCTCGGCAGGCACTTTTAAAAACGCGCACAACTCGGCGATGGTTTTGACGCCGGGCGTGTAAATTTTTGTCAGCGGCTGGCCGGCAGCGGGCCGCGGCGTTGCGGGTGCAACGGCTTCGGCCAGTTCAACGTTGGCCGCGTAATCGGAATCGGGACAGTAGGCGATAGCGTCTTCGCCGGAATCAGCAAGCACGTGAAATTCATGCGAGCCGGTGCCGCCTATCGAGCCGGTGTCGGCAGCCACCGCGCGAAACTTGAGGCCCAGCCGCGTGAAGATGCGTGTATAGCAGTCATACATTTCGCGATACGTCGCCTGCAAATCTTCATAGCAGGTGTGAAATGAATACGCGTCTTTCATCACAAACTCGCGCCCGCGCATGACGCCAAAGCGCGGGCGGATTTCGTCTCGAAATTTGGTCTGAATTTGATAAAAATTAAGGGGCAACTGGCGGTAGCTTTTGACTTCACGGCGCACCACGTCGCTGATTACTTCTTCGTGGGTGGGGCCGAAGCAAAAATCGCGGGCGTGCCGGTCTTTGATGCGCAGCAGTTCGGGGCCGTATTGCTCCCAGCGGCCGGATTCGATCCACAACTCCGCAGGCTGCACGGCGGGCATCGAAAGCTCGATAGCGCCGCTGCGGTTCATTTCTTCGCGGATGATGGTTTCGACCTTGCGCAGCACACGCAGGCCCAGCGGCATCCAGGTGTAAACGCCGCTGGTGAGGCGCTTGATCAGGCCCGCGCGCAACATGAGTTGGTGGCTGACGACTTCGGCCTCGGAAGGCGCTTCTTTCAGCGTGGAAATAAAGAATTTAGAGACGCGCATGGCTGCCAACAGTCGAAAAAAAACGTATTCTACCGGACGTTGAAATCATTCCGGCGCAAATCATGAATTTATCAGGCAGTTGGCGAATCAGAAAACCGGCGGAAGATGCCGAGACGGTGTACATCAGCGAGAAGTTCGGCGTGCGTGCGCTGCATATCGGCAGCGACACCGTGCAAAGCGCCATGCGCATCGCCGCGCCCAACGATCTGGAGTTGTCGTACACGCGCAGCATGATGGGCTTTTTGCTGTTTAACGAAAAACCGAAATCCGTTTTGATGATCGGTTTGGGCGGCGGCTCGGTGGCGAAGTTTATTTATCACCGCATGGCATGGACAACCACGCGCGTGATCGAGTTAAGCGAGCGCGTGGTGACCGTGGCGCGGCGATATTTCGCCGTGCCGCCGGACGATGCACGTTTTGAAGTGATACTCGGCGATGGCGCGGAGTTCGTGGCGCGGCCCCAGGTGTGCGCGGACTTGATCATGGTGGACGGTTACGACGGCGAGTCGCTGGTCGAGACCTTGGCGAGCGACGCCTTTTATCGCGATTGTCACGAGCGCTTGAACCCACGCGGCGTACTGGTGGTCAATCTGTGGGGCGGCGACCGGCAATTTCATGAGACGCTCAAACGTATTGAGCAGGCTTTTCCCGTAGGTACGCTGTGTTTGCCCGCCGAAAAACCCGGCAATGTGATTGTTTTTGGTTTTCGCAGCACGCCCGGCAAGGTGGAGTGGACATTGCTTGAACAGCGTGCGCTTGCGCTGGAGCCGGCTTACGGGCTGGGATTCCTGCGTTTTGTCGAGGGCTTGCGAAAGATGAACCGGCATGACGATAAACACCTGTTGATCTAGGGGTTTGTCCGTGCTTTCAATTGCGCGGAAATTGTGGAAGAATCAACGCAACTGAAGATAATGCGGGGTCGTGATCGTGATAGACCGCGATGGGTACCGCCCCAATGTAGGCATCATTCTTTGCAACTCAAAGAACGAAGTTTTTTGGGGTAAACGGGTGCGCGAGCACTCCTGGCAGTTTCCGCAAGGCGGCATCAATCCGGGCGAATCGCCGGAGGTTGCCATGTACCGAGAACTGCATGAAGAAGTCGGGTTGCGTGAGCAGCACGTCAAGATTTTGGGCCGCACGCGCGAGTGGCTGCGCTATGAAGTGCCTGACCGCTGGATACGCCGCGAGTGGCGCGGCAATTACCGCGGCCAAAAGCAAATCTGGTTTCTGCTGCGACTGGTGGGCCGCGACACGGATGTTTGTTTGCGCGCGACGCAAAAGCCGGAGTTCGACGCCTGGCGCTGGAACGAATACTGGGTGCCGCCCGAAGCCGTGGTCGAGTTCAAGCGTGATGTCTACCAAAAGGCGTTGGCGGAGCTGCTGCGCTTTTTGGAGTGCCACAATAGCGTGCGCGCACACCGCCGGACAGGGGCCACCAAGCCGGAGGGCAGGCTCCGGGGGATAATGGAGAAACGCGGCTAGCATGGCGCCTGTCCCGTAACGCCACGCGCCTTGATTTAGCGCGCTGTGAGCAATGTGCGGGTTGCAGGGATTTATCTACGTTGTGTCATCGATCCCATCACGGAGGAAGCATGCTCAGAAACTACCCACCGTTGCCGTTCGTAGTGTTACCGCCGGGTGTGGGTTACGCGCAGCCCATGCAGACCGCGCTGGACCGCGTGCAACTGGACAGCCCGGCTACCGACGCCATGACCGATTTGACGCGCGTCGCAGCGGTCATCGTTCTCGCGGGTGACACCGTCGATGAAGCGCACCGGCGCATGGTGCAGCGCGGCGTGCGGCTGTTGCTGGCGGTGGATCAGGATCGCAAGGTGCTGGGCGTGATTACCGCCAACGATATATTGGGCGAGAAGCCGGTGCAAATTGCGGTGCAGCAGGGCATACGCCGCGACGAAGTGCTGGTACGAAACGTGATGACCCCTTGCGCAAGCCTCCAGGTGCTTGACCTGGAACAGGTGCGAGCGGCCGAAGTCGGACACATCGTTGCCACGCTCAAGCAGGCCGGACGCCAGCATACCCTGGTGGTAGAGCGGGGCAATCAGGGCAGCCTGCGGCTGCGCGGGATTTTTTCCACGACCCAGATTGTTCGACAACTCGGCATGAACATTCAAAACAGCGGCGTAGCCAACACGTTTGCGGATATCGAGGCGCGGTTGTCGCGATGACCTGGGCGGTTTGACAAACACCCCCCGTCCTTTTATAGTCAGTCCACGTATTAGATTTAGTCCAACCCGGTAGTCAATCCAGTGATTACCGGTCATTTTTCAGTCCTCAATTATTCCGCATCCCTATCATGGTGTGATCGGCGTATTCTATTTAATCTTGTCTATTAAGGAGATTTATATGCAACTCAAAGGCTCCAAAACCCATGGCAATTTGAAAGCCGCCTTCGCCGGCGAATCGCAAGCCAACCGCCGTTATCTTTATTTCGCAGCGAAAGCCGACGTGGAAGGCCAGAACGACGTTGCTGCGCTGTTCCGCTCGACCGCGGAAGGCGAGACCGGCCATGCCCACGGCCATCTGGAGCATATGGAAGCCATCGGCGATCCGGCGACCGACCTGCCGATCGGCAGTTCGCGCAACAATCTTAAAGCGGCTGTCGCCGGCGAGACGCACGAGTACACCGATATGTATCCAGGCATGTCAAAAACCGCGCGTGACGAAGGCTTCGGCGAAATCGCGGATTGGTTCGAAACGCTGGCCAAAGCCGAGCGCTCGCACGCCAATCGCTTTCAGAAGGCGCTGGACGCACTGACTGACTAATTGGCCTGAAAAGCGCGACCCGTAAAACGTGAGGCGTGAGGAGTGAGGGGTGAGGCGCTGGCCTTACCCACACTCTTTTTTTTCGCCCCACGTCTCGCGCCCCACGCTTCACGACAACATGGCCATCAACGTTAAAGAAGGCAGTCTGGGCAAGCCCACACGGCACCCGCTCGACTGGAAATCGCAGGCGTTTTACGACGAGGCGTCGCTCAACAAAGAGCTGGAGCGCGTGTTTGACATTTGCCACACCTGTCGCCGCTGCGTGAGTCTGTGTACCGCTTTTCCAACGCTTTTTGATCTGATCGATAACAGTTCGACCCTGGAAGTCGATGGCGTGGCAAAAGCGGATTTCAGCAAGGTTGTCGATCAGTGTTATCTGTGCGACATGTGCTACATGACCAAATGTCCATACGTGCCGCCCCATGAGTGGAACGTTGATTTTCCGCATCTGATGCTGCGCGCAAAGGCGATCAAGTTCAAGAAGGGTGCGAGCGGATTCCGCGACAAACTGTTGTCGAGCACGGACGCGATGGGCAAGCTGGCATCGATCCCGGTGGTGGTGCAGGTGGTCAATGCCGCCAACAAAAACAAAGCCGTACGCGGGCTTATGGATAGCCTGCTGGGCATCCACAAAGATCGTGTGCTACCCGAGTACGACAGCGCGAAGTTTCGCAGTACGGCGCACGCCGACGCGACTTTCGCGGTGGTGGATGGCAAGCAGACGCCGGGAAAAGTCGCAATATACTCAACCTGTTATATCAACTACAACGAGCCGGGCATCGGCCATGATTTGCTGAAAATCCTGGCGCACAATGAAATCCCCGCGAAGCTGGTTGAAAAAGAAGCGTGCTGCGGCATGCCCAAGCTGGAACTGGGTGATCTTGAAGCTGTCGCACGTAGCCAGGCGATCAACATACCAGTGCTGGCGAAACTCGCGCGTGAAGGCTACGCAATCCTAGCTGCGGTCCCGTCATGTGCGCTGATGTTCAAGCAGGAGCTGCCGTTGATGTTCCCGGGCGATACCGAGGTAAAAGCGGTGGCCGAAGCCATGTACGATCCGTTCGAGTATTTTGTGCTGCGGCAGAAAGATGGATTGCTGAAAACCGATTTCAAAAAGCCGTTGGGCAAGGTGTCGTACCACATACCGTGTCATCTGCGCGTGCAGAACATGGGGCAAAAAACGCGCGAGATGCTGGAGAAAATTCCGGGCACCACAGTCACCACCGTGGAGCGCTGCGCGGGCCACGATGGCACCTGGGGCGTGAAAAGCGAGTACTATGAAAACTCCATGAAAATCGGCCGGCCCGTGTTCAAACTAATGGCCGACGCACAGCCGGATTACATCAGCTCCGATTGCGCGATCGCTGGACGTCATATTCAACAAGGAATAAACGAAAGCAAGGCCGGCACCCAGGCAGAAAAGCAGCACCCAGTCACCTTGTTGCGCATTGCCTACGGACTTTAAATCGCAAGGAAACCATGTCGAAAATTACCCGCGACAGCTTGATGACGCTCGAAGCCTACGCCAGGGCACGCAGCGACTACCGTGCCCGCGTCATCGCGCACAAGAAAGCGCGCACTGTTCCTCTGGGTGAACATGTCACGCTGATCTTTGAGGACGAACTCAGCATGCGTTACCAAGTGCAGGAAATGTTGCGCGTGGAAAAAATATTCGAGGAAGCGGGCATCCAAAGTGAACTCGATGCCTACAATCCGATGATTCCCGACGGCAGCAACTGGAAGGCGACGATGATGATCGAGTATCCGGAAGTCGAAGAACGCCAACGCATGCTGGCCCGGCTGATCGGCATTGAAGATCGTGTGTGGGCGCGCATCGCCGATTTCGCGCCGGTGTACGCGATTGCCGATGAGGATCTGGAGCGGTCGACCGATGAAAAAACCTCGGCGGTACACTTCCTGCGCTTTGAACTCGATGACAAGATGAAGCAGGCGTTGAAAACCGGTGCGGCCTTGGCGCTCGGTGTGGATCACCCGAATTACCGCATGTCAGTCGATCCGCTGGCGGCGTCCGAGCGCGGTGCGTTGTTGCGGGATTTATCGTAAGTAATTTATTTTATGAAGAAATTTATATATAAATGGATGGTGCTGGTGTTCGGCGTGCTCACGGCGCTGCCCGCCGCAGCGCAGTGGAAAGATTGGGACTACGAACTCGATCAGGAAAAAAAGCCATGGGAAGAACTGCAAACACAATTGCCGCCCTATCCCAAATCCGAAAATCTGCTCAAGTTCGATATTGGTGCAAATTCCTCGAACAGTTTTCTGCTGGATGCCGCTTCCCTATCGGTCGCCGAAGACGGCATCGTGCGTTATACGCTGGTGATCAAAACCAGCGGCGGCGCCACCAATGTGTCATTTGAGGGCCTACGCTGTGATTCACGCCAACTGCGTGTTTACGCGTTTGGCCACCCTAACAGCCAGTGGTCGCGTGCGCGTAATGCGGGCTGGCGGCCGATCGAGTACCGCGAGGTGAATGGGCACCACAACACCTTGTACCGCGATTATCTATGCACGCAGACGCGCAACAAAGAGGCGGCAAGCGTCAAACAAATTATCGCGACGCTGAAGAGCGGCCCGAAACACCCTGCGGATTAACGCGCTTGTCTCACGTTACAGCAGCACCAGATCGTCGCGGTGGATGAGCTCAGGCTCGCCGACGTAACCGAGCTTGGCCTCGATTTCGCTGGACGGCGTGCGCAGTATGCGGCGCGTTTCCTGAGCGCTGTAGTTGATCAGGCCGCGCGCGATTTCGCGGTTCGATTCATCCTGGCAACTCACCACCTCGCCGCGCTCGAACTCACCGGACACGTCGTATACGCCTATCGGCAATAGGCTCTTGCCGCCGGCTTGCAGTGCCTTGACCGCGCCGGCATCGAGCATCACGCGTCCGCGCAATTGCAAATGGCCGGCGAGCCACTGTTTGCGCGCGGCGAGCGTAGCCGATTTTGCCAGCAACAAGGTTCCGATGCGCTCGCCATGGGCCAGTCGCACCAGCACGTCCGCTTCGTGCCCGGATGCGATCACGGTGTGTGCGCCGCCGCGTGCGGCGCGCTGGGCCGCGGTGATTTTGGTGAGCATGCCGCCCAGTCCGATGGCGCTGCCGGCGCCGCCGGCCATTTTTTCCAGGGCCGGATCGTTGGCGTCAGCCTCGGTGACCAGCGTTGCATCGGGATTTCTGCGCGGATCGGCGCTGAAGAGTCCAGTCTGATCGGTGAGGATAATCATCACCTCGGCTTCGACCAGATTGGTGACCAGCGAACCCAGCGTATCGTTGTCGCCGACTCTAATTTCATCAGTGGCGACGGTATCATTTTCGTTGATCACCGGAATCACGCCGAGTGCGAGCAGCGTGCGCAGCGCCGAGCGTGCGTTCAGGTAGCGCTTGCGGTCGGCCAGATCATCGTGCGTGAGCAGAATCTGCGAGGTAAGCAGGCCGTGTTCGCGAAAGCAGGATTCATAGACCTGCACCAAACCCATTTGCCCGACTGCGGCTGCGGCTTGCAGTTCGTTAACGGCGTGCGGGCGCTTACTCCAGCCCAGCCGTTGCATGCCTTCGGCAATGGCGCCGCTGGAAACCAGCACCACCTCGCGATTCATTTTTCGCAATTGTGCGATCTGCGCAGCCCAGCGTGCGAGTGCAGGGCGATCCAGTCCCTGGCCCTGATTGGTCACCAGGCTGGAGCCGACCTTGACCACAAAACGTTTGGCGTGTTTCAGCGGTGAAGTCATGGCGTATTAAAGCGCGGCCGAGATGGGCGCTTTTTCCGCGGTGACGGCGGCTTCAGCCGTGCGCGGCAGGCTGTCCAGATAACCCATGACGGCCTGCACCAACTCGCCACAGCCCACGCCGGAAATTGCCGAAATAACAAATACCGGATGCTTCCAGCGCAGGCGCCGCACGATGCTCTTGGTGAGCTTTTCACGCTCATCTTCCTGCAACAGATCCGCCTTGTTGAGGATCAGCCAGCGCGGCTTTTTGTAGAGCGCTTCGTCGTATTTGCGCAATTCGGCGACGATGGCGCGGGCGTCTTTGACCGGATCGGCGCCTTCGTCGGGTGGTACGATGTCGATCAGATGCAACAACAGTCGCGTGCGCGCAAGGTGGCGCAAAAACTGGTGGCCGAGCCCGGCGCCCTCGGCCGCGCCCTCGATCAAACCGGGAATGTCGGCGATGACGAAACTGCGATTCATATTCGCGCGCACCACGCCCAGATTGGGATGCAGTGTGGTGAAGGGATAGTCGGCGACTTTGGGCTTGGCGGCTGAAACGGCGCGGATCAGCGTGGATTTTCCGGCGTTGGGCATGCCGAGCAGGCCGACATCCGCGAGCACCTTGAGTTCAAGCCGCAAGGAGCGGCTATCGCCCGGATCTCCGCGCGTGAACTGGCGTGGCGTGCGATTCGTGCTGGATTTGAAATGCAGATTGCCGATACCGCCTTTGCCGCCCTTGGCGATCAGCGCTCGCTGCAGGTTGTGGTCCAGGTCGGCGATCAATTCGCCGGTTTCCGCATCGACAATCACGGTGCCCACGGGCATGCGCAACTCGATATCGTCCGCGCCGCGCCCGTAACAATCCGCACCGCGGCCTTTTTCACCGTTTTTCGCGCGGTGGATGCGTGCGTAGCGATAGTCGATCAGGGTGTTGATGTTGCTGTCGGCGACGGCGTAGATGCTGCCGCCGCGTCCGCCATCGCCGCCGTCGGGGCCGCCAAAGGGCATGAATTTCTCGCGCCGGAAGCTGGCGACGCCGTCGCCGCCCTTGCCGGCGTGAACCTCGATGGTGGATTCGTCGATGAATTTCATGTTCGCAGTGTCAGCTTACCGCAGTCGCGCCATAAACAAAAAAATCAAACAAAAAAGCCCTGTCGGCGACAGGGCTTGTTGCCGCGCTAAGGGCCGTATCAGGCGGGCAGCACATTCACCATAGTGCGGCTCGCGGGACCTTTTTTCGTAAAATCCACGCGCCCGGTGACCTTGGCGAACAGTGTGTGATCACGGCCCATGCCCACGTTGTCGCCTGCATGCATGCGGGTGCCGCGTTGACGCACAATGATGCTGCCGGCAGGAATGAGTTCGCCGCCAAACGCCTTGACCCCCAGGCGTTTGGATTCCGAGTCGCGCCCGTTACGTGAACTGCCGCCCGCTTTTTTGTGTGCCATGGTTTTGCTCCTGATCCTTATCCGGTGATGCCGAGAATTTCAAGCTCGGTGTAGTTCTGGCGGTGACCCTGCTGTTTTTTGTAGTGCTTGCGGCGGCGCATCTTGAAAATAAGCACTTTATCGCCACGACCATGCGCCAGCACCTTGGCGGTGACCGTCGCACCCGCCACCAGCGGCTTGCCCAGTGTGATCGCGTCGCCTTCGCCAACCGCCAGTACCTGGTCAAGCGTAATCTCAGCGCCAACGTCCGCAAGTAGTTGTTCTACCTTGACTTTTTGGCCGCCACTGACCCGATACTGCTTGCCGCCCGTTTTTACTACCGCATACATGATAGACCCCAATTTGACTCCGTTGCACGCAGACCACACCTACGCTTACGCCACAGCGCATGCAACTTGGAAAGCCGCACATTGTACAAAAAAACGCTCTACCTGTCAAAGACAACGGCTTTCGGCTCTGCGCGTGCAAGTGTTTGTATTTTAATGAATATTTGGCGGGCTGCTGCGGATAACGCGGTCACTTGCCCGACAATCTGCAGCCCGGATACGGTATCATCGCCATTTTTCCGCGGTCTCGAATTGTGTCCATAGAAGCCATCCGCGAGTTTATTGCTGCGGATATGCAGGCGATAGACCGCGTCATCCGTTCCCGTTTGGATTCCGGTGTTGCCCTGATCGGGCAGGTCGCCGAGTACATCATTGGCGGCGGCGGCAAGCGCCTGCGGCCCGCGCTGGTAGTGCTCTCGGCGGGCGCGCATGGGTATCAGGGTACGCTGCACCATCAACTGGCTGCGGTGATTGAATTTATTCATACTGCGACGCTGTTGCACGACGACGTGGTTGACGAATCCGCGTTGCGCCGGGGGCAGGCTACGGCGAATGCTTTGTTTGGGAATTCCGCCAGCGTGCTGGTGGGTGATTTCGTTTACTCGCGCGCCTTTCAAATGATGGTTGAGGCCGGCAATATGCGCATCCTCGAAGTGTTGGCCGAGGCGACCAATATCATCGCCGAGGGCGAGGTGCTGCAGTTGATGAATTGCCGCAATCCCGATATCGACGAGGCGGGCTACCTGCAGGTCATCCGCTGCAAGACCGCGAAGCTTTTTGAAGCGGCTACGCGCATCGGCGCTTTACTGGGCGGGGCGGATGCAAAAGCGGAAGCGGCCATCGCCCGTTACGGCGCTCATCTGGGTACGGCATTTCAGTTGATCGACGACGTGCTGGATTACAGTGGCGATCATGCTGTCATCGGCAAAAACGTGGGGGATGACCTCGCGGAAGGCAAGCCGACCTTGCCGCTGATCCATGCGATGCGCCGTGGCACGCCGGCGCAAGTTGCGGCTGTGCGCCGCGCAATCGAAGCCGGCGGCCTGGATGAATTGCCGGCAGTGCTGGAGGCGTTACTCCAAACGGGCGCGCTGGACTATGCACGGGAAAGTGCGCGTGCCGAAGCAAGTCTCGCCCGCGCCGAGCTACAAGGGCTGGCGCCGAGCAAACAGCACGAATATCTGCTACAATTAACAGACTTCGCAGTAACGCGAAGTTATTGAATGTAAGTGCATGAATAACAGTGAAATTTGTGTTGTTGTTCTGTGGTTTGCGTTAACGGTGGGTCGTGGTTATTAAGTCAGGGGCGGTGTCAAACCAAGCGCGGCGCGGCCGCGTGTTTTTTTCTGTGGTTCCCGATGAATTGCTGCTGACGGCTGATCGCCGGGTTTGTTTTGCGTGTTTCGTGTTCTCAGTGTTTCAATTCGGGGTGTAGCTCAGCCTGGTAGAGTACTGCGTTCGGGACGCAGGAGTCGGAGGTTCGAACCCTCTCACCCCGACCAAATTCTGGTTTCTGGATTCATCGGCTTTCTCCGGTAGACCGCAGTCGCAGCGGTTGTCGTGCCGATGCTTCGAGCGTTGTGCCGGACACGGCTGTCTCTGGACTGGCCTTGGCGCAAGCAGGATAATTCCTCATCTTTCTATCGCGTTTTCTCCAGGGAACGTCCATGTCCACAGTATCCAACGACGGCTATTACCAAGCCTATTGGCCGCGCAGTCCGCGTCAGGTTTCATTACTACCGCTCGCCAAACGCCTCGACACACTCAATGGCAAAACCATCGCGCAGCTTTGGGACTATCTGTTCCGTGGCGATGAGATTTTTGTGTTGCTGGAAGCGGAAATAAAAAAGCGCTACCCCGGGGTGAAATTCGTCAGTTGGCGCGACTTCGGCAACACGCATGGCTACGAAGAACGTGAGGTGGTTGCAGCACTGCCTAAACGCTTCAAGGAATTGGGCGTGGACGCGGTGATTTCCGGGATGGGATGTTGAGGCAGTTGCACGCCCGCCGTGTTGCGGGCTAGCGCGATGTGTGAAGCGGCCGGCGTACCGACTTCATCGCTGGTGTGCGAGGGTTTCTTCGGTCAGGCGGCCGCCACGTCCATCGGACTTGGCGTGCCGACCATACCGCTGGCGCTGGTGCCGGGGCATCCCGGCGCGCAGCGCAAGGACGAGTTGCGCAAAAATATTCTGGAGGTCACGGTTGATAAGGTGATCGAGAATCTCACGCGCCCCACAGCCGAAGGCAAGTTCGACAGCGAACCCGGTGCGCGCGACATCGTGGTGAAGGGAGGCTTCGACGCGGTGAACCGTTATTTTCTCGAACATGAATATTCTGATGGATTGCCGATCGTGCCGCCCACGCGCGAGAAGATCGACGCCTTCCTCAAATTCACCGAGCGCAGTGCCGACGAACAGTTGGGGATCATCCTGCCCGACAGCCGCGTGGCGACGATCTGGAGCATCGCGGTCAACGGCGCGATGGCCGGCTGCCGTCCGGAGTACATGCCGGTGCTGATCGCGTTGGTGGAAGCCATGCTCGATCCCGATTACGGCGTTGAGCACAGTGGCAATACGCCCGGCGGCGAGACGCTGATCATCCTCAACGGGCCGATCATCAAGCAACTCGGCTTCAACTACACGCAGGGTGTGCTGCGCGATGGTTTTCAGCCGAATACCTCGGTGGGCCGGTTTTGGCGCTTGTACATCCGCAACGTCGCGGGCTTCTTGCTGCACAAAAACGACAAGTCCACCTTCGGCAACACCTGGCGCGTGGTGTGCGCGGAGAACGAAGACGTGCTGAAAGAAATCGGCTGGGAGCCGACCAATGTCGAAATGGGCTTTGAGGCCACCGACAACACCGTCACCATCACACGCCACACCGGCGGCAATCTGATCGCTTCGGTGTCGGGTGGCACGCCGGAAGAAATGATGCCGTTTCTTGCGGATGCGATGGCGCGGCAGAATTCTTGGCAATTCACCTTTACCATGGGCTCCGGCTACGGCACCTTGCGCCCGATGCTGCTGCTAAGCCCGGTGCTTGCGCACACCATCGCGCGCACCGGATGGACGAAAGCCAAAGTAAAGCAATATCTGTTCGACCACGCGCGCATCCGCGCGTGTGACATGGAACTGCTGCTGCGCGAGTGGACGCTGAAACCGATCTGGAATCTGGCGGAAGAAGCGCGGCTCGGACGCATTCCAAAAGTGTTTCATGAATCCGACGATCCGAACCGCATGATCCCGCTGGTGTTCGAACCCGAGGACTACATGATTGTAGTCACCGGCGACCCCGCGCGCACCAATGCTTATGCGTTCGCGCACAACGGCGTGCTGGCTTATCCGGTCGCGCGCAAGATTGGTTTGCCGAAGGACTGGGACGCCAAGCTGGCAGAGGCGCGCAAGTAATGGTGATTCGCCGCCGTCGCGATACCTGGGATGTCCTCATCATCGGCGGCGGCATCGCCGGCCTTACCGCTGCGCAGCACTGCGCACGTCGTGGTCTTGCGACAGCGCTGCTCGAATCCACCATCGGCTTCGGCGGCCTCGTCGCTACGGTAAATCAGCTTGATGACTGGCCCGCTACCGGTGAGGTTTCGGGCGTGGCGTTGGGCGCGGCACTGGCGGAACAGGTGCGCGCGCTCGGCGTGGAAATTACGCAGCAGCCTGCGCGCGCGCTCAAACCCGGCGATCCGCTGCAAATCGAAATAGAAGGCAAAACACTTAAATCCAGGCGGGTGATCGTCGCCAGCGGCGCGCGCTTACGTACGCTGGGTGTGCCCGGCGAAGAAACGCTGCGCGGCAAAGGCGTGTCGCAGTGCGCCGATTGCGACGGTGGATTCTTCAAGGATCAGGACGTGGTAGTGGTAGGCGGCGGCGACGCGGCTTTGCAAGAGGCGCTGCTTCTCGCGCGCACTTGTCGCACCGTGCATGTGGTGGTGCGGGGTACACTTTGTGCGCGTCGCGCCTACGTTGATCGTGCTGCGAGCACCAGCAATATTAAATTTATGTGGGACAGCGCGGTGGATGCGGTGCTGGGCGAACAGGCGGTGTCGGGTGTCACACTGCGCAACATTAAATCCGGCGCGCAAAGTGAACTTGAGTGCAGCGGCGTGTTTCCGTTTGTCGGCCCTCAACCCAATGTTGAATTTCTGCCACCGGATATCGCGCGCAGTGAATCGGGTTGCGTGAGCACCGATGCGCAGTACCGCACGTCATTGCCGGCGGTGTACGCAGTGGGCGCAGTGCGCGCGGGTTACTGCGGTGACCTTGTTGCCGCAGCCGGTGAAGCGGCCAGTGCCAGTGCTGAGATAGATCGCGAATTAAATACCTAACTATTTATTTTTATTGGTATTTCTGTCAATGCGCAAACAGAACCACGCAATCACTGCGGGGATTGCTATCGACGCAAACGCCCAGCCGTAACTTTTCGTCAGCAGATACGTGTTGGCGAACACCATGGGGCCGATGAATTTTCCGATGTTGATGTAGACCAGTGCGCCGCTGATTGCAGCGCTCACGGCGCCCTGCGGCGCAAGCTTTCCGACTTCCGCCAGCACCGCACCCGCCCACGCGCCCGATGTCATGCCGTGCAAGGCGAACAACGCGTAGATGGCCGCCAGCGGCCAGTTGGGCGACATCCAGATGGATGCCATGCAGGTAACAAACATCAGCGCAGCGTTCCACGCCAGCACGCGCCCGGTGTCGCGCAGCGCATCGGCAAGCCAGCCCACGAGCACGCGTCCCAGCGCGCTGAAAACTTGCACCACCGTGAGTATCGCACCCGCCGCAAGCAGGCTCATGTCCAGCGCCTGCACGCACGCCACCACCGTGTAAGCGCCCACGCAAAACTGCGCCCAGCAAAACGCGCCGCCGGCAAGCGCCACGCGGCGCAGCGGCAGCAAGCGCCACACCATCGTAAAATTTGCCAGCGGATTGATCGACACTGCAACGGCTTTAGCGTCGCGATCATCATCCCAGCGCACGCGGCCGAGTTGCATCAGCACGATGATGCAACCCAATAACAGCACGCTTAACACGATGGCCCAGCGCCAGCCGAAGGCAATGGCGATAGCCGGAGCGATCAGTGCCGCCATCACGCCGCCAATTGGCACACCGGTTTGTTGTAAAGAGAAAATAAAATTTCGGCGCTCAGGCGGAGAAAATCGCATCAACAGATGCGAAAACGACGGGCCGATCAAGCCGTAACCGAGACCGAGCACCACCGCTCCTACCGCGAGAAACACCGGCGTTGGCGCCATCATCAGCGCCAGGCCCGTGCCGACGGCGCCATGTCCAATTTGATTGGTGCGGCACGCGCCGAGCCTGCGTGTGATGTTGCCGAGCAAGGTCAGCGTGACCAGCATGCCTGCGCTCACCAGGCTGATCTGGTAACCAATTAGCGACGCATCGATGCCATATTCGCGCGCAACCACCGGCGCTACCGCCGGCAGCACCAGCAGCGCCATCGACGCCATGGTGTGTCCCATGAGTAGCGCCACGACTAGAAAAGCGAGCGAGATTTTCCTGGTGTGCGGGGATATTGCCGTGGGTTGCGAGCGGCCTGCGTCTTCCATCAGCGCACTGTACCTGATGCGGGTGTGCTGCGGCGCATTGCGTTCCACATGTTCTGAGCTTGACGCGCACGAGCATTCATCATTGAATCGCTCACTCGAACTTTCTCACCGGGAGTAACACAACATGCTGATCGCCGATTCGCAAGTCCACGTCTGGGGCGCCAACACACCGCAGCGGCCGTGGCCGGGGCGCGCGCACGCGCAGCGCGAAATTCCGCTGGGTCACGAAGAACTGCTGCGCGAGATGGATGCCGCGGGGGTTGATCGTCTGGTGATCGTGCCGCCGTCGTGGGAAGGCGACCGCAACGATCTTGCGTTAGCCGCCGTGAAAGC
>JANMXV010000379.1:0-5697 GCA_031381325.1 Betaproteobacteria bacterium | reverse complement strand
GTGCGGCACGCCGGGTGATGCGCGAGCGCAGCGTGGCGGCGCCCACCGCGATCATCACGCTCACGCTGCTGCCGCCTAGCGCGTCAATGGCGGTAATTTTGCCGCGCAAAATATTCTGAATGCTGATGTGCCGCGGCGGCTCCAGCGCAATCGACACTTCACGCGCGCGTATGCGCACCCGTACGCGTTCACCGGCATGCGCATCAAAATTGGCAACGATCAGCGTGCCGCCGTCGAAGCCCAGCGTGGCAAGGCCGTCGTCAAGATCAACGCCGATGACGCGTGCCTCGATCACCGCACCGCCTTCAAACACGCCGGACGCCGGACGCAAATCGGGCCGCCCCATCACCGCCTCGACACTGCCGTTCGCCGCCACGCGGCCCGACGCCAGCAGCACCACTTGATCGGCGAGTTCCAGCACTTCCTCCACGGCGTGACTCACGTAAATCATGGGGATGCGTGTCTCGTCGCGCAGCAAGCGCAGATAACGCAGAACTTCACGCTTGCGCTGTGCATCGAGCGAGGCCAGCGGCTCATCCAGCAACAGCAAACGCGGCTTGGCCAGCAGCGCGCGGCCGATAGCGACGCGCTGCTTCTCGCCGCCGGACAATTGCGCCGGCCGCCGCTGCAACAGTTCGCCTATGCCCAGAAGCTCCACCACGTGCGTGAAGTCACTCGCTGAATGCGGGCCACGATCAAACCAGTGCGAGTAAGTAAGGTTTTGCCGCACGGTGAAATGCGGAAACAAACGTCCCTCCTGAAACACGTAGCCGAAGCGCCGCCGCCCGGCGCGCACATGGATGCCGCGTTCCGAATCGAACAAGGTCTCGCCGTCGAATACGACGCGGCCCTTGCGCGGGCGTATAAGCCCGGCGATGGCATTAACCAACGTGGTCTTGCCCGTGCCCGAGCGGCCAAACAGTGCGGTGACGCCCGTGCCGCACTCGAAACTCGTGTCGAGGCTAAATCCGCCCTGCCGGTGTTCAATCGCGACGGATAGCGTCATAACCCTTGATCCGCTGATTCGCGCGCCGCACCAGCGCCTCGGAAAACAACAATGCGGCGATTGAAAGTATCAGTGAAAGCATGCATAAGCGCTGCGCCACCGCTTCACCGCCGGGCACCTGCCACAAGGCATAAATAGCCAGCGGCAGCGTTTGCGTTTCGCCTGGAATACTTGAAACAAAGGTAATCGTCGCGCCGAATTCGCCGAGACTGCGCGCAAATGCCAGCAGCATGCCGGTGATAATGCCGGGCAACGCCAACGGCAGCGTAATCGTCAACAGCACACCCAGCCGCCCTGCACCGAGGGTTTGCGCCGCCGCTTCCAGTTTCGGATCGATCGCTTCAATCGACAAACGCATGGCGCGTACCATCAGCGGAAAACTCATCACCGCGCTGGCGATAGCGGCGCCGCTCCAGCGAAAAGCCACGACAATGCCGAACCATTCTTCGAGAAATGCGCCCAACGGGCCGCGCCGCCCGAAAAGCAGCAGCAACCCGTAACCGACAACCACCGGCGGCAGCACCAGCGGCAGATGCACCAATGCATCAAGCAGACTCTTGCCCGGAAAGTCACGGCGCGCCAATACATGCGCTGCCGCCAGACCGAACGGCACGCTGATGATCACACTCCACAACGCCACCTTCAGGCTGAGCAGAATGATGTCGATTTCTTCGGTCGATAGCACCACTATCCTTCGACCACAAAACCAAACTTGCGCCACACCACGCGCGCTTCGGCGGAGCGCAAAAATCGCAGCAGCGCTTCCGCGGTTTTTGATCGGCTGTCGGCGAGCAACGCCGCCGCATAGACAATCGGCGGATGCAGGGTGGCGGAAAACTCGCCCACCACGCGCACCTTGCGCTCGGCAATGGCGTCGGTGCTGTAAACAATGCCGAACGGCGCTTCGCCACGCGCCACCAGCGCAAGCGCTGCGCGCACGTTTTCGCCCGGCGCCAGTTTGGGCGCAACTGCAGGCCACACCCCCAGCGCTTCCAGCGCCGCCCTGCCATACTTGCCGGCGGGAACACTGGCAGGATCGGCGATGGCCAAGCGGCTGTCCCCCAGCGCCGCCGCCAGTGGAAATTTCGGCGCGATGGTCAGAACCACCTTGCTATCGGCAGGCGCAATCAGCACCAGCCGGTTGGACAACAAATTCACACGCGATCCGGCGCGAATGAACTTGCGTTGATCGAGATAATCCATCCACTCGAGATCGGCGGAAATAAACACATCCGCCGGCGCGCCCTTTTCGATTTGCCGCGCAAGCGCGGAACTCGCGGCATACGATACCAGCACTTTCCCGCCGCCCTGCTTTTCGAAATGCCGGGTCAAATCGTCGAGGCCTTCTTTCATGCTGGCTGCCGCATAAACCATAACCTCCGTGCGCCCCTGCGCCAGCGCGGCAGACGCTGTGAACACGCTTATCGCGATCCAGCATGATCTTAAAATATTCAATAAAAGCATATTGTTACAGTTTATCAACAGACCGTTATATTTATTTGAATATAACGCTTTGCAAAGCATTGCACAATCGCTAATTCCGAGGCTTGCTAACCGGCCTTACGCCGCGCGGCGGGCTTGCGCAATTGGCGCGTGAAATGCGCAACGTCGTCCGCAATTGCCGCCGAGGCTTTGTTTTCCATCGCGCGGAAGTGCGCGACGAGTTCGCGCCCAAACGCGGTGACCGACGCACCGCCGCCGCGCTTGCCGCCGATCGCCGTCACCACCACCGGCTTGGTAAAACTGGCGTTAATCGCTTCCACCAATTGCCATGCGCGCCGGTACGACATGCCCATCTCGCGCGCGGCGGCTGAGATTGAACCGGCGGCTTCGATACGCGAAATCAGGTCGGCCTTGCCTGGACCCATCGCGGGATTGCCCGCGCCCAGAATGCGTAACGTGAGACCCGGATAACGCATTGCCGATATCACCAAAGTCGCGACAGGCCGGCGCTCAAATCCATGGTCGCTTGCCGCACCCTGCGGTAACGGTCGATTAATACTTCCGGACGCACCGCAAATGGTGCATCGCCAGCCACGGCTGGCGCCGGTCGAAATGTTGCGAACGTGGCATTGCGTGGCATATCCCCTCCGTTTCAGGCTTGCGCGACGGCCGCACACTTGCGGCATCAGACGGCATCCTGCGAATCGGATCATAAGCAACATCATTTGCCAGGTCAAAGCGCGCGATATTCGCTGCACCCAGTTTGCTTTAATGAACGCGCCGTATGACGGCAGACAAACACAACAGCGCAGTAATCTGCGCCAATACGAACCCGAGGACGTGGCCAGGGGCAATACCTGCAAACGTGTCGCTGAACGATCGGGCCACCGTTACCGCGGGATTGGCGAAGAACGTCGAGGCAGTGAACCAGTAACCCGCCGTGACGATTAACGCAACCATCATCGGCACGTTTTCGGGTGTTCGCTTCACGCCCAGGTGAATGGTCAGCAGCAGGATCAGCGTCGCGATCAATTCCGAAAGCCACTGCGCAAGACCGGTTCGAGCTTTTGCCGATGCCTGAATGATCGGCAGCGCGAACATCGCATGCGTCAGCCACACGCCAAGGATGCCGCCGATAAACTGGGCCGGAATGAATTTTGCCGCGAGACTCGCAGACACCTCACCGCTGCGCCAGAACATCAACGTAACCGCCGGATTGAAATGCGCGCCCGATAGCGGACCCAGCACGCTGATCAGTACATAAAGCCCCGCACCTGTCGCGATACTGTTGCCGAGCAAGGCCACGGCGGCATTGCCCGCCGCCAGTTGCTCTCCCATGATGCCGGAGCCAACCACAATCATCAGCAGCAGTCCGGTCCCGAAAAACTCCGCCGCCACCGCTTTAGCGTCACTCACCGCGGTATGGGCGTTTGACCGATAGCCCGAATGCTCATGGCGTCCAGCTTCTGCGGCGGCAATGCGAGCAGGAAATTCAAGCGGCTGCGGATACCATGGCTTACGTTCGAGAACGCTAACCGTTTTTGATCATCAGTGCCGGTCACAGCGGCAGGGTCGGGAAATCCCCAGTGCGCAGTCACAGGCTTGCCCAGCCATACCGGGCACACCTCCCCCGCTGCGTTATCACACACCGTAATAATGAAATCCATAGGCGGTGCGCCGGGACGCGCGAAGTCATCCCAACTCTTGGAGCGCAGTTTATCGAGGGGATAGCCTATAGCTCGCACTACCTCAACCGCGAACGGATTGACGACACCCGTCGGATGGGAACCCGCCGAATAGCCTATGAACCGCCCCTTGGACATGGTGGTTACGATGGCTTCGGCCATGATCGAGCGGGCGGAATTGCCGGTGCAAAGAAACAGAATATTGTAAGGGTGCATATCAGGATGAACGCGATTTGATTTTCTTACGCTTGATGGCGCAGGACTTGCCGCCACAGCAGTTGTCTACAAGAAATCCGAGTAGCTCATTGGTGAGACTATCGTTGGCGCGATAAATCAGATTACGGCTTTGACGCTCCACACTGAGCAGTCCGGATGAAATCAGTTCGCGCAGATGAAACGAAAGGGTGGCGGCAGGAATGCCGAGCATTTCCTGAATCTGCGAGGGAAAAAGCCCATCCGTGCCGCGCTGAACGATCAGGCGGAAGATGTTTAAGCGCGTCTCCTGCCCCAAGGCAAGGAAGGCGCGTACTGCGATTAAGTTTTCCATGATTCCATTATAATGGAATAAAAGAATAAATAGCAAGTTGGCCAGCTTGGCCGGTTCAGCGTGGGGTTCTACATTCCAAAGATATCGCGTAGCATGGCTTGGCGCGTCGTATTAGCAAACACCCGGCTGTCCCGTAAAAAATCAGGAGACTCAATGCTGAAAACGCTTTACTGCCGCTATTTTCAACGGGCTTTCTTCTGGTCCGTGCCCATAGGCGGACTTGCCGGCTTGATCGGACTCGGCGGTGGAGAATTCCGCCTGCCGGTGCTTACGCAGATTATCGGCTTCCCGCCGCGCGCAGCGATTCCGCTCAATCTCCTCATCAGCATGGTGACGCTGTCGTTTGCGCTCGTGGCACGCAACCACGCAATCCCGGTTTCAGGCGTTATGGCCCATCTGCCCGAAATGGCGGGCCTCACACTCGGCGGCGTGTTCAGCGCCATCTACGGCACGCGCCTCGTCTTGCGAATGAGCGATCATCGCCTGAAAACGATGATGGCGGCGCTACTCGCAGCGCTTGGCCTACTGCTGCTGGTCGAGGCCTTTGTGCCGTTCGACAACGCTTTGCTCGGCGTAGATTCGGTGCTCGTACGAGTCTTGGTAGGCGTCCTCATCGGCCTCGCCGTTGGTGTCGTGAGCAGCATGCTCGGCGTGGCGGGTGGCGAACTCCTAATACCCACGCTGGTGTTTGTCTTCGGCGCTGATATCAGGATTGCCGGCACTGCCAGTCTGCTGATTTCGCTCGCCATCGTGGGAACGGGTCTGTGGCGCTACCATAAGGCAGGCGCATTACAAATGACGGGCGGCGCACAGCGCATCACTCTGTCCATGAGCGCCGGCTCGCTGATTGGCGCTGCCTTGGGTGGTCTCGCCGTCGCGTTTGCACCAACTGCCTTTCTCAAGCTACTGCTGGGAGCGGTGCTGATTGTCGCCGCAGCAAAAATTGCTGCACACAAAGATGGCTGACAAGACGAAAAAAGAGGAATGATAATGCTTGCGCCGGCTACAGGCAAAAG
>JANMXV010000369.1:0-4581 GCA_031381325.1 Betaproteobacteria bacterium | reverse complement strand
TAGCCGGGCGCGATGTCAGTGGTCAGCGGCGCGAGTGTGTAGAACTGCGCTTCGTGGCAGATTTTCAACTGCAATTCCATGTTCTCTTTGATCATGTGCAGGGGCACAGGGCCGGGGCCTGCGTTCATGGTTTGCACGTCGTGCTTCCACGCGACTTGGGTGAGTTCGCCCAAGGTCGCCAATTCGGCCAACTGCGCTTCGTCATTGGCGTCGTAGATCGAGCCGGGACGCAGGCCGTCGCCGAGCGAGAATGACACGTCATATTGCTTGAGCAGTTCGCAGATGTCCTCGAAATGCGTGTAGAGGAAACTCTCTTTGTGATGCGCGAGGCACCACTTGGCCATGATGGAGCCGCCGCGCGACACGATGCCGGTCATGCGCTTCGCCGTCATCGGGATGTACGGCAGACGCACGCCCGCATGCACCGTGAAATAATCGACGCCCTGCTCGCATTGCTCGACCAGTGTGTCGCGATAAATTTCCCAGGTGAGATCTTCGGCTTTGCCGTCGACTTTTTCCAGCGCCTGATAAATCGGCACCGTGCCGATGGGCACCGGCGAGTTGCGCATGATCCATTCGCGCGTTTCGTGGATGTGCTTGCCGGTGGAGAGATCCATCACCGTGTCGCCGCCCCAGCGGATCGACCAGGTCATTTTCTCGACTTCTTCCTGGATGCCGGAAGACAGCGCCGAGTTGCCGATGTTGGCGTTGATGTTCACCAGAAAGTTGCGGCCGATGATCATCGGCTCGATTTCCGGATGGTTGATGTTCATGGGAATAATCGCACGACCGCGCGCCACTTCATCACGCACAAATTCCGGCGTGATTGCCTTCGGAATACTCGCGCCGAAATCATGGCCGGGATGCTGTTGGGTCAGCAACGCCATCAGACCTTCGCAGCGCTGATTTTCGCGTATGGCGATGTATTCCATCTCCGGCGTAATGATACCTTTGCGTGCGTAGTGCATCTGCGACACATTCATGCCGGTTTTGGCGCGGCGCGGCTGGCGATGCAGATTGAAGCGCAGGCTGGCGAGCTTGGGATCGGCTAGCCGCTCGCGGCCATATTCAGAACTGGGGCCGCTCATGACTTCGGTGTCATTGCGTTCTTCGATCCATTGCTGGCGCAGCGGCTGCAAGCCGGAGCGGATATCGATCGTAGCCAGAGGGTCGGTATACGGGCCGGAGGTGTCGTAAACAAAAATCGGCGGATTGGCTTCGTGGCCCATCGACGCCGGCGTGTCGGACTGCGAAATCTCGCGCATCGGCACGCGGATATCGGGGCGCGAACCTTCGATGTAGACCTTGCGCGAATTGGGCAGCGACTTCACCGCCGCTTCATCCACATGCGCGGTGGTATTCAGAAACTTGGGAGTGGCGTTCATGGTTGCTCCTTGACTAATCGTATAGCGGCGGGGAGCAATGGGCAGTGAGCAAATTACGCTTACTGCGCCACGCTTCCCTACGGCGGCATTACCCGCATCAGGTTCCGAGGGTCTTTCTCACCCCAAATTGACTAAATTGACACTCTGGGGACCCCTAACGTGTAATGTCTACGCTAATGGAATTGTGGGATAATTGCAACACATATAAAGCTTTCCTCGAGTTTTTGCAATTCGGCCGTTTTCTGTTTGTTTTTAAGGTATTACGTATATTATTATAGGTAGTACATGAACATGGATATTGAACGCGCCCGTTTCAATATGGTGGAGCAGCAAATCCGCCCGTGGGAGGTGCACGACACCAAGGTGCTGGACCTGCTGCATAAGGTGCGGCGCGAAGACTACGTGCCTGACGCCTACAAAGCGCTCGCCTTTGCCGATCTGGAAATCCCCATTGGGCACGGCGAGATGATGCTCTCGCCCAAACTCGAAGCGCGCATATTGCAGGAACTTGCAGTCACCCCGGAAGACCGCATTCTCGAGATCGGCACCGGTAGTGGCTACATGACGGCGCTGCTTGCCAGTCAGGGCGCGCATGTTTACAGCGTGGATATCGTTGCTGCATTCACGCTAACCGCCGGCGCACGGCTCGCGCAACACGGACTACACAACGTGACGCTGGAAACCGGTGACGCGGCGCGCGGCTGGGACAAGCATGGGCCCTACGATGTGATCGTGCTCACCGGTTCGGTGCCGCTCCTGAGTGTAGCGTTTCAGCACAGCCTGAACGCGGGAGGACGACTTTTCGCGGTGGTGGGCGAAGCGCCCGCGATGGATGCGCGGCTGATTACCTGCGCGGCCCTCTCAGCCTACGGCGCCGCCAGTCTGTTTGAAACCTGCGTACCCGCCCTGCGCAATGCGCCGCAGCGTGCGCGATTTTCGTTCTAACCATGATGATGCGTAACGCAAATACTTTCATTCTGGCTACAGCCTCGGTCGTCGCACTGTTTGCGAGCCTTTGTTCGGTCGCCGCGCGCTGCGCTGACCTGCTTGAGGTATTCAAGCAGGCGCAAAATGCCGACGTGGTGTACGCCGCCGCGCGCGCGACCTGGGTCGCCACGCAGGAAAAGCTGCCGCAGGGCCGCAGCGGCCTGCTGCCGAGTTTGTCGATGTCGGGCTCCACCCAATATAACGACCGCACGATTACCTTCCGCGATTCAACGGTGATAGGCAGCAGCGCGCGGTTTAACTCAAATGCGCTGTCGCTGTCACTCACGCAGCCTGTCTATCGCCGGCAAAATATTGTCGCCTACGAACAAGGCAAAACGCAGATCGATCAGGCCGACGCCGTGCTGTCACAGGCCGCGCAGGATTTGATCACGCGCGTGTCGCAGGCCTATGTGGATGTGCTGCTGGCGCGTGACAATGTAGCCTTCGCCGGCGCGCAAAAAACCGCGATTGCCGAGCAACTCACGCAGGCGAAAATCAGTTTTCAGGTGGGCACGGCGACCATCACCGACACGCACGAAGCGCAGGCGCGCTATGACCTTGCGGTGTCACAGGAAATCGTTGCGCAAAGCGAATTGGAAGTTAAGCAGCGCACGCTGGAACTGTTGATCGGCAAAAACACGCCGGTGCTGGCGCCGCTTGGCCGCGGGCTGCAGTTGATCTCGCCCGAGCCTGCGGTAATGGATAAGTGGGTCGAAGAAGCGCGTAGCGCCAACCCGCAGGTGCGTGCATCGGAAGCGAACTTAACACTCGCCCAGCAAGAGGTTTTGCGCAACCGCGGCGCCCACTATCCCACGCTGGACGCATTTGCCGGATATACCAAGAACAGCTCAGCCGTCGGCACGCTGGGCGGCCCCGGCACGGATATCAGCAGTAAAAACATTGGCTTGCAGTTGGCCGTGCCCATTTATCAAGGTGGTTTGGTGACCTCGCGTGTGCGCGAGGCCGCCGCCAACGAGGAAAAGGCGCGGCAGGATCTTGAAAATACGCGCCGCACCGCGGAACTGGTTGCGCGCCAAAATTATCTCGGCGTGACCAGCGGCGTGGCACAAGTGAAGGCGTTGGAGGCGGCGCTCACTTCGTCGCAAAGCGCCCTCGACTCCACACGCCTGGGGCGCGAAGTGGGCGTGCGCACGCAAGTGGATGTGTTGAACGCGCAGCAGCAGATTTTCTCGGCGCGGCGCGATCTCGCGCAGGCGAAATACAACTACATCATGTCCACGCTGAAGCTCAAGTCTGCCGTTGGCCGGCTCACGGAAAAAGACATCGTCGCAGTTAACGCCTGGCTGGAACGCGGCAAGTAAAGTACGCTAAAAGCGTATCAGCTCCAGCAAATTCTTCGTAGCCCCGCGATGTTCGCCGCTGAACGCCAGCGCTGCCGCACTCATGCGCTCGGTAACTTTCGGATTGGCGAGCAGTGCCGTGGCTTGACGCAATAAGTCGGCTGCATCCATCACGCGTAGCGCGGCGCCGGCCGCGACGGCGCTCTCGGCAGCTTCGGCAAAATTATGCGTGTGCGGGCCGATGAGCACGGGCTTGCCCACCGCACACGCTTCGATCAGATTCTGCCCGCCAAACGGCAACAAACTGCCGCCGATGAACGCCACCTCGCACGCCGCGTAATACGCAACCATTTCGCCCATGCTGTCGCCGAGCAGCACGCGCGTTTGATCGCGCACGGGTTCGTTGGCGCTGCGCCGCTGGTAGACAATGTGATGTTGCGCGAGCAGTAAGGCAACGTCATCAAAGCGTTGCGGATGCCGCGGCACAAGCACCAGCAGCACATTGGATATTTCATGTAACTTATTGTTTATAATCAGTAATTCTTCGCCTTCGCGCGTGCTGGCGGCGAGTAGCACGCGGCGAGTCCCCATGCTTTCACGCAGTTGCGCGCCTAGCGCAAGGTGGACCGCAGAGGGTGCGATATCAAATTTGAGATTGCCGGTGACGGAGACGTTGGTCGCGCCCAGCGCCTCGAATCGCCGCGCGTCATCGGCGCTTTGCGCGGCAATGGCGGTGAGCGCACGCAGCGTTTCGGTGGTGAGTTTACCGGCGCGCCGGTAGCCCGCGAACGATTTTTCGGAAAGCCGCGCATTCACCAGATACAGTGGTGTGGCGCGCGCTTTGCACGCGCACACCAGATTCGGCCAGATTTCGGTTTCTATCAGGATGCCGACGCTGGGCTGAAAGT
>JANMXV010000358.1:0-4864 GCA_031381325.1 Betaproteobacteria bacterium | reverse complement strand
ACGAGGGCCGGTAAACCTCGCGCGGCCCGAGCGGGAACCACGCCACCCCGCCGACGTTTCCGCCCGAAATCGAAAGCTGAAAGTTATCGCCGCCGACAAAGGCTACCAGTGCCGGCGCATACACGGCCCGGCTGCGCGCGGGGCCCGGCACCCACGCCCAGCTCCCTCTGAAGTTCGCCCAGCGACCGTAGTGAGACACCGCGAATCCCCAGGGCGCATCGTCCACCCATGTCCAGCCCCACGGATCGATCCAGGTCCAATGTCCGTCGCGGTAGGGCGTCCAGTCGGCAGATACGCGCGACGGCGCCCAGACGTTGCCGTAACCGGGTTCGTTGCGCCAGGCGCCATTCGCGTCGAGGTCTTCGTAACCGATCAGGTCGCGCGACACGTACTGCGCGGACGCCGAGCTTTCGGCGCGGCGATCACGAGCGCTGGCCCAGCGCTCGAACTCGTCGGGGCGCGGCGTCGCGATGAACTCGTAACTGCGCAGGCCGCTACCCGCAAAGCGGTACGCCTGGCGCGAATCGACCGCATAGGACGCGCTCTCGCCGTAGACCTCGCCGCGGCCGCCGCGCACGACGATGGCCGTCGCATCATCCATCGGGTCGACCTCGACCCGATAGCTGCCCGCCTGACGCGTGGTAAACGCGAGATTGGGCGTCGCCACCTCCACCGATTGTTGCGCGCCCAATTGCCGCACGCGCACATTCAGCGTGCCCTGATCAAGCTGCACCTGTGCGATGTTGTCATCGAGATTGAGCAACGTGAGGCTGGAGTTTTCACCCATGCGGATTACGGCGCCTCCTACCTGGAGTTCAACGCGTGAGGCACGATCGGTCCACAGCCGGTCGCCACTGGTCAGCGAGCGGTTGAGCCGCGCCTGTACCCAGTCGTTTTCACCGGCCGGCGAAAAACTCACATTGCCGGCGATATAGCCCACGCGCGCGACACGCGCCGGCGGGTCGGCGAATGCCCAGCCGGATGCCGCGAAAACCGCGACGCCCAGCAGCAGCGCGACGACGCGAATGGCAGAATATTGTGCGTGCATAATGAGTCCTTGAATTGAAAACGCCTGCATCATTTCACTTACTCAGACCCGATTGTGCAGCATATGTTCAACAAAGGGTTGCCGCCTCAAATTCAGAAATACTCGCCGCTTCTGGCGCACGCCGGAATCATCGCATTTATTGGTACACCTCGATAAAAGTCGTGTTGCCACAATGCTTTGAGGAAGAGTCTTAACAGTTCGCTACGCACATGACACGCAAGTTACAGGTGCGCCAAAAACCGGTTGAGGAATTTCCGCTTTGAATCAGGGACAAGGCGATGGACATCTTCCGTTTACCATTGCAACCTATTGATATTATTATATTTTTTTTCACAATAAGTGCAGCGAAAACTATGCACAATTTCTGTGGATAAGCTTGTGCACAAGCGCCAGAATTGCGCCGCGCAGCCCGGTTTTGCATGTGCTTATGCTGTAGCGCCTATTTTTTGAGCGGCGGTCAGTCCACGCGAGCGCGGGAGCCTTGGCTGCCCGCGCCCACTTCGCCACTTCAATTGTCTTTACCTACAATTTTTATCGCTTCAACACGCCGAGCAGATTGTAAAAATCATCGGTCCACAGGCGGAAGTTCGGATCGTGCGGCAAGGTCTGCACGGCGGCGCGCAGCGCGGGCGCCTCCAGAATCGCGGGCTTGCTGTGTGCGCTTCAGGCGCTCAAGGTGGCGGGGTGCCGGCGTGCGTTTATCGATGGCAGCTTCGTCACATCAAAGGAGTTGCCCGGTGACTTCGATGGGTGCTGGGATCACGACGGTGTGGATTTTGATGCACTGGACCCCGTGCTGCTGAAGTTTGAGGGCCACCGTGAAGCGCAAAAGGCCAAGTTCGAGGGCAAACTGTTCATCGCGGCGACTCCAGCCGACGATCTGGGAGCTCGATTTCTGGATTTCTTCCAAGCGGACCGAAATGGCAGGCCCAAGGGCATCGTTCAGATCGACCTCAAGGACATACCATGATCACCAATGAGCGGCAGTACCAGATCACGCAGGCGCAGGCGGCGAAGTTCCGTGAAGCGCTGGCCACCACGCCAGCCAAGGGCCTGCATCCGAAGGCGCTCAAGGCCATGCGAGATGGCGCACAAAGTCAGCTTGCGGAACTTGTAGAGCAGTTGGCTGAGTATGAAGCCATGCGCGCCGGAACGGTCGTATCGTTCGAGGTGGATTCGATCGTGGGTATAGGTGAAGCGCTGGTCAAGGCGCGGATCATCCGCAACCTCACGCAAAAGGCGCTGGCCGAGCGAATGGCGCTCGCGGAGCAGCAGATTCAGCGCTACGAAGCCACACGTTACGCCGGCGTGTCAATCGAGCGCTTGCAAGCGGTAGCCAACGCGCTGAAACTGCGCATCAACGAAGTCGTCACCCTTGAAAAAGAATGAGCGTCTCGGCCAACACTCGACAGATCAGATCACCCAATAATCAACTGTGCATACAAAACGGTCTTCGAGCGACAGCTTTTGAGTGGTGACATTCGTCACTTGAATTTCTTTTCCTGGCCGGCTGTGCGAGTTCACGAACCTACCGAATTATCGAATGTGGAAAGCAATAGTCAAGGCCTGATCCCTTCGGTTATTTGCGGCAACAAATATACCGCCGGCATTGACGCCGAGACTGCCAGATTTCTGCAGACGATGGCATGGGACACGGTTCAGGAGTACTTCGGCAAATAGCTGGCGGCGTTCGACAGCGCCGCGCATCGCGGCTACACTTTGCACAGCATGATCACCACTTCGAGGATACATCATGAATCGACACGTTATCCCGCCGCTTGGCGCCGTTAGCCTTTTTGCGCTGGCGGCCAGCGCGGCGGCGCTGCCTGCACTCGCGCAATCCGTAGCCGCCTGGCCCACCAAAGCGATACGCGTGATCGTGCCGTATCCGTCGGGCGGCACTTCCGACATCCTCGCGCGCCTGATCGGCCAGAAACTCACCGAAGCCTGGGGCCAGCAAATCCTCGTCGACAGCCGCGCCGGCGCCAACGGCACTATCGGCACCGATCTCACCGTGCGCGCGCCGCCCGACGGCTACACGTTTTTGCTGACGGACGTGGGGGGTCTGATGATCAGCCCGTCCGTCTATCCCAAGCTGCCGTACGACCCGCTACGCGATCTTGCGCCGATCGGCATAGTGTCGTACTCACCGCATTTGGTAGGCGCGCACCCTAGCGTCCCCGCGAAAAATATGGCCGAACTGATTGCACTGGCGAAAAAAAATCCCGGCAAGCTCAACTTCCCTACGGGCCTCGGCAGTGCGGCGCATCTGGCCGGACTCGCCGTGCAAAATCGCAGCGGCGTGAACTGGATTTACATTCCTACCCGGGGCGGCCAGCAATCGTTAATGACGGTGGCCACCGGCGAAGGCGATGTGATGTTCCTGGGCATGCTGCAAACGCTGCCGCATGTGAAGATCGGGCGCATTAAAGTGATCGCCATTTCCAGCGAAAAACGCGATTCCGCATTACCCGGCACACAGACAGTTTCCGAGACGCCGGGCTTCGAAGGATTTCACACCGGCACATGGCAAGGCCTGCTCGGCCCAGCGAAACTGCCTGCTGACATCGTGAATAAGTTCAACGGCGAACTGCGTCGCATACTCGCGATGCAGGATGTGATAGAAAAACTCGCCACCCAGGGCACCGTGCCGCTGCCCATGACGCCCGCTGAAACCGGCAAATTCCTGTCAGCGGAAAAAGAACGCTGGGCTAAAGTAGTGAAAGAATCCGGATTTAAGATGGAATAGAAATAGTCACGATGAACGATCGGGTCGAACTGACGGGATTTCGCCCGTCAGTCCTCCCACACCACCGTACGTGCGGTTTTCCGCATACGGCGGTTGAGTCCAGCAAGCGCAGCCTCAAGGCCTGCTCGCGAGTGCCCACGGAATGCCAAAGCCCGCACGTTCAAGTCGCGCGGTCTTGAGGGCTTGTTGAACCACCACATGGCGCGCCATTGGCCACGCCCCGTGGCTACACCAAGCCACCCCCAGTCCACGTCCGCGCACGCCCAGCCGGCGTAGCGCGTTGGCTCGTCCTTTCACCGGGGTGATAGGGTCACGGGGTGATAGGGTCACACGTAGGGGTGATAGGGTCAAGGGGTGATAGGGTCAGGTCTTTCGTTATCACATTCATTCTGTTAAACTTTAGCCGATCATGGCCAGACCCCTAAGGCTGGAACTCGCAGGCGCGCTCTATCACGTCACCTCACGCGGAGACGGGCGCGGGGACATTTTTCTGTCCGACGAAGATCGCCTCGCGTGGCTTGCAACGCTCGCCGAAGTCTGCAAACGTTTCAACTGGGTGTGTCACGCGTACTGCCAGATGACGAACCACTATCATATGGTTGTCGAAACCCCCGACGCCAATCTCTCGAAGGGCATGCGTCAATTGAACGGCGTCTACACCCAGCGATTCAACCGCAGCCATCAGCGCGTGGGCCACGTATTTCAAGGACGCTTTAAAGCCATCCTGGTCGACAAGGACAACTACCTGCTTGAGCTAGCCCGTTACGTCGTCTTGAACCCGCCGCGCGCGAAGATGATCCGACGCCTCGAACAATGGAGGTGGAGTAGTTACCTCGCCACCTGCGGCCAAGCGGCCAAGCCGGCCTGGTTGCAAGTTGACTTCGTGCTTTCACAATTTTCATCACATCGCGCCCGTGCCATCGCCAGGTATGTCGCCTTCGTGCATGAAGGCGCGAAGCTTCCCAGTGTATGGAGCCAACTGCAGGGGCAGGTTTATCTCGGCTCGGACGCGTTCGTCGCGGCATACGATGTGGGCACGAGCAGCGCGCTCTGGTCCAAGCAGTACG
>JANMXV010000344.1:0-4943 GCA_031381325.1 Betaproteobacteria bacterium | reverse complement strand
GATGCAGCACCACGCTATCTTCATCTGCTCGTACCATGGCGGGCGATTCCCCCACTCACCAGACAGGCTGCGCGTGCGTGTGCAACAATCGCCCTCTAAATGCGGGGAAACCTCAGGGTCTGTCCCCGATTATAATGGCCTCCTTGTTTACCGTTACCGCATCCGCCCAACGTAGGCAATTCGAATGCAATTCAACCCTGCGCTGTTCGTGTGTCTGGCCGATGGCGGCAATTTCGCGCTGATCTGATGCTGCCGATCTTGGGTGCTTTTTTGCGCAGCGTTTCCGCTAGCTTACTCGCAATCTAGCGCATTTCCAGCACTGCGCGACACGTGCGCCCGCCAGGTTGATAAGCTCGAATAGTTTCTGATTGAGCCGCGCCGCCGATTCGACGTTGGTCAGGGTAATCGCATCTGCTCCCATCGAATGATCTCTCGTGACTGCCGCGAAAAGCGCCGTTGCCTTATCATGCCCGTCAGCCCGCTCTTGGCAGCGGAAAAAAGTGGCCGCATGCCGTTTAATGCGCAACTCGGAGATAGTGGCACATTCCAGCAAAAACGGCCGATACAGCACCTTCATTAAAATCAGTGACTTAGGAAAACCGGACTGTTCTCACAATTACTTTCGTCGACGGTGATAGACTATGCTCAGTCGGGAATCTGCGACGCAGATTCCCGCGAGCCGTCGAGCAACTGGTGATTCAACATAGGAGGAAGCCAAATGTACGATCTCGTGATTCGTAACGGAACGGTAGTCGACGGAACAGGACTGCCAAAATATCGGGCAGACGTTGGCTTGATCGGTGATCGAATTGCGGCGATCGGGCGCATAGCCTCGCGCGGAAAAGAAGAAATAGATGCCACGGGCCACGTGGTTTCGCCGGGCTTCATCGACGGGCACACGCACATGGACGCTCAGGTGTTCTGGGATCCATTGGGAAGCTGCTCCTGCTGGCACGGCGTCACGACCGCTGTGATGGGTAATTGCGGATTTACGCTCGCACCGGGTTCTGCCGAGCAGCGTGACATGATCCTTAGCAACATTATTCGGGCGGAAGATATCTCCGCCGACGCGATAGGGGCTGCGGTCCGCTGGAACTGGACGACCTTCAGGGAGTACATGGACGTCGTCGACAAGCTGCCGAAGGCGATCAACTACGCCGCAAACATCGGCCACTCTGCGCTGCGCACGCATGTCATGGGGTCGCGCGCTTTCGAGCAGCACGCCTCAGCCGATGACCTTGGCGCGATGGAACATGAACTGCTCGACGCGCTCGACGCGGGCGCCATAGGCTTCACCAGTTCCCTTTCGAGCGGCCACAAGCTGCCGGAGCCGGACAACCGTCCCGTCGCATCGAATCACGCTTCCTGGGAGGAACTGAGCCAGCTGGTTTGCCTGATGGGGAAAACGGGCCGCGGCATATTCGAATATGCGCGCGAAAGAGAATCGCGCTCGCCGGACCCGAACGTGCGCAAGGCCGTCAACGACAGATTGCGTGACCTCGCAGTGAAGAGCGGGGTTCCCATCACCTTCGGCATACCGGCTGGAAGCCACGGCACGCAGGACGCCTTGAATCTACTTGATAGCACGGCGGAAGCAGGCGGTCGCATGTTCGGACAGACCCACACGCGCGGCATTTCCCACGTGTTGTCGTTCAAAGGGCGTTTGCAGTTCGACGACCTGCTCGAATGGCAACAGGTGCGTGCATTGCCGATCGAGGAACAGCGCAAGGCTTTCAGCGATCCGCAGCAGCGCAAACGCCTGGTCGATGCTACGAAGACCGGCGTCTATCGGACCGGAGGCGGCGAGCCGCGCAAGCCCCAGTACGACAACATGTATGTCGTGCGCAGCGCCGTGTCACGCAACCCGACCGTCGCCGAACTGGCCGTGCAGCGCAAGGTCGATCCGGTGGAAGTGATGATGGACCTCGCGCTGGAGAGCAACTTCAATCAGTTGTTCATGCAGTTTGATGTAGCAACCGTGCCGAAGGATGACGCGGAGGCGCTGGCGACCCTGCGGCATCCTCGGACAGTCATGACGTTTTCCGATTCCGGTGCGCATGTTAGCCTGATCATGGACTCGTCCATACACACGCACTTGCTGGCCTACTGGGTTCGCGAGCGCAAAGCATTCTCGCTTGAAGAAGGCGTGAAAATGATTACCCTCACGCCGGCGATGGCTTGGGGATTCACCGATCGCGGCCTATTGCGTCAGGGTTGCATCGCAGATATCAACGTATTCGATCCCGCGATTATTGCGCCGGAGATCCCGACTATCGAGAATGACCTTCCCACAGGCGCGCGCAGGCTCAAGCAGAAGTCGACCGGCATCATGGCAACAATAATTGCCGGCAAAGCGGCCTTCAGGAATGGCGATCATACCGGCGCGCTGAGCGGGAAACTGCTGAGGTCGACTGCCGCGGGCGTTCAGTAACCTGGCAGCATAACGTTGCGTTGCGTTGCCGCAACGCCGTCGCGCGAAATCTACCCAGTCGAATGGGTCGCATGGCTGGTGAATCTCAGTGGCCGGCTTATTGCAGATAGTTGATTTTTGATAGCGGACGTTGGCGTTTACGCAGGGGCAGGATGGAATTCTCGAACCGCATTGCGGCAAGTGGCGCGACCGCCGGCTAATATCCCCGCGCCCGGTCCACTACAGCATTGAGTGGCTCGCCGGCGAGAAATCGCCGCGCGTTGTCGGCGAAGATCTCAGCAACGGCTGCACTGCGTTCAGGATGTCCGCCGCCAAGATGCGGCAGCACGAGAATGCCTTCGGTCTTCCAGAACGGATGCGTCGCGGGCAGCGGTTCCTCACGGAACACATCCAGCACGGCGCCGGCGATAGTCTTTGATTGCACCGCGGCGATCAGGTCCGCATCGACGATTAGAGCGCCGCGCGCGAAATTCAGCAGCCACGCCGCAGGCTTCATCGCGCGCAGCCGATTCGCATTGATGAAGTTTTCGGTCTCGGACGTCGAGGGCAGCAGCAGCAATACAAAGTCCGATGCGCCCAGCACCTCGTCGGTCTGTTCCTGCGCATAGACCCGCGCGACGTGCGCAAGCGGTTCGGGCGTGCGCTTGGTGCCGATCACGCGCATCTCGAGCGCCGTGGCCTTGCGCGCAAGCTCCTGTCCTATCGCCCCCAGCCCGAGTATGCCGAGTGTTTTGCCGGCCAGCGGCACGGACAGACGTTTTGTCCAGCGGCTCTCCCGCTGATCGAGCGCAATCGGCATGTAGGGCTTGGTCAGGTGAAACAAGGCGCCGAGGATATTCTCGGGCATCGATATGCGATGCGAACCGCGAGCGCAGCAAAGCGTCACTTCGGCGCCGAGATCCGGACTTACGAGCCATGGATCGACCCCGGCTGTCATCGCCTGGATCCAGCGTAGCCGCGGCATGCGTTTGAGGTAGCTTCCCGGCCGCCACCCGACGAGTACGTCGGCACGTGCGGCGAGATCATCAGAAATCGGCTGATCAATCTTCAGGGTGTGCAGTTCGAACAGGCCGGCGAGGCCCATGCGCGTAAGCGCTTGTTCATAGACCTTCGCTTCATTCAACCAGATCACACACACGGGTTTGCTCATAGCCGGATCCTCGGGAACAGTGTGAAAAACCGCAATGCTACCAAGGCGCCGGGGATTTCGCAGCGTCTTTGTATCGGCGCGACTACAAGGAATACAGCAACTCGCCACCCCTGACAATCGCCGGCGGAATCGAGCGCAACGTGAACAGCCGTTGATAGGCCATGCGTGGTTGGTTCCTGTCGCGCTATTGCGATCCGCTAGAGAAGATTTTCAATCGGGCCTCATGCCGGCCGCCTGCGCCATTTTCCTGTATAGCGCGATCTCTTTCGGCAGCAGGTCCGCGAGTTGTGCGACGCTCATGGGGGCTGCACCTGCGCCTTCCCGATCGAGCAATTGCTTCATCTCGGCGTTAGTCAGGACCTTGTTTACGGCTGTGTTGATCGTGGCTACGATGCTGCCCGGCGTTCTCGCTGGTGCGAATAGGCCCCAGCCATGGCTTTCGATGGGATTATTTTCAATCTCATGAGTCTTCTCGTTTGTTTTATGCGGGTAGCGTCTCGCGCAGCTTTGCAATGGTTTCCAAATGCCGCTCGTGGTCGCCGGCGAAGCGCAGGACGAGGTTGCGGGCGCCCTCCTGCACATAGCCGTTGAGCCATTCCGCTGCAGCCCCGGCCGACCCCGAGAAACAGGCCTGGCGCTTTTTCAGGACATCGGGGCGCTGGCCGTAATAGGCCGACAGAAAATCGTTGATGCGCTGGTCCGCCTTAGCCACGTTTTCGTCGATGGCGAGGGTCAGGTAGATGGCCGCCTCCAGGTCGTCCGGCTTGCGCCCGGCCTCGCGCGCGATGGCCTGCACCTGGCGCCACTGCTCGCCCCAGCCTTTCGCATCGGGGCCGGTCGGGAACCAACCATCGAAATGCCGCCCCGCCCGCTCCAGCGCGGCGGGCACCGAGCCGCCGCCCCAGATTGGCGGGCCGCCCGGCTGGTGCGGTGTGGGGCCGATCACGCCTTGCTCGACATGCCAGCGGCCGTCCCAGTCGACCGCATTCCCGGACCACAACGCCTTGCACAGCCGCATACCTTCCATCAACGTGCCGACGCGCTTTTCGAACGGCACACCGGCCGAGCGAAATTCGGCGCGGATGTTGGGAACGTCGCTGGCGATGCCGACGCCGAGGATGACCCGGCCCGCGCTAACCTGATCGAGGGTGGCGACCTGATGGGCCAGCAGCACGGGGTTGCGCAACGCCGGCAGCAGCACGGCCGTGCCGAGCTTCACATGTCTGGTTCTTCCCGCGACGCCGGCGAGCAGCGTGATCGGCTCGTGGCGCGGGCGGGCGAGCAGGGAATCGCCGACCCAGACCGAATCGTAGCCGAGCTTTTCCGCACGCGCGGCAAGGCCCAGCAGCGGTTCTGCCTCGG
>JANMXV010000326.1:0-1249 GCA_031381325.1 Betaproteobacteria bacterium | reverse complement strand
CAGGTGCCCGAACTTGCTACGCTTGGTCTGCAAATAGTTACGGTTGGCGTCACGCGGCGGTACTTCTATCGCGACACGCTCGACAACCGTCAGCCCATAGCGCTCCAGCGCCGCGACTTTGTCCGGGTTATTGGTCATCAGGCGCAGCTTGCGCACGCCCAGATCAAACAGAATATGCGCGCCGGCTTTGTAATCGCGCATGTCCGCGGCAAAGCCCAGCGCGTGGTTGGCTTCAACGGTATCGTGCCCCTGATCCTGCAACGCGTAAGCGCGTATCTTGTTGAGCAATCCTATGCCGCGCCCTTCGTCGAACATGTAGACAATCACGCCGGCGTGGGCCTGCTCAATCAGATTCATCGCTGCTTCAAGTTGTTCGCCGCAATCGCAACGTTCGCTGCCGAATACGTCGCCCGTCAGGCACTGCGAATGCAGTCGCACCAGCGCCGGCGTTTCGCTATCGACCTTACCTTAGACCAAGTCCACGTAGAGCGTCGCCACCAGGTTGTCGCTATACACCATGAGTTCGAAATCGCCCGCCTTGCGCGTGGGCATCACCGTCGTCGCGCGGCGGCGTATCACGCGTTCGTTCTCGCGGTACGTCACTAAATCGTTGATGCGCAGAATCGGAATGCCGTGCCGCGCCGCAAACGCCTCCAGTTCGCGCAGGCGCGCCATGGTGCCGTCGTCATTCATGATTTCGCAGATCACGCCGGCGGGCTTCAACCCCGCCAGTCGCGCGAGCTCAACAGCGGCTTCGGTGTGACCACGCCGTGCGAGCACGCCGCCATCCACCGCGCGCAGCGTTTGCAATCGGCCCGGCCGTATCAGATCAGTCGGCTGGGCATTGTCGGCAATCGCCACCGCGATGGTGTGGGCGCGATCCTGTGCCGACATGCCTGACCCCACGCCGACGCGTGCGTCGATGGGCGTGGCGAAGGCGGTACCGAATTTGGTCTGATTCCCGGTGTCGTCGGTGAGCAGTGACAGGCCCAACTGCCGCAGGCGCTCCTCGGTGAGCGCCAGCGAGATCAGTCCGCGACCGTGAGTCGCCATGAAATTGATGGCTTCGGGCGTGGCCTTTTCTGCGGCGACAAACAGGTCGCCTTCGTTCTCGCGGCGTTCGTCGTCAACCAGAATCACCAGATCGCCACGGCGCACACCGGGCAGAATTTGCTCGACCAGGAATTCGCTGGTCTTACGGGTATCGCCGGTCACTGGATCAAGCGCAAAAATTCAGAGCGCGTTTTAT
>JANMXV010000318.1:0-22136 GCA_031381325.1 Betaproteobacteria bacterium | reverse complement strand
GCAAAGGCGCTGGCGCCGGCGCAGGCCGGTTTTCTGGTGGTGTCGTTCACCACCGACTGGCGATTTTCACCCGAACGCTCGCGCGAGATCGTACACGCGCTGCTCAAAAACAAACGCGACGTCACCTACGCGGAAATTGATGCGCCGCATGGCCACGATGCGTTCCTGCTGGACGATGCGCGCTACCACAAACTGGTGGCGGCATATTTTGATCGCATATTTGATAGCCTGCCGGCAAGTGGCGCCGCATGAACGGCATCAGCATAGACCGCGCCGATTTCGCGGCGATTGCGCAGTGGGTGAAGCCCGGTGCGCGTGTGCTCGATCTGGGCTGTGGTGACGGTGTGCTGTTCAAATACCTGACGCGCGAGCGCGATATTTCAGGCTACGGTGTTGAAATCGACGACGCCAACGTGCTGGCGTGCGTAAAAAACGGCGTCAACGTGGTCCAGCGCAACCTGGAACGCGGGCTGCGGGAGTTTGACGACCAGTCGTTCGATTACGTTATTCTGTCGCAGACGCTGCAAGCCATGCGCAATGGCGAGCGCATCATCCGTGAAATGCTGCGTGTCGGGCGCGAGGGCATACTGACGTTTCCGAATTTCGGCTACTGGCGCAATCGCATGCATGTAGTGCGCGGGCGCATGCCGCTATCCGAGAATTTGCCGTACCAATGGTTCGACACGCCCAATATACACTTGTGTACGCTGGACGACTTTGAACGCTTTTGCAGCGAGCGCGGCATCCGCATTCTTGAACGCAAGGTGCTGACAGAAGGCCACGCGGTTAACTGGATGCCGAATCTGCTGGGCGCGCTCGCTATCTATCACTTCGGCGCGGGTTGAAGTGACCTAAAGCCGGGGCTGTTGTGAATCCGACAGCCGCGTTACGTTGCGTATCAGCATCAGGCCGGGAATGGCGAGCAGCGTACACAGCGCGAAAAACCCCGGCCAGCCCAGGCTCAGAGCCAGCCACCCGGTGGGTGCGGACAGTAGCACCCGCGGCACACCCATCAGACTCGACAGCAGTGCATATTGCGTGGCGGTGAAGCGGCGGTTGGTGAGCGCAGCCATGAAGCCGACGAAAGCCGTGGTACCGAGTCCGCCGGTGAAATTCTCAATCGCGATAACCGCGGCCAGTGCGATGGTGTTGTGCCCGAGGTACGCCAGCGCCACAAAGCCCAAGGTTGATAGCATCTGTCCGAGGCCGAATACCCACAGCGCGCGCGCCAAGCCGATGCGCATGATGATAATGCCGCCGAGGGTGCCGCCGGCGATGGTGGCCCAGAAGCCGAACAGTTTCACTACCGCGCCGATTTCGGTTTTGCTGTAGCCGATCTCCAGATAAAACGGCGTGGTCATGCTGGAGGCCATGGTGTCGCCGATCTTGTAGAGCAGAATGAACGCCAGCGCCAGCCATGCGCCCTCACGTTCGATGTAATCGCGCAACGGCAGAAGAAAAGCTTCCCGCAGTGTGGTGGGACTGCCCCTGAGTAGTTGCGGTTCCGGCGCATAAAACGTGACCATCACGCACGCTGCCATGCAGGACGCCATCAGTAAGTACATAAATGCAAACGAGGTGTGATCCGCGATGATCAGTCCGCCGCCGCCGGCGAGCAGCATGCCGACGCGATAGCCGTTGACATACAGCGCCGAGCCCAGTCCCAGTTCGTCGTCGGAGAGGCTTTCGCGCCGATAGGCGTCGATCACGATATCCTGCGAGGCCGAGAAAAATGCGACGATTAGCGAGGCCGTCGCTATCCACAGCAGATGATCCGGCGAAGGCTGCGCAAGACCCAATGCGGCGAGCGCCGCCGCCAGCGCAAGTTGCGTGACGATCAGCCAGCCGCGCCGCCGCCCGAAACGGGGCAGCGCGTAACGGTCAAACAACGGCGCCCACAGAAACTTCAGCGTGTACGGCAGACCCACCAGCGCGAACAAGCCGATGTCGGTGAGATTAATGCCGCCGTCTTTTAACCACGCCTGCAATACCGAGCCGGTAAGCAGCAGCGGCAACCCCGATGCAAATCCCATCAGCAGCGCGATCAGCATGCGCCCGCTGAGCATGGCGGTCAGCGTTTCGCGCCACGTCAGGCGCGTAGCGGCGTGGGGTTGATCAGGCATTAAAGCGAGTAGTCGTAATCGATGGTGAGCGGCGCGTGATCGGAAAACTTTTCATCCTTGTAGATCGCCACGCGTTGCGCCGTTGCCGCGATGCCCGGCGTGGCGATGTGGTAGTCGATGCGCCAGCCCACGTTCTTGGCATAAGCCTGTCCGCGATTCGACCACCAGGTGTACTGATCAGCCCGGTCGTCGATGCGGCGAAATACGTCCACCCATTTCAGGTCGTCGAACACCTGGGTGAGCCACTCGCGTTCTGCGGGCAGGAAACCGGAATTCTTGCGGTTGCCGCGCCAGTTTTTGAGGTCAATTTCCTTGTGCGCGATGTTCCAGTCTCCGCATATCACGACCTCGCGGCCGCTGGCCTGGAGTTTTCTAAGGTGTGGGTGGAATTTCTCCATGAAGCGGAATTTGGCCTGCTGACGGTCCTCGCTGCTGGAACCGGAAGGCAGGTAGACCGAGATCACGGAAAGCTTGCCGAAATCGGCGCGCAGGTAGCGGCCTTCGGCATCGAATTCGGGTACGCCGAACCCAATCTTGACCGTCGCTGGTTTTTGGCGGCTATAGAGGCCGACGCCGCTGTAGCCCTTCTTTTCGGCGTAGTGGAAATGACCATGATAGCCGGCCGGCGCGAGCAGGTCCGCAGCCATATCCGCCTGTTGCGCCTTAATTTCCTGCACGCACAAAATGTCGGGCTTATGCTTGGCCAGCCACGGCAGGAAGCCTTTGCGTTGTGCGGAGCGGATACCATTTAAATTGAGGGAGACAATGCGTAGCATGGGCGTAAGTGGATGCGTGATGGTTGGGTAAGCGGGATTGTCCGTGTCGTGTCAACCGGAGGGCCGGGTAGCGCGCTATTGCAGGTGACGGATGGCGAGTGTGCGGGCGGACGTTGTTTGCGGGCTTTGTGCGCCGTTATAATGACTATAATTCACATAAACCGCCATGCTCCCACGCAGGCATCATTGTGGCAATCATGGCGTAAACTGTTTTAAGGATTACAAAGGGTAAATCATGACTCGAATTCATTCTGCAATCCCCTCCGCTGCAATGGTTTTTGTGTTGTTCGCACTGGGTACGCCTGTTGTGCATGCGCAGGGCAAGATTGTTTGCTGGAAAGACGCCGCAGGCAAAGTGGTGGGCTGTGGTGACAAAGTGCCGGCGGAATACGCGGGCAGCGGCACCAAGGAACTCGACAAGCAAGGCAATGTGCGCAAGACCGGCGAGTCCGCGGACGAAGCCGCCAAGCGCCAGGCCCGGGAAAAAGAATCGGCTCAGGCGAACCTGGAAGAAAAAAAGCGCTTGACGGAGCAAAAACGTCAGGATGATGCGTTACTCAATACCTTCAGCAATGAAAAAGAAATCGATCTGAAGCGTGATCGTGAATTGCAGGCACTGAATAATTTTATTACGCAACAAAGCGCTGCGTTGAAGAACGCCAATGAGCGCGTGACCGACGCGCGCAATCGCGCGCAGGGTTTTGAAAAAGACAAAAAGCCTGTGCCCGCAGCCGCTAAAGAAGATCTCGCGCGAGCCGAACGCGAAAAAACACGGGTAGAGAGCGAAATTGCCGCCAACGAGAAAGCCAAGGCGGACACCACCACAAAATATGCGGAATTCCGCAAGCGCTTTATGGAGTTGAAGGGAACGACGCCTGCCCCGGCTGCTGCTGTTCCGGCGCCTGCCACAACTACGGCCACTTCGGCGGCGCCTGCCAAAAAATAGCTCAGCGCGGGTGAGCCTGCGCGCTTGCGTATCTATTCTATTGTGCCAGCCTGCGCTTCAATATCTCGTTGACCTGTTGCGGGTTGGCCTTGCCCTTGGTCGCCTTCATCGCTTGGCCGACCAGCGAGTTGAACGCTTTTTCCTTGCCGGATTTGTAGTCCGCCACTTGCTGGGCGTTGGCTTTGATCACCTCATCGACGATTTTTTCTATCGCGCTGGCGTCAGAAATCTGCTGTAAGCTTTTGTTTTTAATAATAATATCCGCCGCGTCTGCGCCGCTGGCTACGCCCGACCAAATCGCGTCGAAGACGTCTTTGGCGGTATTGCCTGAAATGCCGCCATCGGCGACGCGATCCACCAGCCGGCGCAACTGCGCGCTGCTTATTTTGCTTTGCGTGATATCCAGGTTTTCGTCGTTGAGCCGCGCATTGAGGTGGCCGGTTACCCAGTTCGCGCAGAGCTTGGCGGTTTTTGCAGCGGCGTCTCGCACCGCTGATTCAAAATAATCGGCCAGTTCCCGGCTGTTGGTGAGCATCGCTGCGTCATAGGCGTTGATGCTATAGCTCGCGGCGAATCGCGCCTGCCTGGCTTGCGGCAACTCCGGCAGCGTGGCGCGCATTGCTTCGAGCATGGCCTCGCTGACTTCCAGCGGCAACAGATCAGGGTCAGGAAAGTAGCGATAGTCGTGTGCGTCTTCCTTGGAGCGCATCGAACGCGTTTCGTCTTTGTCCGGATCGTAGAGCCGCGTTTCCTGCACGATTTTGCCGCCGTCTTCGATCACTTCAATTTGACGGCGGATTTCAAACTCAATCGCGCGTTCGAGAAAGCGAAACGAGTTCAGGTTCTTGATTTCGCAACGCGTGCCGAGTTTTTCTGTGCCCATGGGCCGCACGGAAACGTTGGCGTCGCAACGGAACGAGCCTTCCTGCATATTGCCATCGCAGATGCCGATCCAGCGCACCAGCGTATGCAGCGCCTTGGCGTAGGCTACGGCTTCGGCGGACGAGCGCATGTCGGGTTCGGTGACGATTTCGAGCAACGGCGTGCCCGCGCGATTGAGGTCGATGCCGGTTGCGCCATGGAAATCCTCATGCAGCGACTTGCCGGCGTCTTCTTCGAGATGGGCGCGCGTCAGTTGCACGGTTTTTTCCTGCCCGCCGGCGTGGACGGTCAACGATCCGCCCTCGACGATGGGCAACTCGTACTGGCTGATTTGATAGCCCTTGGGCAGATCAGGGTAGAAATAGTTTTTGCGCGCAAACACCGAGCGGCGGTTGATTTTCGCGCCCACGGCGAGTCCAAAGCGTACGGCGCGTTCCACCGCGCCCTTGTTCAGCACCGGCAACACACCCGGCAGCGCCACATCCACCGCGCAGGCCTGGGTGTTGGGCGCAGCGCCAAACGCAGTGGCGGCGCCCGAAAATATTTTCGACGCAGTTGATAATTGCGCGTGGGTTTCGAGGCCGATGACGACTTCCCATTTCATTTTTGAGTGCGTGAAAAGTGAACGGGTGAACGGGTGAACGGGTAACACCGTGCGGTTACTCGTTCACTCGTTCACTCGTTCATTCGTTCACCTCCTATGTTGTTCACGCAATACCCGGCGGCATGCGCTCATGCCAATCCGTTGCCAATTGATACTGATGCGCCACATTCAACATGCGCGCTTCCGAAAAATAATTGCCGATGATTTGCAGTCCGACGGGCAGATTCGCGCTGTCAAAACCACAAGGAATCGACATCCCCGGCAGCCCCGCCAGATTGACTGCGATCGTATAAATATCAGACAGATACATCTGTACCGGATCGCCGGACTTTTCGCCGATTTTGAACGCGGTGGAAGGGCTGGTCGGGCCCATGATCACATCGCACTGTTTGAATGCCTCGGTGAAATCCTGCGCAATCAGCCGCCGCAGTTTTTGCGCGCGGATATAGTAGGCGTCGTAGTAGCCGTGTGACAACACATAAGCGCCGATGAGAATGCGTCGTTTGACTTCCGCGCCGAAGCCTTCGGCACGGCTTTTCTCGTACATGTCAGCCAGATGGGCGTAATCCTTGGCACGGTGGCCGTAACGCACGCCGTCAAAGCGTGACAGGTTGCTCGATGCCTCCGCCGGGGCCAGCACGTAATACACCGGCACCGACAGCGCCATATTGGGCAGGCTCACGTCCACCATCTCGCAGCCCAGCTTGCGGTATTCCGTGATCGCCGCTTCGACCGCCTTTATCACCTCCGCCGACGCACCTGCCGCGAAAAACTCGCGTGGCAGCCCAATACGCAAGCCGGCCAGCGGTTTTGCCTGCGGTTTCGTCCGCAGTTTTGTAATGTCGCGTGTGTAATCCTCGGCTTCACGCTGCAAACTGGTCGAATCGCGTGCGTCAAAGCCTGCCATCACATTGAGCATCAGGCCGAGGTCTTCAGCGCTGCGTGCCATGGGCCCGCCTTGATCGAGGCTCGAGGCAAACGCGATCATGCCGTAGCGCGACACCACGCCGTAGGTGGGTTTAAGCCCGCAGATGCCGGTGAGTGCCGCCGGCTGACGGATAGAGCCGCCGGTGTCGGTGCCGGTGGCTGCGGGCGCCAGCCGGGCCGCCACCGCTGCCGCAGAGCCGCCGGAACTGCCGCCGGGGACGCGTTCACGATCCCATGGGTTGCGCACAGGGCCGTAGAACGAGGTTTCGTTGGACGAACCCATCGCGAACTCGTCCATATTGGTTTTGCCAAGGTTAACCGCACCCGCCGCGTTAAAACGCTCGATTACATGTGCGTCGTAGGGCGACACAAAATTCGACAGCATCTTCGAGCCGCAGGTGGTGAGCCAGCCCTGCGCGCAGAAAATGTCTTTCTGGGCGATAGGCACGCCCGTCAAAGGTTGCGCCTTGCCCGCGGCGCGCAACGCGTCCGCGGCGCGTGCCTGCGCCAGACTGCGATCTGGATCAACGCTGATAAAGCAATTGAGTTCAGACCCTAACTTATTGATTTTATTGATAAAAAATTGCGTAACTTCCATGCTGGAGAACTTCCGAGCGTGAAGGCCGTCACACAGTTGGCGGAGGGTTGCGTGTTGCATGCTACGCGTACCTTGAGCGGAACGCGGGTTTTCCGCTATGCCGGGAATTATTCAATGCGTTATTCGATAACTTTAGGCACGAGATAAAGGCCGGCTTCGACTTGCGGCGCGATCGCCAGGTAGCGCTCGCGCTGGTTAATTTCAGTAACGGCATCTTCGCGCAAGCGTTGCACCACGTCTTGTGCGTGCGACATCGGTTCGATGGCGCCGACATCCACTGCTTCCATCTGCGCGATCAACTTGAAGATGCCGGTGAGTTGGGTGTGCGTGGATTGCGCTTCATCGTCGGTAATCGCGATGCGCGCGAGGTGCGCCACTCGCTTCACGTCGTCCAGAGTCAATGCCATAAAAATTTACCGAAAATTTCTTCAAAAAGCCCAGCGCCAAGGGTATCATAACCGCCGATCACGGCGCGTCACGTGCGCAGTAAATGCGGCGCGTAATCCCTTCACTCGAAAGCCCCTATGTTTGGTTTCTTCAGCAGCTACTTCAAGGATGATCTTGCAATAGATCTCGGCACGGCGAATACCCTGATTTTCATGCGCGGCAAAGGCATCGTGCTCGACGAGCCGTCGGTGGTTGCGATCCGCCAGGAAGGCGGTCCCAACGGCAAAAAAGTAATGCAGGACGTAGGTCTCGCCGCCAAGCAGATGCTGGGCCGTACGCCGGGCAACATTACCGCGATCCGTCCGATGAAGGACGGCGTGATTGCCGATTTCACCGTGACCGAGCAGATGTTAAAGCACTTCATCCGCAAGGTTCACCGCTCGCGAATTTTCAAGCCGAGTCCGCGCATCATTATCTGCGTGCCTTGCGGCAGCACGCAAGTGGAGCGCCGCGCCATACGCGAATCCGCGTTGGGCGCGGGCGCCTCCAAAGTGAATCTGATCGAAGAGCCGATGGCGGCTGCCATCGGCGCTGATCTGCCGGTGGGCGAAGCCACGGGCTCGATGGTGGTAGACATCGGCGGCGGCACCACCGAAGTGGGCGTGATCGCACTGGGCGGTCTGGTGTATAAAGGTTCGGTGCGCGTTGGCGGCGACAAATTCGACGAAGCCATCATCAACTACATCCGCCGTAACTACGGCATGTTGATAGGTGAAACCACCGCCGAACAGATCAAGAAAGAAATCGGCTCTGCGTTTCCGGGTTCCGAAGTGCGCGAGAAAGTAGTGAAAGGCCGTAACCTCGCCGAAGGCATCCCGCGCAGTTTCACCATCACCAGCAACGAAATTCTCGAAGCCTTGACGGATCCGCTCAACAGCATCGTTAGCGCCGTCAAATCGGCGCTGGAGCAGACACCGCCCGAACTGGCGGCCGACATCGCTGAAAAGGGCATGGTGCTTACCGGCGGCGGCGCCTTGCTGCGCGATATCGATCGTTTGCTGATGGAAGAAACCGGCCTGCCGGTAGTGATCGCCGACGATCCGCTGACCTGCGTTGCGCGCGGATCGGGCAAGGCGCTCGAAGAGCGTTACAACACCATCTTTGCCTATGACGACTGAACTATCGCCGGCATTACACCGCGGCACCCGCGCCGGCGCGTAATTGTTCCGCCGGCTGAGTGATGGAACACACGCCGCCGCCGTTCTTCAAAACCGGCCTCAGTCCGCTTACCCGCCTGTTGATTTTTTCCGCGCTGTCGCTGGCATTGCTGGTTGCCGATGCGCGCTTCAAGCACCTCGACGCCATACGGCAGGTGGCCGCGGTTGCGATTTATCCGTTGCAGCGCATCGCTGCCGCGCCGGCGAGCCTGCTGCGCCGTGCCGGTGAGTTCTTTGTCACCCATGCTTCGTTACGCGAGGAAAACACGCGCTTGACCCAGGAGAATCTCACCAGCGCAACCGTGACGCAAAAGACCCGCGCGCTGGAATCCGAGAATGCGCATCTACGCAAATTGCTGGGGGCGCGTGAACGGCGCAGCGAGCGTTTGACGCTGGCCGAAGTGCTGTATGCGGCGCGCGATCCGTTTTCGCAGCGCATCGTGATCGACAAAGGCGTGCAGCACGAGGTGCGCAATGGCCAGCCGGTGATTGATGCGTCCGGCGTGGTGGGCCAGGTCACACGCGTCTATCCGATGCTGGCCGAAGTGACGCTGATTTCCGATAAGGGGCACCTGATTCCCGTGCTCAATGTGCGTAGCGGCCTGCGTTCGGTGCTGGCGGGCACCGGCGTTCATGGCGTGCTGGAACTCCAGTTTGTGCCGCTTAACGCCGACGTGCAAAAGGGCGATCAACTGGTGACGTCGGGCATCGACGGCATCTATGCGCCGGGGTTGCCGGTGGCCGAAGTGATCGCTATCGAACCCAATCCAGCCGCGACCTTTTCCAAAGTAACTTGCCGCTCGCTCGGCGGTGTGGGCAACCATACGCGCGTATTCGTGGTGCAGGGCTCCGAAGCGCTGCCGCCGCGCCCGCCGGAAGACGCGGAACTATCCCCGCGTGGCCGCAAGGGGAGAAAAGGCGGATGATTAATCTTTATGCCGGCTCCCCGCAGGAGATTCTGAAGCCCGCGCAAACCGGCTTCATTGTCTTCACGCTGGTGATGGCCCTGTTGATAAACCTGCTGCCGTGGGCCGGCTGGGGCCTGTGGGTGCGTCCCGATTTTGTGGCGCTGGTGTTGCTGTACTGGTGCATCAACCGGCCGCGCAAGATCGGCTTCAGTGTGGCGTGGCTGCTGGGGCTGCTGATGGATGTTGCCGATGGCAGCCTGTTCGGGCAGCACGCGCTGTCCTACACCATTTTGGCGTATGCAGGCATAGCGCTGCACCGGCGCGTGCAGCGTTTTTCGATCACGCCGCAGGCGCTGCACGCGGCGCCCTTGTTATTGCTGAATGACACCATTGTGCTGCTGATTCGTCTGGTCGCGGGCAGCGATTTCCCCGGCTATTGGTATTTTTTCGGCAGTCTCATCGGCGGCCTGTTGTGGCCGCTGCTGTCGTTCCTGCTCGAACTGCCGCAACGACCGCGCATCGATTCGGACCATGCCTAAACTGCTGTTCAGCAAGGGCGTGGAGTTCCGTGATACGCAGCGCGAGCAACAGCAATTCAAGGTGCGTCTGGCGGTACTGACTTTTTTTGTATTGCTGATGTTCGCGCTGCTATTGACGCGCTTTGTGTATCTGCAGGTGGTGCAACGTGATCATTACCACACGCTGGCGGAGGCCAATCGCATTTCCGTGGTGCCGGCCACGCCGGGCCGCGGCGTGATTACCGACCGCAACGGGGTTGAACTGGCGTACAACTACACCGCGCACACCCTCGAAATCACGCCCAGCAAAGTGGGCGACGTGGACACCGCGATAGACAGCCTGGGCGAAATTGTCGAGATATCGCCGCGCGACCGGCGCCGTTTCCGCCAGTTGCTGGAGGAGAGCAAGAGCTTCGAGAGTCTGCCCATACGCTCGCGCCTGTCGGACGAGGAAATCGCGCGCTTTGCGGCGCATCGCTATCGCTTTCCGGGGGTTGAGATCAAGGCGCGTTTGTTCCGTCAGTATCCCCAAGGGGAGTTGTTCTCGCATGTCATCGGTTATATCGGGCGCATCAATCAAAAAGAACTCGACCGGCTGGACGAAACCGGCGAGCTCGCCAATTATCGCGGCACCGACACCATCGGAAAAATGGGCCTCGAACAAAGCTACGAGCGCGTGCTTCACGGCACCACGGGTGTGGAGCAGGTTGAAATCGATTCGGCCGGACGCGCGGTACGTTTGCTCTCGCGCACGCCGCCCACCTCGGGTTCCAATCTGGTGCTCAAACTGGATGCGGGGCTGCAAGCATTGGCGTTCAAGGCTTTCGGCGATCGGCGCGGCGCACTGGTTGCGCTCGATCCGCAAAGCGGCGGCGTGCTGGCGTTTGTGAGTAAGCCGGGGTTTGATCCCAACTTGTTCGTTGACGGCATCGATCCGCAGAGCTGGAATGAATTGAGAAATTCTCCCGATCGCCCGATGCTCAACCGCGCGCTTGCAGGTACCTATCCGCCGGGTTCCACCTTCAAACCGTACATGGCGCTGGCGGCATTAACCTATGGCAAGCGCACGCCGCAACAGGGCATTTCCGATCCGGGATTTTACTGGTTGGGCAACCATCAGTTTCGCGACGACGCCGTGAATGGGCACGGCTGGGTCGATATGTACAAATCCATTGTGGTGTCGTGCGACACCTATTACTACGTACTCGCCAACGATCTGGGCATCGACTCGATTGCGAAGTTCATGTCTCAACTCGGATTCGGCTCACGCAGCGGCATCGATCTCACTGGCGAGGCGGCGGGCACGCTGCCCTCGAAGGAATGGAAAAAGAAGCGCTTTAACCGCGATTGGTTCGCGGGCGAAACCGTGAGTGTCGCCATTGGCCAGGGCTACAATGCCTATACGCCACTGCAAATGGCATCCGCGCTCGCTACAGTGGCCAATGATGGCGTGATGTTCCGCCCGCACGTGGTTGATTTTGTGGAAGACGTTCGTACCAAGGCGCGCACGCCGGTGGAGTCGCGGCCGCTGCGCACGCTGGAATGGAATCCAGAGCATATCGCCGTCATCAAAAAAGCGCTGGTCGGTGTTAACAAGGAAGGCACCGGCGCATCGGTATTCGCGGGTGCGGGTTATACCAGCGGCGGCAAAACCGGCACCGCACAGGTTATTGGGATCAAGCAGGGCGACAAGTATGTGGAAAGCCGGGTGCAGGAACGCTTTCGCGACCATGCCTTGTTTATTGCCTATGCGCCTGCCGAAAATCCCAGGATCGCGATTGCGTTGATTGTGGAAAACGCAGGCTTTGGCGCGAAAGCCGCGGCGCCCATCGCACGCCAGGTGCTTGACTATTACCTGCTGGGTAAAGAGACGCCCCCAACAGCCGAAGTGTCGCAAGAGGAGTCGTCCCGGTGATTACCTATTATCTGCGGCGCTTCGCGCGGTTGTTCACCGCGCATATCGACGGGCCGTTGCTCGGCGTGGTGCTGCTATTGATGGGTGTCGGTCTCACCGTTCTCTACAGCGCTTCAAACGCCGGCTGGACGCGCGTTTCCGCGCAAATGGTCAACATGCTGGTGGCGCTGACGGTGATGTGGCTTGTCGCCAATGTGCCGCCGCACTTTTTAATGCGGCTGGCGTTGCCGGTGTTCATAGTCGGCCTGATATTGCTGGTGGGTGTTGCGTTGAAAGGCGAAGTGATTAACGGCGCGCGCCGCTGGTTGAACGTGGGCGTGACGCGCATCCAGCCTTCCGAGTTAATGAAAATCGCGGCGCCGCTGATGCTGGCGTGGTATTTCCATCGCTACGAAGGCACTTTGCGCGCCAGCAATTTTGTGTTGGGTGCGATCATGCTGTTGGCGCCGGTGGGGCTGATCGCGCGTCAGCCGGATCTGGGCACCGCGGTGTTGATACTGGCGAGCGGCAGCTACGTGCTGTTTCTCGCGGGGCTGTCGTGGAAGATCATGGTTGGGCTGGGGGTGGCGGGGCTGGCAAGCGCGCCGATCGCGTGGTCGATGATGCATGACTATCAGCGCCAGCGTATTCTGACCTTGATCAATCCCCTTGAAGACCCGTTGGGTTCGGGCTATCACACCATCCAATCGACTATCGCCGTGGGGTCCGGCGGCGTTAGCGGCAAGGGGTGGATGAGCGGCACGCAGACGCATCTGGATTTCATACCCGAACGCACCACGGATTTTATATTCGCGGTGTACTCCGAGGAATTCGGCTTACTCGGCAATATCGTACTTATGGGGCTGTTTTTGCTGGTGATTTTGCGCGGGATCGTGATTGCCTCGCACGCGCCGACCTTGTTTACGCGTTTGCTGGCGGGCGCGATTACGCTGACATTTTTTACCTACGCCTTTGTCAACATGGGCATGGTGAGCGGTATTCTGCCGGTGGTGGGCGTACCGCTGCCGATGATCAGTTACGGCGGCACTTCGCTGGTGTCGCTGTGTCTGGGCCTGGGCATTCTGATGAGCATTCATACGCACCGTAAATTGGTGCATACATAGTTATTAGGATTGAGGATTTAGGATTTAGGATTGAGGATTGCGGAGTGAGTGATGGAGAATGAGCAGTGAGGATCAAGTTTTTATGTCTGATTTGCCGTAGCAGTTTGCTGCTGCGCAGGCTTGCTCGATCCTCGATCCTCGACCCTCAATCCTGGTTTCTGCTAGCCGCTATAGCTCTCGCCCTCGGCGCCTGCGGCACAACACCCAAACGCGACGCACCGGCCGCCAAAGTGCCTCCCGCCGCACCCAAGGGCGGCGGTTACTATTTAGACGACGGCCCTGGTGCGAATCCGCCGGTGAATATCGACGCCATTGCCGATGCGACGCCGCGCGTCGAGCCGTTGCATCGCGGCGCGCTGCGGCCCTATACCGTGATGGGTCGTAACTATATGCCGATGACCGCGCTGGGGCCTTACCGCGCACGCGGCGTGGCATCCTGGTATGGCCGGCGCTACCACGGTAAGCTCACATCCACGGGCGACACCTATGACATGTACGGCATGAGCGCGGCCCACCCCACCTTGCCATTGCCCAGCTATGTGCGGGTGATCAGCGTCGCCAATGGCAAGTCGGTGATTGTGAGAGTGAATGATCGCGGCCCCTTCATCGATAGCCGTTTGATCGATTTATCGTACACGGCGGCGTACAAACTCGGCATTTTGGCGGGCGGTAGTGCGCAGGTGGAGGTAGAAGCCATCGTGCCGGGTGCGCCCGTATCAACGGCTGGCGTTGCGCCACCCCTCACCCCCGCACCGGAAGCGCCGGCCCCGGCTGTGGCAGAGCGTCAAATCCCGGTTGCTACTGATGGCAGCGGGGTACATTTACAACTGGCGGCGTTTGCTTCAAAAGAGAACGCCGAGGCGTATGCGGCGCGCTTGCGTGACGATGTGGCGTGGCTGGCGGGCCAAGTACAGGTCTACACGCGCGATGGATTATTTCGGGTGCTGGCCGGCCCGTTTGCAAGCCACGGCGAGGCGCGCCAGGCGGCTGATCGCATTAGCCAGTCCATGGGCATTAAACCTTTTGTGCTTACCAAATAAAACATTTTAAAAACAATAAGTTATATTATTTTTCGAGCAACGGCCCAGCGCGGCGCGTAGGCGCGGATGTTATAATTACCAGCACCGGGTGTCGCATCACAAGTGCCTGCGCCTGACCCAAAAGTCCCACCAAGGTCTCACAAAGGCAATGCCCATGGACATGAAAGACCTCCCCCCCGATGCCGATCCACAAGAAACCCGAGAGTGGCTGGACGCGCTCGATGCGGTGATCGAAAACGAGGGACCCGTGCGCGCCAAGTTTTTGCTCGAACAGTTGGTGGCGCGCGCGCGCAGTTCGGGCGCGTACATCCCGTACAACGCGAACACCGCATACAAGAACACCATCCCGCCCGAGCACGAAGAGCGTTCGCCGGGCGATCCGGAGATGGAACACCGCATACGCTCGCTGGTGCGCTGGAATGCCATGGTGACCGTGGTGCGCGCGAATAAGGAATCCTCCGAACTGGGCGGGCATATCGCGAGTTTTCAGTCCGCGGCGACCTTATACGACGTCGGATTCAATCATTTCTTCCGCGCTGCCAACGAAAAATATCTCGGCGACCTGATATTCTTCCAGGGACATTCCGCGCCGGGGATTTATGCGCGCGCTTTCCTTGAGGGGCGCATTACCGAAGCGCAACTGACGGGCTTCCGGCAGGAAGTCGATGGCAAGGGTTTATCGTCGTATCCTCACCCGTGGCTGATGCCCGATTTCTGGCAGTTTCCCACGGTGTCCATGGGCTTGGGCCCGTTGATGGCGATTTACCAGGCGCGCTTCATGCGCTATTTGCGTGATCGCAGCATCATCGAAGAACAGGGGCGCAAGGTGTGGGCGTTCATGGGCGATGGCGAAATGGACGAGCCGGAATCGCTGGGCGCGATTTCCCTCGCCGGACGCGAGAAACTCGATAACCTGATTTTTGTCATCAACTGCAATCTGCAGCGGCTGGATGGCCCGGTGCGCGGCAACGGCAAAATAATCCAGGAACTGGAAGCCGATTTTCGCGGCGCCGGCTGGAACGTGATCAAGGTGGTATGGGGCTCGTACTGGGATCCCCTGTTATTGAAAGACAAGTCCGGCATGTTGTTGAAACGCATGGAAGAGTGTGTTGACGGCGAATACCAGGCGATGAAGTCGCACGACGGCGCATTCGTGCGCAAGCATTTCTTCGGCAAGTATCCCGAACTCGAAGCGCTGGTGGCGAACATGTCCGACGACGACATCTGGCGCCTGAATCGCGGCGGGCACGATCCCCACAAAATGTACGCGGCCTATGCGGCGGCGATCAAGCACCAGGGGCAGCCCACGGTGATCCTTGCCAAGACCATCAAAGGCTACGGCATGGGTGAGGCGGGCGAAGGCCAAAACATCACCCATCAGCAGAAAAAAATGGGCACCTCGTCGATCAAGGCGTTTCGCGACCGTTTTAATGTGCCGATTGCCGACGATCAGTTGGAAAAAGTGCCGTTCTACCGCCCGCCGGAGGACGCACCGGAAATGAAATACCTGCGTAGCCGCACGCAAGCGATGGGCGGCTCTTTGCCCTCGCGCCGGCGCAAAGCCGAGCCGCTTGAGGTGCCGCCGTTGTCGGCTTTTGATGCGCAGTTAAAGGGCACGGACGACCGTGAAGTCTCGACCACCATGGCATTCGTGCGCATTTTGAACACCCTGGTGCGCGACAAAAAGCTCGGCAAATTTGTAGTGCCCATCGTGCCGGATGAATCGCGCACCTTCGGCATGGAAGGCATGTTCCGCCAGTTGGGTATTTATTCGTCGGTGGGCCAGCTTTATACGCCGCAGGACGCCGACCAGTTGATGTTTTACAAAGAAGACAAAACCGGTCAGATTCTGCAGGAAGGCATCAACGAGCCGGGCGCCATGTCGTCGTGGATCGCCGCGGCCACGGCCTATAGCACGCACGGGCAGACGATGATTCCGTTTTACATTTTCTATTCGATGTTCGGTTTTCAGCGTATCGGCGATCTGGCGTGGGCGGCGGGTGACATGCGCGCGCGCGGCTTTTTGCTCGGCGGCACCGCGGGCCGCACTACGCTCAACGGCGAAGGCTTGCAGCACGAGGATGGTCACAGTCACATCATGGCTTCGACGGTTCCCAATTGCCTGTCGTATGACCCGACCTATGCCTATGAACTCGCGGTCATTATTCAGGATGGCATGCGGCGCATGGTTCAGGAACAGGAAGACGTGTTCTACTACATCACCGTGATGAACGAGAACTACACCCATCCGGCCATGCCCGAGGGCGTCGAGAAAGGCATTCTGCGCGGCATGTACCTGTTGGCTGAAGGCAAAGCGAAAAAGGATCAGCCTAAAGTGCAGTTGCTCGGCAGCGGCACCATACTGCGTGAAGTCATTGCCGGCGCGGCGTTGCTGGAAAAGGACTACGGCATCGCTGCCGATATCTGGAGCGTCACCAGCTTTAACCAATTGCGGCGCGATGGACTTGAAACGCAACGCTGGAATACCCTGCATCCTGAAGGCGAAGCGCGGGTATCTTATGTGGCGCAGTGTCTGAATGATCGGGCGGGGCCGGTGGTGGCGGCAACGGATTACATGAAAGCCTATGCCGACCAGATACGCGCGTTCTTGCCCACCCCGCATTACGCGGTGTTGGGCACCGATGGTTTCGGGCGCTCCGATACGCGGCGCGCACTGCGCCGGCACTTCGAGGTGGATCGAAATTACGTCGCGGTCGCCGCATTGAAGGCGCTCGCCGATCAGGAAGCCGTGCCGCGCGCCACTGTGACGGATGCCATCAAGCGTTATGGCATTGATCCGGAAAAACCCAATCCGGTGCAGGTTTGAACAACGTGAAATTGTGAGCCGGTGAACCCATGAGCAATGTGATGGAAGTAAAAGTCCCAGATATCGGTGATTTCAAGAACATCCCGGTGATCGAAGTGTTCGTCAAACCCGGTGATACGGTCAAGGCCGAGGATTCGCTGATGACACTGGAGTCGGACAAAGCGACCATGGATGTGCCGTCGCCCGCCAGCGGCGTGGTGAAGCAGATCTTGGTCAAGACCGGCGACAAAGTGTCCAAGGGCACGCTGGTGTTGATGCTGGATCCCATTGCCGCGCAGGCCCCGCCGGCTGCATCCGCAACCGTGGCTGCACCCGCTGCCGAGGCGGTAACCGCCGCTGCGCCTGTTGCGGCTGCGCCAACACCCGCATCGCCGTCGTCACCTGCATCATCGGCGGCGCGGCCCGCAGCAGAAGCCTCAAGCGCAACCAGCGGTGCGCCGGCGCATGCCAGTCCGTCGGTGCGGCAATTCGCGCGCGAACTCGGCGTTGATCTTTCGCGCCTCACCGGCAGCGGCCCGAAAAACCGCATTTTGCGTGAAGACGTGCAGGCATTCGTCAAAGCGGAGTTGGCGCGTCCGCGCGGCGAAGCGTCGGCGTCGGGCAGCTTGGGTTTCAATCTGCCGCCGATGCCGCAAATCGATTTCTCGAAGTTCGGCGCGGTAGAAACCAAACCGCTGTCGCGCATCCGCAAGCTGTCGGGCGGGTTTTTGCATCGTAACTGGGTGAGCATTCCGCACGTCACGCAGCATGACGAAGCCGATATCACCGAACTCGAAGCGTTCCGCAAAACGCAAGCAGTGGAAGCCAAACAGAAAGGCATCAAGTTCACCATGCTGGGCTTTTTGCTCAAGGCCTCGGTGGTCGCGTTGAAACAGTTTCCGGAGTTCAATTCATCGTTGTCGGCCGACGGCGAGAGCCTGGTGTTGAAGCACTACTTTCATATCGGCGTTGCGGTCGATACGCCGAATGGTTTGGTGGTGCCGGTGCTGCGCGACATCGACAAAAAGGGCTTGCTCGAAATCGCGCAGGACCTCGGCGCGGTGAGTGAGCGCATGCGCACCGGCAAAATCGCGCCCGCGGACGTGCAAGGCGGTTGTTTTTCGATTTCGAGCCTCGGCGGTCTGGGCGGCAGTATGTTCACGCCCATCATCAACGCGCCCGAAGTCGCCATACTCGGTGTGGGCAAAGCAACCATGAAGCCGGTGTGGGACGGCAAGGCATTTCAACCACGGCTGATGCTGCCGTTGTCGCTGTCGTATGACCATCGCGTGATCGATGGCGCACAAGGCGCGCGCTTTGTGTCGTTTCTATCGCAGACGCTGGCCGATATCCGTCGCCTAATACTTTAATGATGGAGATGCACAGGGCCATCGGCATACTCGGTGGTACTTTCGATCCGGTGCATCTCGGCCATTTGCGTCTGGCGCAGGAAGTCGCAGACGCACTGGCGCTCAGTGACGTACGCTTTATGCCCTGCGCTACACCACCGCATCGCGCTACGCCGGCAGCGGGCGCGGCAGATCGCGTGGCCATGGTCAAACTGGCGATTGCGGACAATCCGCTGTTTACGCTGGATGCGCGGGAGACATTGCGCAGCGGCCCGTCGTATAGCTTTGACACGCTCTCGCAGTTGCGCGCTGAACTCGGCCCGCTGTGTCCGCTGGTGTTGATCATGGGCGCGGATGCCTTTCTCAACTTCAATGGCTGGCATCGCTGGCGCGAAATCTTCGGCCTCGCGCACATCGCGGTGGCGCACCGGCCGGGCGCGGCGCTGGCTGAAATCAAAGACGAATTGTTGGCGTGCGAGTTCGCGCAGCGTCGCGTGACTGATACGCAACCGATGCAGCACGCACCCGCGGGATCGATTGTGGTCGTGCCCATCACCGCGCTGGATATATCGGCCACTGCCATTCGCGCGATGATCCGCGCCGGACGCAGTGTGCGTTATCTGGCACCCGCTGCCGCAATAGCGCTGATAGAATATAACTATTTGTTTTTAAAGGAAAAAAATAATGATGCGGCTGGATAAGGTAACCCGCGCAGCGGTCGATGCGCTGGAAGACGTGAAGGCGCGCGATATTGTGGTATTCGATGTCAAAAAGATGACTGCGTTTTTTGACAAGGTCATTGTGGCCACCGGCGAATCCAATCGCCAGTGCCGGGCGCTCGCCAGCCGCGTTCAGGAAAACGTTAAAGCCGCGGGTGGCAAAGTCTACGGCGTCGAAGGCGAACAGACCGGCGAGTGGCTGCTGGTGGACATCGGCGAGTCGGTGATACACATCATGCAACCGGCGATACGCCAGTACTACAACCTCGAAGAACTGTGGGCGCCGCCGCCTAAGTCCCCTAAAGCACTTAAGGTGACCAAGGTGACCAAGTCAGCCAAGGAACCTAAATCATCCAAGGCTGCCGCGCCCCGCAAGCCGGCCAAGCCGCGTGTGAAACGCACGCTTGCGGCATAGGAGACATCGGGCATTGAAGCTCAGCGTTGTAGCCGTGGGACATCGCATGCCTGACTGGATCGGCAGCGGCTTTAAGGAATACGCGAAGCGCATGCCGCGCGAGATGCCGCTGACGTTGATTGAACTCAAACCCGAAGCGCATCGGGATGAACCTGGAACTAATGCGGCCACCCGCGTGCTCGAACAAGAAGCCCGGCGCATTGAAGACGCCTTGCCCAAAGGCGCTATGACCATTGTGCTTGACGAGGCCGGCAAAACCGTAACCACGCAGCAATTGGCGCAGCGCATGGCCCAGTGGCGCGAAAACGGGCGCGACGTGGCGTTCGTCATCGGTGGCGCCGACGGTACCGCGGCACGCCTTAAGTCCGGCGCCGAATGGTTGTGGTCGCTCTCGCCACTGACGCTGCCACACGGTTTGGTGCGTGTCGTGCTGGCCGAGCAGATGTACCGGGCGGTTTCGATACTCAACAATCACCCTTATCATCGGGACTGAACAGCAGTTATTAGGATTGAGGATTGAGTAATCCCACCGCGGCGCTTGCTCAATCCTCTATCCTCTATCCTCAATCCTGAATATGGTCATCAGCGACAAACGAATTTACCTGGCCTCGCGCAGTCCGCGGCGGCGTGAGCTGCTACACCAGATTGGTGTCGGGCACGAGTTACTGTTGCTGCGTGAAGATTCACGGCGCGGCTGTGACGTGGATGAAAGCCCGCACCAGGGCGAAGCGCCGCGCGATTATGCTTTGCGCGTGGCAGGCGCGAAAGCCGCTGCCGGTCTGCAAGCGCTGTCGCGACGCGCAGGCCTGCTCAAGCCCGTGCTGGCTGCGGACACTACCATCGCACTGGATCAACACATTGTCGGCAAGCCCGGCGATGCGGCGCATGCCGCACAAATTCTCGGTGAGTTAAGCGGACGTGATCACGTGGTGATTACCGCGGTGGCGATGGCGTTCGCCGAACGCTTTGAAACGCGCATCAGTGAATCGCGGGTGTGGATGCATGCGCTCGGCGCGGCGCGAATCCGGCGCTACATCGACAGCGGCGAGCCCATGGACAAGGCCGGCGCATACGCGGTGCAGGGGCGTGCCGCGGCGTTCATATCGCGCATTGAAGGCAGCTACTCCGGTATCATGGGCTTGCCGCTGGCGGAAACGGCGGAACTCCTCGCTTTATTTGGCATTGAAGTGCCTTAGCAAAATAATATGAGCGAAGAAATACTCATCAATGTAACGCCGCAGGAAACGCGCGTTGCCGTCATCGAAAACGGCGTGATGCAGGAGTTGCATGTGGAGCGCACCTCCGCACGCGGGCTGGTGGGCAACGTTTACATGGGCAAGGTGGTGCGTGTGCTGCCCGGCATGCAATCGGCGTTTATCGACATCGCGGGCGCCCGCGCGGCTTTTCTGCACGTGGCCGACATTTGGGGCAACCGGCACAACGGCGCCGGCGGACCGCCGATTGAACGCTTGCTATCCGAAGGTCAAAACCTGATGGTGCAGGTGGTGAAAGACCCGCTGGGCACCAAGGGCGCGCGGCTGTCCACGCAGATCAGCATCGCCGGGCGTTTTCTGGTGTATCTACCGCAGGATGATGCCTACATTGGCATTTCGCAGCGTATTGAAGACGACGAAGATCGTGCGCAGTTGCGTGAAAAGCTGCAACGTTTGTTGCCTGCCGGCGAAAAGGGCGGCTACATCATCCGCACCATGGCCGAGATGGCCTCCGAGGCCGAGCTCGCCTCCGATCTTGCCTATCTGCGCAAGATCTGGACGGGTATCCAGGAACATGCGCAAACCGCCGCGCCGCAGATGTTGCTGTATCAGGACCTCAATCTGGGGCTGCGCGTGCTGCGCGATTTCGTGGGCGACGAAACGTCCACCATCATGGTGGATACCGCTGAGGTTCATCGCACGATGCAGCAGTTCGCGCGCGACTACACGCCCACCAGCGCCGAGCGCATCAACTGCTATCAGGGTGAGCGGCCGCTGTTTGATCTTTACGGCGTTGAGACTGAAATCGAGAAGGCGCTGGCGCGACGGGTAGGTCTTAAATCCGGCGGCTATCTGATCATCGACCAGACCGAAGCGCTGACCACGGTGGATGTCAACACCGGCGGCTTTGTCGGCGTGCGCAGCTTCGACGACACCATATTCAAAACCAACCTGGAAGCGGCGCAAGTCATTGCGCGCCAATTAAGACTGCGCAATCTCGGCGGCATTATCATTATCGATTTCATCGACATGGATAGCGAAGAGCATCGTAACGCGGTGCTCAACGAGTTTCGCAAGGCGTTGGCGCGCGACCGTACGCGCATGACCATCAACGGCTTCACCCAGCTCGGTTTGGTTGAAATGACGCGCAAGCGTACACGTGAATCGCTGGCGCACGTGTTGTGCGAGCCGTGCCCGGTGTGCGAAGGGCGCGGTGAATTAAAAACCGCGCAGACGGTGTGCTACCAGATATTGCGCGAACTGATGCGCGAGGCGCGGCAGTTCGATGCGCGCGAATTCCGCATACTCGCGTCGCAACAGGTGATCGACATGTTTCTGGATGAAGAATCGCAGAGTCTGGCAATACTGTCCGACGACATCGGCAAGCCGGTTTCGCTGCAAGTCGAAAGTCTGTACAACCAGGAGCAATTCGATATCGTGCTGATGTGAAGGGGTTTTTTGCGCGAAACCTGAAATGTGAATCGTGAACCCCGGCGCCTCGCTGCGTTGCCTGGCTGCACAGGGACGGTGAGCGTGATCCGTTGGCGCTGCGGATCATGGGTGTAGAACGTTGCGGCCGGATCAGAAGCCGAGGCCAACCCATCGTTCCAGATAAGCCAGCGGCACCATCAGCATGAGCTGCAACAGCAGCAGCGCAACCAGCGGCGAGAGATCGACCATGCCTATCGG
>JANMXV010000293.1:0-10460 GCA_031381325.1 Betaproteobacteria bacterium | reverse complement strand
CTGGCGAATACCGAAACCCTGGCCTTCAAAGCGCATCTGCTGATTGCCATGCTCGCCTACAGTCTGTTTACGATTGCATCGCTGCATGTGATGCTGATGGCGATCATTGAGCGGCGCTTACACGCGGGCGCCGTGCCGCCGTCGCTGCGCAATATGCCGCCACTGCTGACCATGGAAACGCTGCTGTTTCGCATTATTGCGGCGGGCTTTGTGCTGCTCACGCTCACCATCGGCAGCGGCATGCTGTTTTCCGAAGAATTATTCGGCAAGCCCGCGCGCTTTTCCCACAAGACCGTATTCGGAGTGTTGTCGTGGCTGATATTCGCGGCGCTGCTCGGCGGGCGCTGGTTTTACGGCTGGCGCGGACGCACCGCCGTGCGCTGGACGCTGGCAGGATTTCTTACACTGGTACTGGCTTACATCGGCAGCAAGTTCGTGCTGGAAGTCATTTTGGGCCGCTAGAATTTATTGTTTAAAAACAAATAGTTACGGTATTACGCATTGCGGCCCGCACAACTCGCCTGGCTGATCGCGCTGGGCGCGATCTGGGGATCATCGTTCCTGTTCATGAAAATTGCGGTGCCCGCTATGGGGCCATCGGTAATGATGGGCGCGCGCATCGGCATCGCCGCCATCACGCTCACCATCGTTGCATGGTTCATCAAAAAGTCGCTGCCGCGCGGCAAGCAATGGACGCCCGCCATCGTCACCGGTATTTTTTACGCCGCGATCCCCTTGTTCCTGTGGGGCTACGCGGCGCAGCAACTCAGCGCCTCGCTGCTGTCGATTATCAATGCCACCGCGCCGTTGTTCGCCGCCTTAGTGTCGCTGCTGTGGCGGCCGGGGCAGACCAGTAAGCGCATGGGCGCGAACGGACTGGCCGGACTGGCGCTGGGATTCGCGGGTGTAGCCGTGCTGGTGGGCGGCGAAGGCCTCAGCGACAGCAAACCGCCCGTGCTGTCCATTGCCGCGGCGTTTCTCGCCAGCCTGCTGTATGGCGCGATTTCCAATTACTGGCAAACGGCCAAGGGCATGGACGCTTATTCCAATGTGCTCGGCGGTTTGTGGGTTGCCACGCTGGCGATGGCGCCGCTGATGATATTGTTTCCCGTGCGCGAAACGCCGGGTATTGCCGCCTGGGGTTCCGTCGCAGCGCTGGGGATACTATGCACCGCCATCGCGTATGTCGCTTACTTCCGCCTGGTCGAGCAAATCGGCGCTGCGCCGGCGCTCACCGTGACCTATCTGATTCCCGTGTTCGGCACTCTGTGGGGCGTGGTGTTTCTGGGAGAGCGCATCGGCGTGCATCATGTGCTGGGCGCGGCGATGATCATCGGCGGCATCGCACTGGTGGCGCGGGTGCGCGGCATGCGGCCCTGATTTCGCGTGGCGCGCAACGAGCGCCGGAATCCGCACACTGGAGTAGCATAGGCACAGGCACGATATGCATCCATTTCAATAGACCCAGGAAGAACCGCCATGCCAGCGCACGACACACTCACCGCCGCTTCACTTCGCACCCGGCTGCTGGGATTTCACGATCTTCAGGGACGCGAATCGCTGCAAGTCGTGCTGCAGGGCGGCTGGTGCTATGTGGGGCGCCTGCCGGGATGCCTGCCCAACCCGCTCACCGGAAAATCCGAACATAGCGGGACTTCGATACTTGACGTCGCCGACCCCGCAAAGCCCGCGCTGATTGCGCATATTCCCGGCGCGCCCGAAGTGAATTGCCGCGCGGTTCAGGTGGTCAACAATCCGCACGACGGCAAGCGCTACCTCGCGCGCAATCACGAGGCGGCCAGCGCCTGCGGCTTACAGCAGCAAGTTGAGCACTTGAGCCACCTGCCCAAGGCGCAGCAGCGCGTGGTGATGCAGATGCTCGAAGGTGTGCTCGCCCAACCGAGCCGCTAATGCCTGCCGTGAAGTCGATTCCCGTCGAGCGCATCGACGCTCGTATCCTCGCCATTCGTGGTCACAAGGTGATGATCGACACGGACTTGGCCGAGCTCTATGGAGTTAAACCAAGCGCCTCAACCAGCAGGTGCGCCGCAATAGCGAGCGTTTCCCGGAGGATTTCATGTTCGAGTTGCGCCCGGCGGAGAAGGCGGGGGTGGTTGCAAATTGCATCCACCTCGCCCGGCTCAAGTTCTCACCTGCGGCGCCGCTGGTTTTCATGGAACACAGCGCACTGATGGCCGCTTCGGTGCTCAATACCCCGCGCGCCATCGAGGTGAGCGTCTATGTGGTGCGGGCCTTTGTGCGCCTGAATCAGGCGCTTACCTCGCACAAAGACCTTGCACGCCGCCTCGATCAGATCGAAGCTCGAACCGACGCGCGATTCAAGGCGGTGTTCGATGCACTGCGCGATCTGATGACGCCTGCGGAACCCAAGCGCCGGCCCATCGGCTTCATGCATCCGAAGGAGGAAGGAGGAGTAGCCGCAGCTTCGGCGGGCTCGGCAGCGGAAACAGCAACGCCCGGTAGCAACACCGGGCGCGGGAGGAAAATTCTTTCTTTTTTAGCAGCTAAAAAGTAGGACGTCAGGCAAGAGGCAAGGGGCAATAGGTAAGACTTGACCCTGCACGCAATGACCCTGCACGCACTTCGTAAAGGCGTCCAGGTCAAGACTTCGCAAGTAAGACCGACTGTTCGCAGCAAGAATGGCGGTGGCACCGCATAACCCTTAAGGACTGACATGACACACTGGGTCGTCTCAATCCTTAAGGGGTCGAGAGGGACGCGCGCAAGAGCGGCACGCGCGGTTCACCGTGGACGTTGAACGAGCGCTTTGCGGGGCGCTGACTGACCGGACGCCCTAAAATTGCAGCATTGGTTTTAAGAGGAAAATAACACCATGCACAAGGATGTTCGCCGCGACGACGGCGCGACCCGGCGCAGCTTTGCTTTGATTCATGTCATTGTAAATGGAATGGGTGCGCTCGCCGCAGCGGCGGGCGCCGTGTGCGCGGCACAATCCGCCTCAGTGCGTCCGGTGCGGATGGTGGTGGGCTATTCGCCAGGCGGCGGCGTGGATTTTTTTGCGCGTGTTCTGGTGAGTAAACTGTCCGACACGCTGAAACAGCAATGCATTGTCGACAATCGTCCCGGCGCCGGCACAAACATAGCCTCTGAAATCGTCGCGCGGTCGGTCCCGGATGGGCATACTTTACTGGTAACCAATATTGCGTTTGCGGTCAGTCCGGTCATGTCCGCACGGCTTAGTTTCGATCCCAGTCGTGACTTTTCCGGCGTGTCGCAAATAGCCACATTGGCGAATGCGCTGGTCGTGCATCCGTCGGTTGCGGTTGCGTCGGTGGCAGAGTTCATCGCACTCGCAAAGGCGCGTCCGCGGACTTTGAATTACGGCTCCGCAGGCAATGGTTCATCGACACATCTTGCGGCCGAGTTGTTCAAAAATATGGCTGGCGTAGACATCGTCCACGTGCCGTTTCGAGGGGCGGCGGGTGCGATAACCGCATTACTGGGTGGAGAGGTGCAAGTCATGTTTGCGTCGCTGCCTACGGCATTGCCGCAGGTTCGCGCAGGCAGGGTGCGGGCACTGGGTGTTACGGGCAAAACCCGTTCCAAGGCTGCACCCGAATTGCCGACGGTGGCTGAATCTGGGTTGCCTGGGTTCGAGATGAGTTCATGGATAGGGATCATGGGCCCGGCCGGCATGCCTGCGCAGCGGGTAAGCCGGCTCAATGCCGCAATTGGCGTTGCGCTACAGATGCCGGATGTCAGCGAGCAGTACGCGCGCGAGGGCGCGGAGGCAGTTGGCAGTGGCGCTGCGCAGTTTCAAACCTATGTCAATGCGGAAATCGTACGCTGGGGACGCATACTGAAACAAGCCGGGATTCATGCTGATTAATGCCGTGAGGGCGCACAGCAGATTGCCTTAGAGCGCCTGACAAAATGAGATTACAAGCCCCCTCACCCTGGCCCTCGCCCCCGTAAACGGGGGCGAGGGGACCTTATTTTGCTAAGCACTCTTAGTGTGCAGCAGGCCGATAACCCGCTCATGGGCTAGGCGAGGTCGCAAGCCTCAGGGCTCGTTCGGCAGCCGCGGTGTGCTCACCGGCGCTTTCCGCGGCTTGAACGCCTGTTCGAACGCATAGGCATACGCAAGCAGCCTGTGCTCCGTGTAATCGAGCGCGAGCAACTCGGCGCCCACGGGAACCCCGAGCGGTGCAGACGCGGTCGGCGTCGAGAAGCCGCCGGGGAAAGTCACCGCCGGGAAACCGGTGCCGTTGGACAAGGTGCCGTTGCGCTCGCTCTGGTCCGCCGCGGTGATGGGCGCCACCAGGATTTTCTGCAGCGGATACAGGATTGCGTCGAGATTCAACGCCGCGATCTTCGTGGCGACGAGGATGCGCAGCTTTTCGCGGTTGAGCGTCCGGTCCTTGTAGGCGGCGCTGTTCATTCCATCGACCACGGCGAGCTCTGTTTCCAGGGTTTTTTGCACCGCGGATTGTTTCGCTGCGACAAGCTGACTGAAATTTCTGATCGGCGCATTGGCAGGCAGGGTGGCGAAGTAGCTCTCCATCACCGTGCGGGCTTCGAACTGTGAAGTCGCAACGACGCCCGCGAGCTTGTCGTATTCGGGCAGGTCGAAGCGGATCAGTGTCGCGCCGAGCGATTGCATCCTGGCGATCACGTCTTCCATCACCTTGTTCACTTCCTGGTGGCGCTCGGCGCTGCCCATCATATTGTTCATGACGCCGATGCGCGCGCCTTTCAACGCATCTCGCGTCAGCAACTGTGTGTACGTCTTTGGGATGCGGCCCGTGCCGAGCGCAGTGATCGGGTCGGCAGCGTCGTAACCGGCCATTACGTCGAGCAGCAGCGCTGCATCGGTCACCGAGCGCGCAAGGGGGCCGATCTCGTCCTGGGTAAGGCTGTTGGGGATCACGCCGGCGCGGCTGACGAGACCGCGCGTAGGCCGTATGCCGACAAGGTTATTGGCGGAGGCGGGTGAACGTATCGACTGGCCGGTATCGCTGCCTGTTCCCAGTATGGCCAGGTTCGCTGCGATGGCGACGCCGGTGCCGCCACTCGACCCGCCCGGCGTGCGCGTCAGATCGTAGGGGTTGAGCACCTGGCCGCCGAGGCTGCTTATGGACATGCCGCCGCGCGCGAACTCCTGCAGATTGGCCTTCGCCAGTATCAAAGCCCCCGCCTTGCGCATTTTGGCGACGCTGGGCGCATCCGCGCCGGGCATCGATTCCTTCATGCTGAGGTTGCCGCCGGAGGTCGGCATGTCCGCGGTATTGAAGTTGTCCTTGAGTATCGTCGGGATGCAATGCAAAGAACCGGCGCTTCCTGGGTTCGCCTTATATTGCCGGTCCATCTCGGCTGCGATCTCCATCGCTCGCGGATTCACGGTGATGACGGCGCGCAGGGCGGGACCTTTGAGGTTGTAGGCCTCGATGCGGTCGAGGTACAGCTTTGTGAGCTGCGCGCAGGTGATCTCGCCGCGAGAAAGGGCGTCATGCACGGATGCGACCGTGGCTTCCTGCAGTTGAAAGCTCATTCGTTCGGTGACTGCGCAACCCGAGAGAGAAGCCGCAATGATAAGCCCTATCCATGATTCTTTCATATGTGCATCCTTCGATTGTCTTAACACGGCCTGTAGTGCAGGAATTTTAAACATCGTTTTCACCAACCGACAAACTATTCCCCGGCCGGCGAACCGTCAATTCCAATTTGCAGGTAATGCCTGTTTAGAGTGTCTTGAATACTGACCGGTTGACGCTACTTGAACGCCGGGTTGACCAGGCCGCTTTGGATGCACATGCCAAGGTCAATCAAACCCGGCCTCCTCTGCCGTCCGGACTGCGCGTGGATGCAGGCGAGCGCGAGGATTACGAGTACAAGAGGTCGCGCTAGAGTCCTTAGATGCGATTCGCTAGCGTGCGGGCGGCGCCCAGGCTTCGCCGGGCTTCTTGGGGTGGCGGTACATGTGCCCGAGTTGCATGTCCGGAAACTGCACGCTTTCCGCGGCAGCGTAGCTCGTCTCGCATGCGGCGATCAATTCGTCCTCGGCCGCGTAAGCAAACGGATCGCCCAGTTGGCGTTCGATCTCGCCGCCGGGCTGCGGACGATTCGCCACCAGCCAGTCCACCGATGCGGCGAGTGCCTCACCGGGCGTGACGACATCCCGGTAGCCGAGCTGCGTCTTGACCTTGCTGATGTCGAACTCGACAACGCCGTCACGCAGCGCACCCGTCCCGCCCTTGTAGACCCGCTGCGCCAGAGCCGGGGGGGCTTCCATGACATCCCATTCATGCCGAAGATGCCGGGCAATGAAGTCGACGTACTGGCGTTGCGTATACTGCTGCTCATCGCGGATATTGTAGAACTGGCCGCTGGATGCTTCAGGTTTATCCACGGCGAGCAGCAGTGCATGAGCAACGTTTTGCGCATAGCCGCGTCGCTTCAGCAAACCGTTGGCCGCGATCACCAACTGCTTGCGGCCATCGAGTATCCTGCGCACGATACCCCACTCGGGATTGGCCGGTGAGTGCGGGCCGTACAGCAACGGGTAGCGGAAATAGGTGGCGTTGTAGTGGCCCTCACGATGCGCTTTCATGACCGTTTCCTCGGTCACCCACATGAGGTGATTGAATTTCGGCCCGGCGGGATCGTCGCAGCGCGGGCTGTCTTCAGGCACTTGCAGCGGCTGACCCAGCGGCCCCCAGCGCGGATCGCTGCGCTGCGCGTACACGCTCGAGCCGCCTGCGCCGATAAAGCGCCCCGTCTTGCCTTTGAGCAACTCGGCGATGATGCGCATGCGGCCATAAGTTGCCAGCACGATGTCGAAGGTTCGCCCTGCGAGAGCAGGCGCCAGGGTTTCGGCGAAATGCGGGTCGGTATGGATGTGCTCGACAGGCTGCATGAACTCGACTTCATGCTGGCCGCCGTGCAGGATGGTGACCGCATGGCCGCGTTCGAGCAGCCCGTTGACGATGTACGGCCCGGATGGCCCGGTGCCGCCGATAACCAATGCCTTCATGTCGCGATACCTCCGAATTCGGGTATAGGAATTTCAACCACCAATTTTCACCAAACGGCAATCTATCCCGCGACGGGCGAACGGTCAATCGCGTGAATTTTCGTCAAGCCTCGATGTTATTCTCAAAATCTTACCCCGCGAAACGTTCCACATCGTCTGATTTCCGACCCATCGACGCCTTTACACAAGCGCAAGCCGAGCCAACCCATCAGCCTTGGCAAAAACCAGTCTGAATCCGCGCATCAAGCCGCCTGAAACAAATCAACCCGGCGCGCCGGCGAACGCGGCGGCGGCTGCGCGCACAATCCCAGATGCGTGAGAATGCGCTCAATCACCGCCGGTTCTTCGATCTCTGTCCTGAGCCTGTCGAAGGGACCGCGATGATCTTAAGCTTCCCGCCGCACGCCTGGCAGTGCTCAATGTCAATGTCGAACACGCGCTTGAGCAAGCGCAACTCATGCGCACCGGCGCGCTGTGCGCATGCACATGCGTGCAATCACCTGCGCCCGCCGTTGTAGTCTGCACCGGTGCCGGTACCACCGCCGAACGTAATTTTGCATTCGGCGCGAGCACCCCATGAAAGCGGATCAAGTGCAAGCGCGGCCTCGGCACCAGGGCGGCGAGCCGTTGCATGAATTCCATCGGCGACATGACGATGTGGGTGGTGCCGTTGCGATATGCACCCATTTACATAGACCCAGGGAGAACCGCCATGCCAGCTCACGACACACTCACCGCCGCTGCACATCGCACGCGGCTTACAGGATTTCACGATCTGCAGGGACGCGAATCACTGCCAGTCGTCCTGCAGGGCGACTGGTGCTATGTGGGGCGCCTGCCGGGATACCTGCCCAACCCGTTCACCGGCAAATCCGAACATAGCGGGACTTCGATACTCGACGTCGCCGACCCCGCAAAGCCCACGCTGATTGCGCATATTCCCAGCGCGCCTGAGGCGAATTGCCGCGCGGTTCAGGGGGTCAACAATCCGCACGACGGCAAGCGCTATCTGGCGCGCAATCACGAGACGGCTGCGGCGTGCAGCTTTCAGATTTTCGAAGACCACCGCGACGACCATTCCACGGCTGAAGACGGTGATACAAACGAACGACGTCGATCTCGATTACCGCGGCCTCGCGTACATCAGCGACCGCGCGGGAACCGGATTACATGTGGTTGAATACCTGGGTTGAGGATAACGGTTAATCCACCGGCCGTCGGGCGGCGCTTTGGCGGCCAACTCGGTACCGATACGGCCGCTCGCGCCGCCGCGTCTGTCGACTTCGACCTGCTGACCCATTTGATCCGACAACGCCTGCGCGACTATACGCGCGGAAGCGTCAGTGCCGCCGCCGGGCGGGTACGGTGAAATCAGGCGTATCGGTTTGGATGGATAGGCCTGTCCTGAGCCTGTCGGGTGGCCTGCCCTGCGCTTGTCGAGGTGGTCTGCGCCCACACGCCAACCACGGTCACTAACAATCCTACGAGTCCCAATGCGCCTGAAATCAGTCTTAATACAAGCATACGCGCCCTTAATGTCGATTTGTGTAGGTGATTGCCATTGTAGTGAGTTAGAGTGCCCCCGGCCACGTCAGTATCAAAATCTCGGGCTGCGGAAAACATGCCTGGCCGGGGTCTTTCCCTCATCTCCTTATTTTTCCCGACCGCATGCGTCGCGTTTTTACGCTTTGTAATTTACGCACGCTTGCAACCGATAGTTTCTGGTCGCGTTTCACAGTGCGCGCTGTTGCGCGTTGCACGTCAATCGCACGACAACCGAACATCAGGAGACAACATGGAACAAGCAGCAACCAAGGTAAAGACCGATCTCACCTGCTGGAAATGCGGCGAAGAATCTCTGAAAGAATTTGCCGGCGCAGGCGCAGCGCGTGGCGCGCACGGCGAACTCGTAGCGTCAACAGACATCCGCCATTCTGATTGCCAGAAATGCGGCGCCTATTCGGTAAACGCCGCACAGGCACGGCACAATAAAATTATTGGCCGCAAGGCCCGCAAAGAAGTAATACGCGAAGGCAACCGCACCAGCGCGTAGTACTTCGCCGATTCTCGCCGAAGCTACGCCCGGCACGCGCGTGCTCACCAATATCTGGGGCATGGAGACGTGGACACCCGACAAAGTGGACGAACTCGACAACTCGCCCGTGTATCTGTGGATCGTACCCGCGCGGGTCGAAGGTTACTGGTCGTGGGAATTGCCGCTGGATGGTGTTAAGCGCCCGTATGCTGCAGTGCTGGAACAGCAGTTTCAAAAGCCGAAGGCGTGGTGCGTGTCGAGAGCCGCCGTGGTGTGCTCGAAAAAATGACGTTGCGCGGTGCGAAGATAAGCTTCACGGGGACGAGCCCGCCCCAATCGCTGGGACCGCCGTCTTCACGCACAAAGTAGCAGTCGTATAGGGGAAGCTTGCGAACCCCAACAAACGCTTAACCACGGAATACACGGAAAAATCCGGATGTCGTTCTTTCCGTGTATTCCGTGTGTTCCGTGGTCAATAAAACGTCACCCGCCAAAACCCCCGCCACCCGCCGTTTCCATCACCACACGATCGCCCTTGGTAAGCACCCAGTGATCGGCAGGATTGATCGGCTTGCCATTAAGCAGCAGCGCGCCAACCTTGCCCGGCCCGCCGCCAAAGATTCCCTGTGGCGCAGTCTTGTAACGCGTCATAATCATCGAGGCCATCATCGGCGTGTCCGCCACGACTTCGACTTCAAAACGCAAGCCGTCGCCGCCACGATACTTGCCCGCGCCGCCACTGCCGCGACGGATCGCGCGTTCGATCACGCGCAGCGGCGCCATCTGCTCCAACACTTCTATCGGCGTGTTCGACAAATTCGACGGAAACGACAGCATGGTGAATCCATTGCGGTGCTTGGTCGCGCCCTGCCCCGCGTTCATGAAATTCACGGCGGCATACGGCCGGCCGCGATGTTCGCCGGTCACCGTGATTGACGAATTCGATGAACCTTCCGCCAGTGCTCGTTCGGGCAGTACCTCGGCCAACGCCATCATGATCGCGGGCACCATCATGTGTCCAATCATGCCGCGCCCGCCGCTAGCGGCTGGGTATGTGGGATTGAAAATCGAACCCAGCGGCGCCGAGGTGGTGATCGGCGTGAAGCTGCCTTCGTTGTTCGGCACATCGGGACACAGCAGCGCCTTCACCGCGAACGCCGAATAGGCGAAGCAATAAATCGGCACCACGTTCACCGCGCGCGGCACTTGCTGGCTGGAGCCGGTGTAGTCGATGGCGAGCTTGTCGCCTTTGACCGTCACCGTGCAGTTGATGATGATCGGTTCCTCGAAACCGTCGTGCTGCGTGCGGCCATGGTAGACGCCATCGGGCACATCGCGTATCGATTTCTTCATCGCGGCTTCGGAGCGGCGGCGGATTTCCGCACCCAGCGCTTCGATATCGATTTCGCT
>JANMXV010000273.1:0-17907 GCA_031381325.1 Betaproteobacteria bacterium | reverse complement strand
GAAGCCGACAAGCGCGACAAGCTGATCGCGGTGTTTCTGGCGCCGCACGCAGAGCAATCGCTGAGCCTGCTGACCGAAGCGGGCATCGCCGGTTTTCGCACGCCGGAGTCCTGCGCGGATGCGATACGCGCGTGGCGGGACTGGACGCCGCCGGTGACGCACCCTGCCATCGACATCGCGCGCGTGAATGAGGCAAAGAAATTGCTCGCCGCAGCGGACACGAAACAACTCAACGAGTTCGACGCCTGCCGCGTATTCGCCGCACTCGGCGTCACGCAAGCCGCAACTGCGATCATCAAATCACCTGACGATATTGCCAGCGTGCCGTTCCCGGTAGTAGCGAAAATTCTCTCGCCCGACATCGCACACAAGACCGACGCCGGCGGTGTGGTGCTCAACATTGCCGATGCCGCTGCGCTGAAAGCCGCCGCGCGCGACATAATATCCCGCGTGAGCAAGCGTCATCCGAACGCAAAACTTAACGGCATTCTGGTGCAGCGCATGGAAAAAGGACTCGCTGAAGTGATCCTTGGTTTTAAGCGCGACCCACAGGTCGGTCCGGTGGTGGTGCTTGGCATCGGCGGCGTGCTCGCGGAAATTTACAAGGACTTCGCCGCGCGCTTGGCGCCGGTGAGTGTAGACGACGCCGCGAAAATGATCGAGCAAGTGAAGGGGCTGGCGCCCATCCGCGGTTATCGCGGCATGAGCAAAGGCGATTGCGCCGCGCTTGCTAAAACCGTTAGCAATTTTTCGCAACTTGCATACATCGAAAGCATTTCCGAAGCGGAGATTAATCCACTGATCGTAAAACGTGAGAATGAAGGCGTGGTCGCGGTGGACGGTTTAATCGTGCAGCGATAATTAATATTTATCGTGCGATGCGGCATTAGCAAGCCTGGCGTGCATGCAGTAACACGCAGGGGACAAGTCTTCGTACGATACCGAAAAAACCAAGTTTTTTCCCAAGTTACATAAACGGGTTGATGATCTTGACGCCGTTGATGATTTCACCGGTGTTCAGGTCTTCGCTGTACAGGGTGTCGCAGCCGGCAACGCTTGCGGCCTGCACGATCAACGCGTCATAGAACGAAAGGCTGCGCGTTTGATGCAGATCCAGTGCGCCGTGAATGATGGCGGGCGTGACCTGCACGACTTCAAACTGCTGATGCGCGCTTAACTGCTTGCGTACATGGTTCGCGTCGAGCCCCATCTTGCGCAGTACGACGTTGGCGTACTCCTGCAATACCTGTGTGGAAATCACGCCTTCGCCGGAGACCTTCAGGCGCCGCAGTAACGTGAACGCGGCGGCTTGTTTTCGCGATTCGTCGCTGGCTTCGGCGTAGATGAGAACGTTTGAGTCGATGAAGCTAGCCACGCGAATTGGCTTCTTCGCGATCAAACTTCCAGCCGTTCAAGCGGCCTTTGCCCGCAACGGCACGGGCTTCAAAGGCATCGTGGTCGGCCACGCGCTGATCGGCGCCAGACAAGCGCTCGATATGGTCGCGAACGAGCTGATTGAGGCTGGTGCCCATGGCCTGCGCGGCATCGCGCGCGCGCTCGATGGTTTTTTCGTCTATAGAAAGGGTTAAGTTCGCCATGATATATCCTGACATGTGCGCACATAATATGTGGGAATAGCTTAGTTGTCAATGATTGTCATGCGACATGATCATCGTGAAAAAGTAATATAACCTATTGTTTTTTGAGCTTTAAGAAAGCGGCGGTCGAGCTGTATGTCACCCCTGCGGCGATCAGCCACCAAATCCACGCGCTGGAGGGTTACCTCGGCGTGCAACTGTTCGAGCGCCTGAACCGCGGACTGAATCTCACCGGCCTCGCGCGTGCCGCGTTGCCCAGAATCAGCGACGGCTTTCAAGTGCTTGTCGCCGGTGTAGATCTTATGCGCGCCATTGATGGCGGCATCATGCTGTCGGTGGGATCAGGCCCCGCGTTTGCCGCCAAATGGCTGGTGCCGCGGCTGCACCGGTTCGCTGCCGCGAATCCGGGCATCGATGTGCATATTGCCGCCAGCATGCATGCGGTGGATGGCCGCCAGGCACAGGGGCATGCCGTCGATGATGGCGACGACGACTATGCCGCGGTGGATGTGGAAATCCGCTTCGGCGGCGGTTCCTATCCGGGATACACCGTGGACAAACTGCAGCCGGTGAGCCTCACGCCGGTGTGTAGTCCCAAACTGTTGGCGGGCGAGCATGCGTTGCGTGTGCCGAAGGATCTGCTCCACCATACCTTGCTGCACGACGAAGCCCTGGCCGCGCAGGAAGGCAATCCCGCCTGGAGCGTATGGCTGCGGCAGGCGGGCGCAACCGAGGTCAATCCGGGGCGCGGTTCGCATTTCACCCATAGTGCGCTGGCGTTGCAGGCAGCGGCCGACGGACTGGGCGTGGCTTTGGCAATGGATGTGCTGGCGGCCGGAGACCTCGCTGCGGGCAAACTGGTCGCGCCTTTTACCGTGAAGGTGCCGCTGTCACTGGCCTACTACGTTGTTTCGCCTGCCACGCGTGCAAACCAGCCGCAGGTAGCCGCATTCCGGGCGTGGCTGCTGCACGAGGCTCAGCCGGTGTAAACGCGGCGGACGGGTTAGCGCCTGTTATCATCCCGGCCTGGAGACAGGAGAACCCGCATGCTGATGCAACACATCGCCGACTACGCGATTAAGGAGCAAACGTCTAAACTTCCGCCGGACGTAATCCACCACGCCAAGCGCGCGGTGATCGACTGGTACGCGGCCCTGCTGCCGGGCAGCGTCGTTGCACCCGCGACGTTGCTGGAGTTGGCGTTTGCCGAAGACCTCGACCGCGGGCGGGCGCGTCTGGCGCGCGGACGGCGCGCCACCATGCGCACCGCCGCGCTGATCAACGGCGCGGCTTCACACTCGGTAGAGTTCGACGATATTTATCGCGACGCGGGTTATCACCCCGGCAGCCCGACGATTTCGGCGGCGCTCGCGGCGGCACAAGGTTCGGGCGCAACGGGTGAACGTTTTCTGCGCGCGGTGATTGTCGGCTACGAAATCTCCACGCGCATCGGCGTAGCAGTGATGCCCTCGCACTACCGCTTCTGGCACACCACCGGCACCGTCGGTGCATTCGGCGCGGCGGCTTCGGCGGCAACGGCGATGAATCTGAACCATGAGCAATTCATGCACGCGGTGGCCACCGTTGGAACATTCGCCGCCGGCTTAAAGCAGGCGTTTCTGTCGCAAGCGATGAGCAAACCGCTGCATGGCGGTCACGCGGCGGATGCCGGCATACTCGCGGCACTGGCGGCATCGAAAGGCGTTACCGGCGCGCTCGATATCCTCGAAGGCAAAGAAGGCTTCGGCAACGCCATGAGCATCAACCCGGATTGGTCGAAAGTGACCCAGGGGCTGGGCGTTGACTATCACATCAATCACATGACGTTCAAGGCTCACGGCTGCTGCGGCCATACCTTTCCCTCGATTGACGGCGTGCTGCATCTGGTGCAGCAACACCAACTGCATCCGCAAGACATCCATAAAATCTCGCTCGCCACGTACAAAGCCGGGCTGGACATCATCGACAATGCGACGCCCGAAGGCGAGTATCAAGCCAAGTTCAGCCTGCAGTATACGGTGGCGCATGCGGCGGTGTACGGCAGTGTGCGCTTGAATGCCTTTTTGCCGGAGCGCATGAGCGACCCCGCCGTGCGCGGGCTGATGAAAAAGGTGGTGTGCGTTGCCGATCCGGTGTTTTCAAAAGGCTATCCCGGCCAGCGCGCGGCGCAAGTCGAAATCGAAACCGTCGATGGCCGCAAGCTTGCGCACTTTCAGCCGTATCGCAAAGGCGACCCGGAATTGCCTCTCACCGACGAGGAATTAAACGCCAAGTTCATGGAACTGGCCGAGCCGGTACTGGGCGACGCAGGTTCGAAACGGCTGCTCCAACAACTGTGGGCACTCGACAAATTGCCGAATACCGAGTTCGAAATCATCATTGGAAAAGCTCGCGCGGCGGGATAGTTGCCGCTTGCCGCGGACAAACTTGAACGGCGCACACGCCGTCGGGGCATCCATCTCAATGGAGGCGTTAAGTTTGATTTTGTAGCCGGCTGCGGGCAGTAATAACTTGTTCAATGAATAGCAGAAGGGGATGCGATGAAGTTCTTACTGCCTTGGATTGCGTTCGGCGTGGCGATGGTTACAGGATGCGGTCCGCCGCGGCAGTCCGCGCCTGCCGCCCCGCCTTACAACACCACGCTCACTCTGAAGCAAGTCATGGAATGGGTAATCGACCCCGCTGCTGACGACGTGTGGGAGTCCGTCGCGATCATCATTACCGAGAAGGGCGAAAACCAAAAGGCGCCGAAGACCGATGAAGAGTGGGCCAAAGTGCGCAACGGCGCGGCGACGCTGGTGGAATCCGGTAATTTGCTGATGACGCAAACGCGCGTGCGCGACGACAAAAAGTGGATGGCGTCGGCCAAGCGCATGAGCGATGCGGGCGAGGTCGCACTCAAGGCGGCAGAGAAGAAAGATGTGGCCGCGCTGTTCGATTCCGGGGCGCTCATTTACAACGCATGTTCCGCATGCCATGCCGATTTTCGCGTGGGTGCAACCGCGGCGGACGCCAAGCCTGCGGCTACGGCTGCCCCGGTGCCGGCGAAAACCGCAAAGTAAGCAACTTAGAAAACGCCAAGGGCCGAGAGCCGCCACTATGAATCCAACCCTCAAGCAAATGCTCAACAGCGTGTGCGTGTGGATTGACAGCACGTCGCTGAGTCAGGGGATCCAGAATGCGCCGTGGGTAGTGCCTACGGTGCAGACGGTGCATATACTCGCCATTGCGGCGCTGATGGCGTCGATGCTGATGATTAATCTGCGGCTGCTGCGGCTAGTGGGCAGCGATCAGCCGCTGGCACAGGTGTCGGCGCGGTTCAGCCCGGTGATTGGGTGGGCATTGCCGGTATTGCTGGTCAGCGGCGCATTTCTGATCATAGGCGAGCCGGCGCGCGCGCTGAAAAATGTGATCTTCCAGTGGAAGATGCTGATGGTGATCGGCGCGATACTGGTTACGCTGTTTTTTGCCGCGCCGCTCAAAAAGAATCCGGCGCACTGGGATGGCCGTGCCGGCGTGGGGATGCTGGTTGCATTGGTATCGACGGCGCTGTGGGTGTGCATTGTCTTTGCCGGGCGCTGGATCGCCTACTTCTAATCGGGCAACAGTTCATGAACATTGATGCTTTGCTAAAGGCGCTGGAAGCCTACGGCTTCGCCACCGCGATCCGCGAGGGTGACGCGCTGTTTCCATGGCTGGAATCCATCCATGTGCTGGCGATTGTGCTGGTGGTGGGCTCCATTGCCATGGTGGATCTGCGATTGCTCGGCTGGGCATCGCGCGAGCGCCCGGTAAGCCGCCTGACCGCAGATATGCTGCCGATTACCTGGATCGCGTTTGCCGTAGCTGCCATCTCGGGCGTGCTGATGTTTTGCGCCAAAGCCACCACCTACGGCTACAATATTTACTTCTTGCTAAAAATGGGTTTTCTGCTGCTCGCCGGTGCTAACATGTTGTTTTTTCATAAATTTACTCAACAGGATGTGAAAAACTGGGGTGCGCCGGGCAGCGCCGTGCCACAAGCAGCCAAGGTCGCGGGCGGGCTATCGCTGCTGCTTTGGATTTGCATCGTGGCGTTTGGCCGCTGGATCGGTTTTAGCACCTAATAAGTACTCAGGCGCTGTGCGGTGCGCGGGTGGACATTTTTTTACGTCGAGAGTAATGTCGTGCCGTTTCGGCTGGTACAGGAAACCGGTTCAGTAAATAGTCATCAACAACAACAATTTACAGGGAAGAGGTGCGTTGACCATGAAACCTATATTGGGCGTGTTACTGGCGTCGCTCGTCGCATGCTCTGCTGCGTCCTTCGCACAGACGAAGCCTGCCGAAAAGCCGATTATCAATCCGGCTCCCACGGCGAAAGACTGGGCTGACATCGGCAAGCTGCCCGATTGGAGCGGCGTGTGGAATCCCAATATTTCGGATCAGGATAAACAGCATGTCACCAATCCGCCACCCTGGAATGCCAAAGCTGCCGCGCGCATCAACTTTCAACAGGCGGAGCTGAAGGCGGGCCGTCCGACACCGCTGTTTGTGAATTGCCTGCCCGAAGCGCATCCGTCGTGGATGATGATCAGCCATAACGCGCTGGAAATTCTGTTCACGCCTGGCCGCGTCACCATGCTGGGCGAGTCTGACGGCGCGCGGCTGCGCCGTATCTATACGGATGGCCGCGGGCATCCGGCCGATCCGGATCCGACGTTTCACGGCCACTCCACTGGCAAATGGGAGGGCAACGTACTCGTGATCGATACCATCGGAATCCTGCCGCAAGCGTATATTGCGCCGAGCGAAGCCCACGGCATTCCAAACAACGGCGATATGCACGTGGCTGAACGAATCTGGGTGGAAAAAGACATCATGTACGTCAACCTGAAAATTACCGCGCCGCACGTTCTGACCAAGACGTATGAAACAACGCGCACCTACTTCCGCCAACGCGCACGTAAATTCGATATCGTCGAGGGTGTATGTCAGGAAGGTTACTTTGCGCCACGCATCGACAAAGACGGCTTCCATGTGTTTGTGCCGCAGCCGCATGATATCGGCGGCAACCGCATTCCGCCGCCCTGATTGATCTGAAATAAATTTCCATTCCAGAAACTTGCATACGAAAGGTACCCTGATGAAATCATCACTCAAGAAAGTTATTCGCACTTCTGTACTGCTGGGTTTGGCAGCCGGCGCGTACCCCGTGGCAGCTCATCATGCCACGTCGATGTTTGCCCACGATAAGGTGGTAACCATTACCGGCGTCATCAAGGAAGTGCATTGGACTAATCCCCACGTGGGGATTTACGTCACAGGTACCGTCAAGGACGAAGAGGCGGCACTATGGGTAATCGAAATGACCAGCCCCGGAAACCTGGTTCGCGCCGGTGGCTGGACCAGAAATTCCGTAAAGCCCGGCGATAAAGTCACTATCACCATGGCGCCGTTGCGCGACGGCAAAAGAGGCGGCGCGTTGAAAAAAGTAACGCTGGTGGATAGCGGTAAATTTTTAACTGCGGATATCCGCGCACAAGAACGCGCCAATCTGGAACAGGAGGCGCCGGCCAAGTAACAGGCCGTCCCCAACCGTCAAAAAGCTCCGTGAGGGGCTTTTTTTATTGGCGCCGCAGGCGGAGACGGATTTTATTGTTTGTTTTAAACAACTTTTCTTGTCCAGGTGGCGGCCTATACGTGGCTTCCGAAGATTAATTCACGCATGGTAGTATTTTAATTCTGCCGGTGCCAGATATTTGATCTGCAGTACCTGAAAAAATAGCGGCGTCTGCGGGCCACGCTGCCTGTGCAAGTCACGACGCGCAAGGGACGCTCCCTTGTCGTGCCGTCCCGCGTTACCATAGCGGAACTATGTTTTTATCTAGAATATTGTCGATTCATTACCGTTCAACCCGGCTGAAAGTTCACCATCAAGAATTCGTTATTGCGAAAACGAGGAGACGTCATGAATTTCATAATTAAAATTCTGCGCAGTATGCGCATTGGCCGCCGTTTGGCCACGGGATTCGGTCTGATGCTGGTGTTGATGGCGATGCTGACGGCGGTGTCACTGTATGGCTTCTTCATACTGCACCAGCAGGCCGGTGCAGCCGCCGACAACACCCTTTACGATGTGCTGCGCCTGGCCATTTTGCTGCTGGGTTTGGCCGCTGGTGCAGTAGCCGTGTTTTTTTCGTGGCGCGTGTCGCTCATGATTACACGCCCGATCAGCCGTGCGGCAGCCGTCTCCGATGGCATCGCCCAAGGCGATCTGGCGCAGAAGATCGACGTCAACCACCACGGCGGCGAACTGGGCTTGCTGCTCCATTCGTTGCAAAACACCATTTACCGCCTGCGCGAGCTCATACAAGCGGTGCGCGACAGGGCGGAATCCGTGCAGAACGGCACCAATGAAATTGCGCGCGGCAACGCGGAAATGTCTTCGCGTACCGAACAACAAGCGTCGACGCTCGAAGAAACCGCTGCTTCGATAGAAGAATTCACCGCGTCAATCAAGCAGAATGCCGAAAACGCGCAGCGCGCCAAAGACCTTGCGACCGGCGCTTCCGAGGTGGCGACCAAGGGCGGAAGAGTGGTGGCCGATGTCGTAAGCACAATGGATGGCATTTCGGCATCCTCCAAAAAAATCGCCGACATCATCAGCGTCATCGACGGCATCGCGTTTCAAACCAACATTCTTGCGCTGAACGCTGCCGTCGAGGCGGCGCGTGCCGGTGAACAAGGGCGCGGTTTTGCGGTTGTCGCTGCTGAGGTGCGCAGTCTCGCGCAGCGCAGCGCGGAAGCGGCGAAGGAAATCAAGGGGCTTATTGGCGATTCGGTGAATCGCGTCAACAACGGCAGCCAGTTAGTGCAACAAGCCGGCGAAACCATGAAGGACGTTGTGGACGCCGTTCGGCGCGTTACCGAAATGGTCTCGCAAATTACCGCTGCGTCGCGCGAGCAGGCGAGCGGTATCGATCAGGTCAACTCGGCCATCCTGCATATGGATCAATCCACGCAGCAGAACGCAGCGCTGGTGGAACAAGTTTCCGCCACTGCGGAAGTCATGACGGATGAAGTACGCGCGATGATCCAGGCCGTGAGTGCTTTCAATCTGGGCGAGATGGTTCTGCAACCAACCTTCGAGGCGGGGCGCCGCCAAAAGGCCGCGCAAACGCCGAGCAACACAGCCGCCGATGCGCGCGCGTCCCAATTGACAAAAAAAAGCTACACTGCGATTCTTCTAAAGGAGCGGTCATGAAAATTAAGCGCATAGAGCACGTGGGCGTGTTGGTGAAAGATGTCGATAAGAGCCGAGCGCTATGGGAAGGCTGCTTCGGCATCAAGCTCGGCGAAGTGGAAACCAACCCAGTGCGCCCGGTGAAGCTGGCACTGTATCCGGTGGGCGAATCGATGGTGGAGCTGATCGCCGGCACTACGCCCGACAGCAAGCACGCGAAGATGGTCGCCGAGGGCAAGGGCGGCATCAATCACATCTGCTTCGAGGTGGAAGATATCGACGAAGCGCTGGCCGAGTTAAAAGCCAAGGGCGTGCCGCTGCTGGATGAAACGCCGCGCATCGGCCACGCAGGTTGCCGCATTGCGTTTCTCGATCCGGCCGGCACCGAAGGCTGTTTGATCGAGTTGGCGCAGTTGCCCGCTGAGCCGCATCACGCGTAATCACGTGTGACGCGGGCGCTGGCCTACACGCGGCGCAGATACGCCAACATGTCGTGCCCGCGTCCGGCAAGCCGCGCGGGAACGTTGAGTAGTTCGGCGGCGATCTTGCCCAGCGTGTAGCTTATTTTCGAGACCTCGCCTTTTTCGTGGAATTTCACGCGCGCAGTTTCGATACGCTCGACGCTAAACCCGGCGTTTTGCGCCATGACGGCGATCGACGCCGGGTTGAAAAAGCTGATGTGTCCGCCGTCTTTTTCGATGTGAAAATAGTCCCAGCGTGCGCCCATGGCGGCGACTGTCCAGCTTGCGGCGTTGCCGGTGCTGATGATCAGCATGCCGCCGGGCTTGAGGATACGCCGGCATTCGCGTAGCAACGGCAAGGGTTCGCGCAAATGCTCAACGACTTCAAATAGCGATGCCACGTCAAACGCCGCGTCGGGATAGTGTTGTTCTTCGAGCAGACCGGTATGCACATTTAATCCCAAGGCGCGAGCGGCGGCAGCAATATCCGGAGCGGGTTCCACGCCTTCCGCGTTGAATCCAGCTTGTGCGGCAAAATCCACAAATTGTCCGCGCGAGCAGCCGACATCGAGCAGACGCATGTCAGCCGGTTTTTTTTCCAGCAGACGCGTGACGGTTTGCAGACGGCGGCTGGCGACGGAACGCCGCCGTTCGATTTCGCGCGCGGGCGGTTGGTTGAACCCTGGCGAATTGAATGACGCCATGGTTTCCCAATAGCGTTTTTCGTCCGCAGCGCTGATGAGTTGCCCGCAACCACCAGCGCCACCAGAGTTATTACAGCGGCGCAACGGGCCTTCCGGCAACACATACGCGGTGGTGTCTAGCGGCGCGGTGCAGCCGACAGGGCATGCCGTAACGTAACTATTTGTTTTCATTGAATATTTACAACTTCGCTTAAGGCATGAATGACGCGCGCCGCCGGTAGTTGCAGCAGGCAATCGCTGAAGCTTCCCACATGGCGCTCGCAGCCTTCGTTACCGCAGGGTACGCACGCGGCGCTGCCTTGCAACAAGCGCACACGCCCGCAAGACTGATCGCCGAAGCGGCGCCACGGCGAGCAGTTTGTGCCATGGTACTCATGCCCCTTCGGCCACGGCCCCCACTTCACGGGATCGGTGGGGCCAAAGAAAGTTACGGTGGGCACGCCCAGCGCCGCCGCCATATGCGTGAGCGCGGTGTCGGGGCCGACGTAGGCCGTGGCGCGTGCGAGCACGCAGGCAGATTCGCTCAGTGTCAATTGTCCCGCGAGGTTGAGCGGGCTAGGCATGTTGCTTGCGAGACGGAGTACATATTCAAGCTCGGCGGCGTCATTGCCGCCGGTGAGAACAATGCGTAATCCGCGCGCCGTAACCCAGCGCGCGAGTTCGATCCATCCTGCATCGCTCCACATTTTATAGTTGAATTTCGGGTAGAGATGCAGCACCACAAAACGATCTTCACCCAAGGACGCGAGCATTGCATCCGCGCGGTGTTGGTCGGCCTCGCGCCAACCGAGCGTCACCTCGGCCAACGGCGCCACGCCCAACGGCCCCAGCAGCGAAAGGTAGGTCAGCACCATGTGCTTACTGGCGAGATCGTACGCCACCCAGTGGTCGAGAAAACGGCGCTTCCAGCTTTCTTTGGGTGTATCCAGCAATAAGCCCACGCTTTTGCGGCCCGCCAAAAACGCGTAAAGGGTGGGCCGGTCACCCGGTACTAGCGACAAGGCAAGATCATAACGTCTAAATAATTTTGCAGCAAAAACAAAATGCTGCAATAAGTTTGGGCGTTCGGGTATGTTGAGTAGCCGGGCTATGTCGGTGTTCGCTGTCAGCACGCCCTCGGTGCCGCTAAACACCAGCGCGTCTAGGGTTGCTTCAGGCCACGCGCGTTTCAACGAACGGATAACCGGCGTGGCCAACAGCACATCGCCAATGCGGCGGGTGACGATCACCAGCACGCGGCGCGGTGGCGTCATGAATATTGACTCACACCCACGCGCGCTTCGACGCGTGCGGAGGCGATGATTTCGGCTAGCAGTTTTTGATTTTCTGTAAGACGGCTGCGATCGTTCTCGCGGTGCCACAGGTGAAACACCGGCGTGGCGAAGCGCGCGCTCTTGTGATGCACGCCCGCGTGGATCAGGCGTATTGCGAGATCGCTGTCCTCAAGCCCCCAGCCGGAATACGATTCTTCAAAGCCGTTCACGCGCATGAAATCGGCGCGCCACAACGACAGGTTGCAGGACTTAACACCCTCCCACTGCAGCGGCGAGCGTTTGCGAAATGATGCGTCGGGCAGTTTGAGCAACGGCAGCAAACGATTCACATCACGCGCGGCCCAGGCGCGCAGCCAGCGTGCAGCGTGCCATTGATGAATTTGCAAACGCTGCGCTAGAACCTGTTGCGTAAACGATTGTGAAAGTAATACGCGGTTGCCGGACAGAAAAAAGCCCGGCTCCGCCAGCGCCAAATGTTGGCGCACGAAGTCTCGCGCCGGCACGCAGTCTCCATCCGCGAAAATAATATAGCCGGCCTTCGTGCGCGCGGCGGCGCGATTGCGAGCGGCGCCCGGCCGGAAGCCGGTATCTTCCTGCCACACGTGATGCAATTTGAACGGCGCGCGCGCGGCGTGGTATTCAATCAGCTTGCGCGTGTCATCGGTTGAACCGTCGTCGGCGACCAGCAATTCAAAGTCAAGATCGCTCTGATTGCAATACCCCGCAAGCACTGCCGCGAGGGCGTCCGGCCGGTTGTAGGTGGTGACGATGACCGCGGTTTTCACCGGGACCGCGAGGTGCCGCCGAGCAGCATCAGCTTGAGATAGCGGTAGTAGGTGCCCTCGGCATTGGATACCGACAGCATGAAGCCTTCGCGGCCATCGAGAAACCCGGCTTGCAGCACATAGGTGCGCACGAACGCCCACCCGCCATGAAAGATCGCTTTGCCGAGCGACGCACGTTTGCCGTGTTCAAAATTAAACTTCGCACCCGCCGAAGAGTAACCGTTCATTTTGTTGATCACATGCTCCAGCGTCGGCATCGGCTCGTGCCGCAGCGGATGGCGCAATTTGCCGATCTTGCCGTTGACGAGGATACGGTCGTGCAAATGGTCTTCGGAAAAACGCGCGGCGCCCTTGCGAAACAGCCGCGTGACCGGATCAGGCCACCAGCCGCAGTGCCGCATATCACGCCCGCAAAAATTCGACAGCCGCGGCATGGTGAATGCCACCGCATCGCCGGGGTTTTTGAGGGTGGCTTCAATTTCCGCACGCAGCTCGGGTGAAACCGACTCGTCGTGATCGAGCGCCAGCACCCAATCACCGCTGGTGCGATCGAGCGCGCGATTCTTTTGCTCGCCGTAGCCGGGGAAATCCGGCGTCTGCGTAACCTGGGCGCCGAGTTCGCGGCAAATCTCGCGCGTGTTGTCCGTACTGCCAGAGTCGACCACGATGATTTCATCGGCCCAGGTGACCGATTCGACGCAGCGGCGAACCAGTGGCCCGCCGTTAAAAGTAGTGATTGAAACCGAGAGTGTCATGTGTGGCTGGCCGCATTATCCGGCTGAGCGTATTTTAATCCGCCATAGAGCAAGCCCGACAGCCACGCGTAAAACAAGCCTTCGGTATGATCGAGCAGCAGCGAATTCACCATGCATCCAGCTACCATTGTCAGCACCAGCCCCCGTGCGAGGGATTGTTCCATTGGCGTATTCAGATATTTCGCGGTGCGCCATTGCATCCAAAACATGGCGATCAGCACCAACAGCCCGATGATGCCGATTTGTGCGGCAATGTTCAGGAATTCGTTGTGCGGGTTATGGGTTTCGAGCTTGCCGGTGTTCTTGACTTGCTGCGCATAAGCCATGGGAAATCCGCCGGTGCCTACGCCGGTGAGCGGCACGGCGGCGATGATCGCGAGTGTGTTTTTGTACGCTTCCAGACGCAATCCGGTGGAGGAGGGTTCACTCGATTCCTTATCGGCGCGCCAATCCTGAATCTCTTGCCGGATAAGGGAAACGCGCTCCCGAAACGGATTGGGCGCAATTGCCAGTACGGGAACGATTACTGCCAGTCCAAACACGGCATATGCCATGCCGCGACTACCCACGCGTTCCCATCCCAGTAAAATAATCAATGCGCCGAGTATTACGTAGCCGGTTGCGCCCTTCACCAACAGTAAGACGTTGAGGGCGGCGAGTAGCGACAGCGCATACCATATAACCCGCAAACGCCGGTTCGCAGCGGTGTAGCCAAGCCACGCGAAAAGAAACGCACCGAATGCGGCCAGGATGCTATGCGTGATTTTGAGTTTGAAAACGGTGGGGGACGATGCAACGCCGGTAGTGAACGGCGTCGCCGGTAACATGCCAAACCGAATCAGGTAAGAAAGCACGACTGTTACGGCAATCGTCACCGCCATAGCGAGCAGCGCTTTGCGGCGTGTCTCGTGCTCGCTGAATACCATCGCGAACAGTGGGATGAACAAAAGGTCTGCATATTTCCACAAATACGCAAGCGCCTCGCGCGCGGGGCTTTCTCCATAGAGCGTGCCCAGGGTCAATAGCCCAAACAACGAAATAGAGTACAATAACACTTTGTTTTTAAAAGAGAAATTCCCGGCCTCACTCACTTGCCCAGAGAGCGCCCATGCCGTGAGCGTGACCACCATCAGCACATTGTCGAGTGCGGTGGACACGGGAATCGACACCCCCAGTGCAATCGCGCTCAAGCACGAAATGCGCCTTGCATGATTCGCGATGAACTCAAGCCCCATGCGGGTGTTGAGGTGTGTATTCGGGTACGCGCCGGGCGAGTTCGGCCTTTACTGACGTTGCATCCGCGCGGGTATTTAAAGCCAGCCAGCCCGTCAGCTCGGCAAGCCAGTCGGCACTTTCGCGCCGTGCCTGAGCTACACGAAGTTTTGGGTGCGGTGTCGGCAAAGTACCTTCGCTTGCTGCCAGGGGTTCCTCAAAAAGCTTTTCACCCGGCCGCAGCCCGGTGTAGACGATTTGAATTTCGCTCTCGGCAAATCCCGATAGCCGTATCAAGTCGCGGGCGAGATCGACGATGCGTACCGGCTCACCCATATCGAGCACGAAAATTTCACCCCCCTGCCCCATGAGGCCGGCTTGCAGCACGAGCTGAACGGCTTCCGGTATGGACATGAAGTAGCGGGTAATATCAGGGTGTGTGACGGTAAGCGGGCCGCCGGCAGCGAGCTGTTCCCGAAACTTTGGAATCACACTGCCGGTGGACCCGAGTACGTTGCCAAATCGCACTATCACGAAACAGGTGCCGGCAATCTGCTGGAGCGACTGGCATACCATTTCCGCAAGGCGTTTACTTGCGCCCATCACATTGGCGGGGTTTACCGCCTTGTCGGTGGAGATCAGCACAAATTTTTCCACGCCAGTGGCGATGGCGGCTTGTGCCATGACACGCGTGCCCAGAACGTTGTTGAGTACCGCCTGCCATGCATTTTCGGATTCCATCAAGGGCACATGCTTGTACGCGGCCGCGTGAAACACTATCGACGGACGATAGGCGGCCAGCACTTCTGCCACGCGAGCGTTATCCTTGACATCACCGATGGCGCAGACGACTTTCATCCCGGGGAAACGCCCGGCAAATTCCTGCTCAATGGTGTAGAGCGCAAATTCGTTGAGTTCAAACAGTATGATCTGGCGCGGCTGGTAACGAGCGATCTGGCGGCACAATTCCGCGCCTATGGACCCGCCCGCCCCGCTCACCATCACGACATGGCCGCCAATCCAGGTTTTCAGTCTTGCACTGTCCAGTATCACCGGGTCACGACCCAGCAGATCGTCGAGTTCGACGTTGCGGATTTCCGACACGGTTACCTTGCCGCTCATCAGGTCATCGAATGCGGGAACGGTCAGCACTTGCAGCCCGGCGCTGCGTGCAAAATCTACGGCTTGCCGGCGCACGCCGTGCGTTGCCGCAGGCATGGCAATGATGACGTGTTTTACGCCGAGCAATTGCGCCTGTGCACCTATTTCTTCGAGCGCGCCGAGAATTTTGATGCCGTGAATCTCCCGTCCGTGACCGGAACGGTCATCACCCAAAACGCCGACTACGCGCCACTGCGCACTGCGCGCGAGTTCTTTGATAAGATTAACCGCCGAGTCTTCGGCCCCCATCACCAGCACGGATGTTCGTTGCTCGTCAGCCGGCGTGAAAGCATGCTCTTTCCACGCACGATACACAAAGCGGCTGCCGCCCATGCCCATGATCAGGAACACCGGTGCGATGACATATACGGAGCGCGGCGGACCTATCGGAAGCTGAAGCATTAGCATTACGGCCGGCACAGCGAGTGCGGCTACTAACACCGCAATAATGATGCGCCTGAGGTCAGGCAGGCTCGCATAACGCCATAGGCCGCGATACAGCCCGAGTTTGACAAAAGTCAATGCGTGAATGGCAACGACCCATCCGAGGGTTTTCAACGCCAACTCTATGTATAGCGAAGGCATCTCAAAATTAAAGCGTAACCAAAATGCGGCGAGCCAGGCTGCCGCGCACATGGCGATATCGTGTAAAAAGGCTAGAACGGTACGCCAGTTAAGCATCGTTGCCGTGCGCCGCGAGGTGTCCGCGCCACGCCATTTCCACCAGACCGATGATCAAACCATACAACAGCACTACGGCAAGCAGCATGGCCATCTGTCCCGCATGAGACCAGCGCAGGCCCGCGAGTGCTGCGATTCCGCATAACGTCATCAATGCGTACTCGGCTATCGCCGCGCGCCGATGGCCCCACCCTATCCGTATCAATCGCTGGTAATAATGATCGCGATGCGCTTCCCAAATGCGCGTACCACGTACAGCACGCCGGGCAAGCGTTACGCTGGCGTCCGCGATAAACGGCGAAAAAACCAGTAGCGGAAACCACCACGCCCAGTCTTGTTGCAACCATCCGATGAGTCCCGCAGCGCCGGCCAAAAACCCCAATGGCACCGCGCCTGCGTCACCCATGAATATCCGTGCCGGATGAAAATTGAACAGCAAGAATGCGATGGCGGCCGCGGCGATGCTGAAGTTAAACAATGCAAAGCCGGCATCACCGGCGAGCCATGCCGCTATACCGTAAAAACCGAAGCCGAAAAAAGCCATTCCGCCGGCGATTCCATCAGCGCCGTCCATGAAATTGTATAAATTGATAATCCATGCCAAGCCGAGTGTTGCAATGCCTGCGGCAACCGGCCCATGGGCCGGAAAGACGATAAACGCTGCAACCATGCCGCTGGCCAGAAGGTGTGCGGCTAGTCGCGCGAGTACGGGCAAGCCGCGAATATCATCGACGACAGACACGGCGAGCAAACCTATAACGGATATCCAGAGCATCGCGGGCGCATCGGTCCAGGCGATGGGCCATGCCGACAGAATGCCCGCATGTATCCCTAACCCTCCGCTACGCGGAACGGGTTTGTCGTGCAGCGAGCGTTGATTCGGGCGATCCATCGCGATTAGCGCGTAACGGCTGCGCACAAGCCACCCTACCGCAGTCAAGGTGACGGCAAAGGCGATCAACGGTGCGAAAATCGCATGCGGCACGATGCGTTATGTATTTGACTTTACAGGGAATTGTGAATAATACCACTGCGCTGTCGGGGCGAGGCCTTGGGCCAGTTGAAAACGTGGGCGCCAGTGTAGTTCGCTACGTATTTTTGAACTGTCAATTTGTAATGACCCGGTAAGACGCCGCACTTCTTCGCGCTTACGCAGTACGGCTGCGCCGGCCATCAACAGCGCGGCAGGACAGGGGAACAAATGAGGGCGAACCTGTAGTGCGGCGGCAATCGACTGGATCAGAGCCGGTGTTGACACGTCTTCATTGTCGCTAACCAGATAGGTCTTGCCCGAGGCCGCCGGGGATGTGGCGGCGGCGATAAGCGCATCCGCCAGGTTAGCAACGTAAATCAGGCTGCGACGATTGCGGATGGAGGCCAATGGTAACGGTACGCCGCGTGCTACCCAATGCATCAGGCGCAAAAAATTGCCCTTTACGCCCGGCCCGTATACCAGCGGCGGGCGCAGTATTACTGTTTCAAGGTTCGTGTCTCGTGCAACCGCACACAATGCCTGCTCTGCTTCCCATTTGGAGACGCCATAGGCATCTTCGGGCTGAGGCGGGGTATCTTCGGTAAACGGCCGGCCGTCGGTGCGTTCGCCTGTGACCTTGATGGAACTGAGAAAAACCATCCGGCGTACGCCGGCGTGCAGAGCGGCTTGTGCCAGTGACCGGGTTCCTTCGACATTGATGCGGCGATATTCGGCATAGGCATCACACGCTGTTTCGTGCAACACATGCGTGCGTGCCGCGAGGTGATACACGATCGATACTTGGTGAAGCGCGGAAGACCAGTTCGTATCCGGGCCCAGTTCGCCCGTAGCGACCGTATCGACCGTATCGAAGGCTTCCGGCCCCTGTGCAGGCGTTGCATAGCGGGTCGCCCGGCGCACGGTGTAACCGAGTTCAGTGAGTCGTGCGCAAAGGGCGCGCCCCACAAATCCGCTGGCGCCGGTAACGAGTACCTGCGTGCGTGCGTGCGGGTCTATAGCCGCCACACGGTTCGATTCACGTAATCCGTGTAGCTGAGGATGACGCGAAGGACTTTTT
>JANMXV010000268.1:0-6158 GCA_031381325.1 Betaproteobacteria bacterium | reverse complement strand
GCAGTCCGCGCGGACTGGTGGTGCCGATTGTTCGTAACGCCGATCAGATGAGTCTTGCGGAAATCGAAAAGACCATCGCCGATTTCGGCAAGCGCGCACAGGAAGGCAAGCTGACGATTGAAGAGCTGACCGGCGGCACGTTTTCCATTTCCAACGGCGGCGTATTCGGCTCGATGCTTTCGACGCCGATTATCAATCCGCCGCAGAGCGCGATACTCGGCGTTCACGCCACCCAGGAGCGGCCGGTGGTGGAGAACGGGCAGATCGTGATTCGTCCGATGAATTATCTCGCCTTGTCATACGATCATCGCATCATCGACGGTCGTGAAGCCGTGCTGTCGCTGGTGGCGATGAAAGATGCGCTGGAAGATCCGGCGCGCATGCTTTTAGACATCTGACGGCGTGAAACGTGAAGGAGTGAAGGGGTAAAGGGGGTACCCCATTCACTCCTTCACCCATTCACTCCTTCACGCTTTTACGGAAATTACAAATGGTCAATCAATTCGACGTAATAGTCATCGGCGCCGGCCCTGGCGGTTACATTGCCGCGATTCGTGCGGCACAACTGGGCATGCAGGTGGCCTGCATCGACGATTGGCAGACCGCAGACGGCAAACCGGCGCCGGGTGGCACGTGTACCAACGTCGGCTGCATTCCGTCCAAGGCGCTGTTGCAATCGTCGGAGAACTACGATCACGCGGCGCATGCATTTGCGGATCACGGCATCAAAGTAGGAAGCCTGAGCATGGACGTTGCGCAGATGCTCAAGCGCAAGAATAAAGTCGTCAAGCAGAACAACGACGGCATTCTCTATCTGTTCAAGAAAAACAAAGTTACGTTTTTTCATGGCAAAGGCGCATTTGCCGGTGGTGCGCCAGGCGCATGGCAAATCACGGTCAGCGGCAAGGCCGAAGAAGCGTTGATCGCGAAGCATGTCATTGTGGCGACGGGTTCCAGCCCGCGCGCGTTGCCCGGCGCGCCGTTCGACAACAAATTCATACTCGACAATGCCGGCGCGCTGGCGATTACGGAGGTACCCAAGCGGCTGGGTGTCATCGGCGCAGGTGTAATCGGCCTGGAAATGGGCAGCGTATGGCGACGCCTGGGTTCTGCGGTGACGGTGCTCGAAGCGCTACCCGCGTTCCTCGGCGCGGCGGATGACGCGGTGGCGAAAGAGGCGAATAAGGTATTTGTAAAACAGGGGCTTGCAATTCACACCGGCGTCAAAGTGGGTAGCGTCAAAGCGGGCAAAGAAGTGACCGTCGACTACACCGACAGCGCCGGCAAAGCGCAAACGTTGACGATCGACAAGCTCATTGTTTCCATCGGTCGTGTACCGCATACCGAGGGGCTTAACATGGCGGCGGTCGGCTTGAAGCTCGATGAGCGCGGCTTTGTGGCGGTGGATGAACACTGCAAAACCAATCTCGCGAACGTGTGGGCGGTAGGCGATGTGGTGCGCGGGCCGATGCTGGCGCACAAGGCCGAAGAAGAGGGCGTCGCCGTGGCGCAGCGCATCGCCGGAAAATACGGCCATGTCGATTTCAACACCGTGCCATGGGTGATCTACACCTCGCCGGAAATTGCCTGGGTCGGTAAAACCGAACAACAAGTGAAGGCCGAAGGCATTGAATACCGCACCGGATCGTTTCCGTTCATGGCCAATGGCCGCGCGCGCGCCCTCGGTGATACCACGGGTTTTGTGAAGTTTATTGCCGACAAGCGTAACGACCGCATACTCGGCGTGCATATCATTGGCCCCATGGCTTCGGAGCTGATCGCCGAAGCCGTAGTGGCGATGGAATTCGGCGCATCGTCCGAAGACATTGCCATGATTTGCCACGCACATCCGTCACTGTCCGAGGCGATGAAAGAAGCCGCGCTGGCGGTGGATGGCAGGACCCTCAACTTGTGAAGAGGTGAAGGAGTGAAGGGGTGAATGGGGTACCTCTTTCACCCCTTCACTCTTTCACGCCTTCACAACAGCAACCCGTGAACGCGCCAAAATCCTCCCAGTACGGCCACACCACACTAACGCTCGACAGCGCCGATGCGGCGCAATGGATCGTGCAGCACGCAGCCGAACACGGCTTCACGCTGGATGCGTCGCAACTCAAAGCCGTCGAGCATCTGCAACGCCTCTACGAAGACCTGATCGGCCTCGAAACAATGGAGTCCCTGCTCGTTCGCCTGCTGGCGCGCAAGCGCGTGGTGAAGGGCCTTTATCTGTGGGGCGGCGTGGGCCGCGGCAAGAGTTTTCTGATGGACAGTTTTTTCAACTGTGCACCGGTGGCCCGCAAGCGCCGCATTCATTTTCATCGCTTCATGCAGGAAGTGCATCAACGCATGAATGCGCTCACCGGCCAGGCCGAGCCGCTCGCGGGTGTCGCGCGCGACGTGGCGAAAGAAGCGCGACTGCTGTGTCTGGATGAGTTTCACATCACCGACATCACCGACGCGATGGTGATGCGCAAACTGCTTGAGGGTTTGATGGCACAGGGCGTCGTGGTGCTGACGACCTCGAACTTCGAACCCGATGCGCTCTATCTGCACGGACTGCAGCGTAGCCAGTTTCTGCCGACGATAGATCTCATCAAAGAGTACTTCGACATCGTAAACGTCGATGACGGCGTGGATTACCGCCTGCGTGAACTGGAGAAAGCCGGCGTTTATCATACGGGCACGGATGCGGACGAACGCATGGCCCTCGAGTTCATCGCAATTGCCCGGCATGAAATGGCGGATGCTGCTGAACTGGAAATAGAAGGTCGCGGCGTACCCGTGCGCCGCCATGCGCGTGACGTGGTGTGGTTTGATTTTTCAGCGCTGTGCGATGGCCCGCGCGGCAAGCCGGATTACATCGAACTGTCCAAGCGCTACCACACGGTGATGGTTTCCGACGTGCCGCGCTTTGGCGTGGGCATGGCGGACAAACTGCGCCGCTTTGTGTGGATGATCGACGAGTTTTATGATCGCCGCGTTAAGCTTATTCTGTCTGCGAGCGTGCCGGCGGACGAATTGATACTTGATGCCGATGCCGCGGATGCCTTTCAAGCCAATCTCAATGCGTCGCTGAAAGAGCGTCTGGTGAGCCGCTTGACTGAAATGCAAACGCACGACTATCTTGCCCAACCGCATTTGCCGTAGGAGACCGCATGGAAAGCTTCAAGGCCTACAGAATATTCAATGAAAACAATAAGATAGAGGGGCGCGTCGCTGACTTAACACTGAGCGATCTAATGCCCGGTGAAGTTGTTTTCAAAAATGCGTATTCCAGCGTCAATTACAAGGATGCGCTCGCAGCCACGGGTGTCGGCGGCAAGGTCATACGCAAGTATCCGCTGGTCGGCGGCATAGACGCGGCTGGCGTGGTGGTTTCATCGTCGGATGCACGCTTCAAAGCGGGCGATGAAGTGATTTGTACTAGCTACGACTTTGGCGTTGCGCATGATGGCGGATACGCGCAAGTTTGCCGCGTGCCGGCGGACTGGGTGGTGCCGCTGCCGCAAGGCTTGACGTTGTTTGAAGCGATGGTGCTGGGCACCGCAGGGTTCACGGCTGGGCTCGCAGTCGAGTTGCTTGAATTGAATGGCTTGGCGCCAGGCAATGGCAACGTGCTGGTCAACGGCGCCACGGGTGGCGTGGCAAGCCTCGCCATCGACATGCTGGCAGGTAAGGGCTACGCCGTGACCGCAATCACCGGAAAAGACAGCGAGCATGACTTCCTGAAAAAACTCGGCGCTGAAGAAGTGCTCGCGCGCAGCGCCATCGAGTTGGGCACGCGGCCATTAGAGAAGTCGCTGTGGGCAGCGGCATTTGATTCGCTCGGCGGCGATCAACTGTCATGGTTGACGCGCAGCATGAATCAACATGGTTTGATCGCAAGCTTCGGCAACGCCGGCGGTATTGAACTCAAAACCAACGTGCTGCCGTTCATACTGCGCGGCGTGCGCCTGATCGGCGTGGATTCGGCCGCCACATCCATGCCGTTGCGCAGCAAAGTATGGCAACGGCTGGCGAGCGACCTTAAACCGCGTCATCTGGCTGATATTGGCCATACCATAACGCTTGAAGATATGGGTGCATACTTCGACAAAATGCTCAAAGGCGGCATACGCGGCAGGGCGGTGGTCAGATTTTTGTAAGGGCTGGCATTTAATAAACACCAATCATCAATGGTCGGGGGAGAGTTGCATGGGCGTGTATCAAGAATTCCACAATCGTTCACTCGTTGATCGCGACGCGTTTTGGGCCGAACAAGCGGCTCTGATCGATTGGCATAAGCCTCACACGCAGGTTTGTGATTTCAGCCGTCCACCCTTTGCAAAGTGGTTTGTCGGCGGTGAAACCAACCTTTGCCACAACGCGCTAGACCGTCATCTCGCTGCACGCGGCGACCAGAAGGCGCTGATCTATATCTCGACCGAGACCGGGCAGGAAAAAACCTACACCTATCGCGAGTTGTACAAAGAGGTTAACCGCGCGGCGGGCATGCTGCATACGCTGGGCGTGGGCAAGGGCGACCGCGTGCTGATTTACATGCCGATGATCGCCGAAGCGTTATTCGCCATGCTGGCATGCGCGCGCGTGGGCGCGATTCATTCGGTGGTGTTCGGCGGATTTGCTGCGGCGAGTCTCGCAACGCGCATTGATGACGCCAAGCCCGCATTGATGATTACTTCGGATGCGGGTATGCGCGGCGGTCGCGCGATTCCCTACAAGCCGCTGGTGGATGAAGCGCTGCGGCTGGCCAAACATCCGCCGCGCCATGTGATCGTGGTCAATCGCGGTATAGACAAGGATTACCAACCCGTCGCGGGGCGCGATCTGGATTACGCGACCCTGCGCAAAGCGCACGCCGAGGTGAACACGCCGGTGACCTGGCTGGAGTCGAGTGAACCCTCGTACATTTTGTATACCTCGGGCACCACGGGCCGGCCCAAAGGCGTGCAGCGCGATACCGGCGGTTATGCGGTCGCGCTGGCTGCGTCGATAAAGCATATTTACTGCGGTAACGCCGGTGAGACGATGTTCACCACCTCGGACATCGGCTGGGTGGTGGGGCACTCATATATCGTGTACGCGCCATTGATCGCGGGCATGACCACGATACTGTATGAAGGCTTGCCGATACGCCCGGACGCGGGCATCTGGTGGAAGATTGTCGCCGACCATAAAGTGTCGGTGATGTTTTCCTCGCCCACCGCCACGCGCGTGCTGAAAAAACAAGACCCGGCGTATCTCACAAAATATGATCTGTCGTCGCTGCGTCATTTGTTTCTCGCCGGCGAGCCGCTGGATGAGCCCACGCATCGCTGGATCGCCGATGCGCTGCAAAAGCCGGTGATCGATCACTATTGGCAAACCGAGACCGGCTGGCCGATTTTGTCTGCGGTGCATGGCGTGGAAAAAACGCCGCTCAAATTTGGCACGCCGAGTTTTCCGGTTTACGGCTACGATCTGCAAATCCTTCGCGAGTCCGACGCCACGGAAGCGGCGCCCAATGAAAAAGGCGTGGTTGCCATTGTGCCGCCATTGCCGCCGGGCTGTATGACCACAGTGTGGGGTGACGACGAGCGCTTCGTGAGCACGTATTTCACCAGCTTTCGTACGAAACAGGTGTATTCAACGTTTGACTGGGGCATCCGCGACAAGGACGGCTATCACTACATACTCGGTCGCACTGATGACGTGATTAACGTTGCGGGGCATCGACTTGGAACGCGCGAGATCGAAGAGGCAGTGCAGTCTCACGCCAATGTGGCGGAGGTTGCCGTGGTCGGCGTAGCCGATGCCATCAAGGGACAGATGCCGCTTGCGTTCGTAGTCGTTAAAGACAGCACGAAAATTGCGACCCACGAACTCAAAGCAGCGCACGAGAAGGAAGTGATGGACGCCGTCGACAAACAACTCGGCGCCCTCGGTCGTCCGTCGCGCGTGCATTTCGTGACGCTGCTGCCCAAAACGCGTTCCGGAAAGTTATTGCGGCGCTCGATACAGGCGCTGGCCGAAGGGCGCGACGCGGGCGATCTCACTACGATTGAAGATCCTGCGGCGCTGGAACAGATACGGGCGGCGTTGTTGGAAAGGCAGTGAGGAGGGGCGGGCTGGTGCGTTGTGACTATCTAAGAACGGTCTATCCCCTATTTTTGGAAAGC
>JANMXV010000223.1:0-9853 GCA_031381325.1 Betaproteobacteria bacterium | reverse complement strand
GGCGCAAAGGCGCAGAGAACTGCCGCAGAGAAAATCTTTTGAACTTCTCTGCGTTACCTCTGCGCCTTTGCGCCTCTGCGGTTAGCGGTGATGTTTTTTAAGGTAGTCGCCGAAAATGTCATCCACGCTCGGCTCACGCGCCGCAATCGGACGCACGATGCGCGTGATATTCATGAAGTGTTTGTAATTGAGATTGTCGGAGAAGCTGTTGCCGCCCCAGGTGCCGCAGCCCATGGTGAGCGAAAACGGCAGGCCGTTGTCGAAGCTGCCGCCGTTGGCGATGGCGTGCGCCTGATTTACGATCACTCTGCACACCGTCATTTCCAGGCCGAGCTTGCGGATGTGCGCATCGTTTTTCGTGTGGATGCCGCACGAGTGACCGTCGCCCATGTAATCGTAGATGGCGCGTAGCGTGCTGTATGCATGATCGAAATCGCACGCCTTGTAAACCGCGAGCACCGGGCAGAGCTTTTCGCCGGAGAACGGGTAGGCTTCGCCCGCGCCGGTTTCTTCGACCATCAGACACTTGGCGTTTACGAGTTCAGGGCGCGTGAGTCCGGCTACCGCGCAGATTTTTGCAACCGATTGCGCCGTGACGGCGGACGACAAATGCCCATTGGGAAACATGCCTTCTTGTAGCACTTGTTGTTCCCCCGCGTTGAGCAGTACACCGCCTTGCTTGACCAACTCGGCAAGCATGCGCTCATACACCGCCGCGTGAATAATCACGCTGTTTTCCGATGAGCAACTGGTGGCGTTATCAAAGATCTTCGAACACATGATTTTCGCGGCGGCGTCCGCGCAGTCCGCGCTGTCATCGACGATCGCCGCGACGTTGCCCGCGCCCACGCCGAGCGCCGGCGTGCCGCTGGAGTAGCCCGCGCGCACATTGGCTTGAGAGCCGGTGACGACCACCAGATCGGATTGCTTCATCAGTTCGCCGGAGCTTTCCTTGGTAACCGGGCTGGGCAGCATTTGCACCAGATCCAGCGGCGCACTGATACGTTTGAACTCGGCGTGGATGTATTCCAGCAACTTCGCGCTGGTGGAAACGCCCTTGGGCGAAGGCGACAAAATCACCGCGTTGCCGCACTTCAGCGCGTTGATGATGTTGTTTGCAGGCGTAGCACCGGGGTTGGTGGAGGGCACCACCGCGCATACGACGCCCACCGGCCGTGCGATTTCGGTGATGCCTTTGTCGGGATATTCGGCAAGCACGCCGGTGGATATCGAGCCCTTGAGATCGCGCATCAAGCCCAGTGTTTTGCGATGATTTTTATTAATTTTGTCGGGCACGTTTCCCAAACCCGTATCCCGCACGGCGATTTCCGCCAGTGTTTTATTGCGGGCAGGCTCCATGATCGCCCAGCCTGCGGCGGTGACGAGTTCATCGAGTTGTGATTGCGTGTAACGCGCGGCGATAGATTGTGCTGCGCGCGCGCGGGTAATCAGCGCACGCACAACTTGCACGGCGACGTGTTCCGAGACGGCTTTTCGCACGATAGTTTGTGCTTCAGAAATTGTCATTTCAAATCCCGTGATCTATTTAACGTGCGGCACAAACAGATTTTAGCAGCGTGTTTCGTGGTGCTGGTGGTGCGCTTGACAGAAAAGCCAAAGAATAAAAATAATATCATAAAAACAAATACTTACATTATATTCCGGTGTTGCTGTTTTTCTCGCTGCGACGCGCATTTCGGCGTCGCAGCGACGCTAGAAAATGCTACACTGCGCGCCGTTTGAAACAAAGACAAGGCAGTTTATGCAATGGCCGATAAAAAGCACGTTAAATTTCCAGGACGATTGGTCTTTGTTGGTTTCGGCTCGGTGGGGCAAGGCACGTTGCCGCTGCTGCTGCGCCATATCGACATGCCGCTCGAGCGCATCACCATCCTCACCGGTGATGATCGCGGCCAGGCCGAGGCTGAACACTTCGGTATAAAGTTCCTGGTTCGGCCGCTCACCCGCGATAATTATCGCGCGTTGCTTGACCCGCTGCTGGATAAGGGCGATTTTTTACTCAATCTTTCGGTCGATGTTTCGAGCGTTGCGCTGATCGAGTTTTGTTACGAAAAAGGCGCGATGTACCTCGATACCTGCATCGAGCCCTGGCTCGGCGGGTATACGGATCCGACCGTGTCCGCTTCACACCGTTCCAACTACGGTTTGCGCGAAGATGTGCAGGCATTGCGCGCAAAATATCCCAATGGCGGGCCGACGGTGATCCCCACGCACGGCGCCAATCCGGGGCTGATCTCGCACTGGGTTAAACAGGGGCTGGTGAATATTGCGCGCGATCTGCATCGCAAGACTGACATTCCCAAGACCAAAGCGCAGTGGGCGCAGCTTGCGATGAAGCTCGGCGTGAAGGTGATTCATTGCGCCGAGCGCGATACGCAAGTAGCCAGTCCCGGCAAACAGCGCTTCGAGTTTGTCAATACGTGGTCGGTGGATGGTTTCGTCGGTGAAGGCTCGCAACCGTGTGAACTCGGTTGGGGCACGCATGAGCGTCACTTTCCGCACGATGGTCAGCGTCACGAGTACGGTTGCGATGCGGCGATTTTTCTGACGCGGCCCGGCGCCTCGGTGCGCGTGCGCTCGTGGACGCCGAGCGAAGGCAATTACCACGGCTTTCTGATCACGCACGGCGAAGCCGTTTCGATTGCGGATTATTTTACGGTGCGCGAAAAAGAAAAAGTGGTGTATCGCCCGACCTGCCATTACGCTTATCACCCGTGCGATAACACGGTGTCGTCGATACATGAGCTGGCCGGCAAGAACTGGGAATTGCCGGAGAAAAAACGCATTTTGATGGATGAAATCATCGACGGTACCGACGAACTCGGCGCCTTGCTCATGGGGCATGCGCGTGGCGCGTACTGGTATGGCTCACGCGTCAATATTCACGAAGCACGCAAGCTCGCACCCTATAACAACGCTACCAGCATCCAGGTCGCTGCGGGCGTGATGGGCGGCGTGGTGTGGGCAATGGAGAATCCGCGGGCAGGCGTCCTTGACCCTGAAGATCTCGATTTCCGGCGTGTGCTGGAAGTCGCCAATCCGTACCTGGGCGAGGTGCGCGGCGTTTACACCGAGTGGAGCCCGCTCAGAGGACGGCATCATCCGTTTGCGGAAGATGTGGACGAATCCGATCCTTGGCAGTTCAAGAATTTTCGCGTGACTTGAATTCTGCATGGTTACAACGCATGAATTCGCGGGCGCCGCCGAACACGGCGCGGTGGATGCGCCCTCGGCGTGGGTAGTGCGCTGGGCGGGGCTGGCGCCGGCGCACGGCCGCATACTGGATGTCGCCTGCGGCCACGGTCGTCATGCGCGATGGTTCGCGGCGCGCGGTCATGCCGTGGATGCGGTGGATCGCAACGCCGAAGCGTTGGCGGCGCTCGCCGGCGTGGCGAATGTGACGTCGCTATGCGCGGATATTGAGAGCGAGGCCGCTGCGTGGCCTTATGCAAGCAGTGCGTACGCGGGCGTGGTAGTGACCAACTATTTGCATCGCGCACTGTTTCCGCTGCTGATCGAAGCGCTCATCCCCGGCGGGGTATTGATTTACGAAACGTTTGCCTTGGGCAATGCACGCTTTGGCCGTCCGTCGAACCCTGAATTTTTGTTAAAGCCCGGCGAATTGCTCGAGGCCGTACGCGGACACCTGCACGTGCATGCCTACGAAGACCTGGTGATCGATGCGCCACGCCCGGCCCGGGTGCAACGTATCTGCGCGGTGCATGCAACCAACACGGCATAGCCCTGTCACAGCGGTATCCGGCGTTGACAGTCTTCGAGTAGAATACCGACCGTAGCTGGACGCAGGCGGCAGACTTGCAAAAAACACATGAAAATCAACAAGATGGAAACCAGATGGCGACGTTAAGGGGCAGCGTGGTGGCGATAGTGACGCCCATGCTGGAAGATGGCGCGCTCGATCTGGATGCCTTCCGCAAGTTGCTGGATTGGCATATCGCGCAAGGCACGGACGGTATTGTCGTGGTCGGCACCACCGGCGAGTCGCCGACGGTGGACAATGAAGAGCATTGGCTGCTGATCAAGACCGCAGTGGATCATGTCGCGAAGCGCATTCCCGTGATAGCCGGCACGGGCGCCAATTCCACACGCGAAGCGATTGAGCACACACTTCACGCGAAGCAAATGGGCGCCGACTACAGTTTGTCGGTGGTGCCGTACTACAACAAGCCGACGCAAGAAGGCTTGTATCTGCATTTCAAGGCCATCGCCGAGGCGGTGGAGATTCCGCAGATACTGTATAACGTGCCGGGCCGCACCGTGGCCGATATGCAAAACGATACCGTGCTGCGTCTGGCGCAAGTGCCGAATATTGTAGGCATTAAAGAAGCCACGGGCAATATGGAGCGTGCTGCGGATTTAATACGGCGCAAGCCTGCCGATTTTCTGATGTTCAGTGGTGATGACGGCACTTGCCTGCCGTTGATGCTGCTGGGTGGCGACGGTGTTATTTCGGTTACGTCAAATGTCGCGGCAAAGGCGATGCATGAAATGTGCGTGGCGGCGTTGGCGGGCGACCTCGCCAAGGCGCGTGAAGTCAACGACCGCTTGCTGGGCTTACATCAGCATTTGTTCTGCGAGGCTAATCCGATACCGGTGAAATGGGCGGTGCAACAGATGGGTTTGATCAAGGGCGGCATCCGTTTGCCGTTAACGCCGCTGTCGGCGGCGTGCCACAGCCGGGTGCGTGACGCCATGCAACAGGCCGGCATAGCTGGCCCGTCTGACGTCTGACAAATCCGGCTGATGTGAAATTAAACCGTCGCCATTGCGAATGAGGTATTAGATGCGATATTCCCGGATCATTCCGCTGCTATGCTGGCTTGGGGCCGCTGTGATGCTGAGCGCTTGCAGCACATTCGATTTTGATCTCCCCACCAAGAAAATCGACTACAAATCAGCGGGAAAACTGCCGTCACTGGACGTGCCGCCCGATCTGACACGACCCACCGCCGATGACCGTTACGCAGTGCCGGATGCCGGCCGCAAGGGTGCGGCGACGTATTCCTCTTACACCCTCGATCGCGAATGGCGTCAGCAGAGCGGCGCCGCTGCCGCAAGTGCCGGCGTATTACCGGAGCAGAGTGATGCGCGTGTCGAGCGCGCAGGCACCCAGCGCTGGCTGGTGGTCAAAGGCGACCCCGCGCAGGTGTGGCCGGTGGTGAAAGATTTCTGGCAGGAAGTCGGATTTGTCGTCAACGTCGAAACGCCCGAAGCGGGTGTAATGGAAACCGACTGGAATGAAAATCGCGCCAAGGTGCCGGATATGGGATTGATCCGCGGGTTGCTCGGCAAGGTGCTGGATTCGGTTTACTCGACGGCGGAGCGCGACAAGTTCCGCACGCGCCTTGAGCGCGGCACGCCGGCCGGCACAACAGAAATTTATATCAGTCACCGCGGCATGGAAGAGGTTTACATCACCGAGGGTAAGGATCAAACGCGCTGGCAACCGCGCAGACCCGATCCCGATCTTGAAGCGGAAATGCTGCGCCGGTTGATGATGCGCTTTGGCATCCAGGAAGCACGAGCCAAACAGCAGATTGCGGCTGCCGCGGAAGCGCCACGCGCGTCCATGGCGACGCAAAGCGGCGGCATACTGACGGTCAACGAGCAGTTCGACCGTGCGTGGCGGCGTGTCGGGCTGGCGCTGGATCGTGTGGGATTCACCGTCGAAGACCGTGATCGCTCGAAAGGCATTTACTTCGTGCGCTATATCGATCCTGATACCGATGTGAAAACAACCAAGGACGATTCCGGCTTTCTGGGGCGCATGGTGGGCGGACTTAAATTCTGGGGCAATAGCCCGGCCAAGAAAAACGAGCAGTACCAGATCGCGGTGCGCGATATGGATGCCAAGGCTCAGGTCAATGTGCTGACCAAGGACGGCAAGCAGGAGCAGTCCGCCACTGCGAGCCGCATATTGACGCTGTTGTACGAGCAGTTGAGGTAGCTGGTCGTGAAAAGTGAAATGTGAAAAGTAACACCGCGATAGCGCGCTACGGTACGCTTGCGTTTCACGTTTCACTTTTCACATTTCACGTGCATTGAGCATGCGATTTGCTTCACTCGGCAGCGGCAGCGAAGGCAATGGACTGGTCGTTCAGGCGGGCAACACAAGCTTACTGCTGGATTGCGGTTTTGGCCTTGCCGATACCGCGCGGCGTCTGGGCCGGCTCAATCTTTTGCCCGGTGATCTGGATGGCATCGTGGTGACCCACGAACATGATGACCACGTGGGCGGCGTGCCGAGATTCGCGCGTAAGCACGAAATTCCCGTCTATCTGACCCACGGCACATTAATGGCCACGGGTGTATCGCGTTTTGAAGGCGTGGTGGTGAATATCATCGACAGTCACAGCGTGTTGCCGGTGGGGGATGTTCAATTGCGTCCCTTCCCGGTGCCGCACGACGCGCGCGAGCCGGCGCAGTTTGTGTTTAGCGATGGCGATAAGTCTTTGGGCGTGCTGACGGACACGGGCGTATCCACCAGCCACATTGAGGCGATGTTATCGGCAGTGGATGCGCTGGTGCTCGAATGCAACCACGATCTCGACCTGCTGATGAAGAGCGCTTACCCGTATACACTCAAGCAGCGCATCGCGGGGCGGCTGGGGCATCTGGATAATTGTACGGCGGCCAGTCTATTGGGGGTTTTGCCCAAGGCTATGGGCCGCCTGCAGCATGTGATCGCCGCGCATCTGTCCAAACAAAACAATACACCGGCTCTGGCGCAGCGCGCGCTGGCGCAAGCGCTGGGTTGCGACGACGCGTGGATCGGTGTTGCCACGCAGGACGAGGGATTTGGCTGGCGGGAAATCGCTTGATCAAGCGAAAGCAGTAAAATTTTCAGCATGACAAGCAGCGCCTTGGTTCCGATTCTCACCCCGCATGGGCGCCTGTTGTTGGTGCCGGACGCAGACGCGCCGGCGCTGCCGGAGGCGCTGCAGCAGCGGCTAATACCAGCGTTCGCGCGCGGCGCAGGCCACGGATTGCTGCAGCTCGGCGCAGGGGAGGTGGGCGCTGCGTTACCGCTGGCGTTGGGCTTCTGGCGTGATTTTGGTGCGCGTTATGTCACGGCGCTGTGCGCTACGCCGGCGCCGGGCGAAGGGGGCGAGGCTGCTGCCGAAATATCCATAGCCGCGCCGTTGCCGCAAGTGCTCGAGACGCTCGCTGCGGACGCGCCGCCAATGACGGGCGTTGAGTATCTGACGGCGCCGGTGCTGCGCGCGCTGTGGGAAGAATTGGACGCGGCGCTGGATGTCGAGCTTGCGCAATCCAAGCAGTCACTGCAGGACTTTCTCAAGAGCCGCCATGCGGCGTGGAACCTGGTGGGCCGGGTGCATTTCAATCTGGCTGAGAACCGTGGTGACGAAGAAGCGCCGTTCGCTTTTCTCGCCACTTACACCACGCGCCTGTCGGCACAGGCCCGCGCGCAGCACTTGCCGCTGGCGCAGGCGCTGCGCGAATACTCGGACGGTAAAAATCAGCCGCGGCTGCTCTCGCTCTTGATGCCGGTGCAGCGCGCAGCGGCGCACTGCACGTGGCTGCGCGCAATGGTTGATGCGGGCGAGATATTTCATCCGCTGCGCTGGACACCGGACGAGGCGTATCAATTCCTCACCGATGTGCCACAGTTAGAAGCCGCTGGCATTGTGGTGCGCGCGCCGGGTGCGTGGGGTGCAGGCCGGCCATCGCGCCCGCAAGTCAAGGCGACGGTGGGCGGCAGGGCGCCGTCGCTGCTGGGCAAGGACGCGCTGCTCGATTTCAGCCTTGAACTCACACTCGACGGTGAGCGCCTCACGGCGGCCGAGATCAAAAAACTGCTTGCCGGCGCCGACGGGCTGCAACTGATACGCGGGCGCTGGGTGGAGGTGGATCGCGCGAAGCTTGGCCGCATGCTCGAGCGCTTTCATGCCATCGAACAGGCCGCAGCCGACGGCGGGCTTGCCTTTGCCGAGGCGATGCGTCTGGTCGCTGGTGCTACGGTTGCAGAAGACGCTGCCGCCGATCCGGACTGGTCACAGGTCGTCGCCGGCCCCTGGCTCGCCGAGACGTTGAAAGGTCTGCGCGGTCCGCACGGACTGGCGCAGGTGGAGCCGGGCGCTGAGCTCAAGGGGACGCTGCGGCCCTATCAGCAGGCGGGCGTACGCTGGCTGTATTTGTTGTACCGGCTCGGACTCGGCGCGTGTCTTGCCGACGACATGGGTCTGGGCAAGACCATACAGGTGTTGTCACTGTTGTTGGTGCTGAAACGGGAGGATCAAGGCGAAGTGGGTGTTACAAGTGCGCTGCCTGCGGCGCGCACCAGCACCAGCCTGCTGGTTGCACCCGCTTCGCTGCTGGCGAACTGGGCCTCGGAGATCGCGCGCTTCGCGCCGAGTCTGAATGCTTTGATCGCGCATCCGTCAGTGATGCCCGTGGCCGAGATGCGCGCGCTGGATGGCGCGCGGCTTGCGAACGTGGATCTGGTCATTACCAGTTACGGCACGCTGTTGCGTCTGCCGTGGCTGGAAACTCAGTCGTGGCGACTGGCGGTGTTGGACGAAGCGCAGGCGATCAAGAATCCTAACGCGAAGCAGACGCGACTGGCGAAAAAACTCAATGCGCACTCACGCATCGCGCTCACCGGCACACCGGTGGAGAACCGGCTGTCAGACCTGTGGTCGATTTTCGATTTCACTCACCCCGGGCTGCTCGGTTCGGACAAGGCCTTCACCACGTTTGCCAAGCGCCTGACGACTAGCGAGCACTACCGTCCGCTGCGCGAGTTGGTGCGCCCGTATATTTTGCGGCGCCTGAAGACCGATAAATCGGTCATCGCCGATCTGCCGGACAAGACCGAACTGAAAGCCTATTGCCACCTCAGTCCTGCGCAGGCGGCGTTGTATCAGCGCGCGGTGAAGGATCTGGCAACTGAACTCGAGGACGCCGAAGGTATCGGACGCAAGGGCGTGGTATTGAAGTTCCTGATGCGCTTCAAGCAGATTTGCAACCATCCTTCGCAATGGTTGGGGGATGCCGCGTGGACCGAGGCCGACAGCGGCAAGTTTGCGCGCCTGCGCGAAATTACCGAGGTGATTGCGGCCAAACAGGAGAAAGTTCTGGTGTTCACGCAGTTCCGCGAAGCTACTGAGCCGATTGCTGCGTTTCTCGGCTCGGTGTTCGGTCGCGCGGGGTTGGTGCTGCACGGTGGCACCGCAGTGGCCAAGCGTCGCGAGCTGGTGCGGCGATTCCAGGAGGACGAACTGGCGCCGTTCTTCGTGCTCTCGCTCAAGGCCGGCGGCGCGGGGCTTAACCTGACTGCGGCGTCGCACGTGGTTCACTTTGACCGCGGGTGGAATCCGGCGGTGGATAATCAGGCCACCGATCGCGCTTTTCGCATCGGCCAGTCGAAGAATGTGCTGGTACACAAATTCGTATGCCGCGGCACGGTCGAAGATAAAATAGATCAGTTGATCGAATCGAAACAACAGCTCGTGCGCGACGTGCTGCAGGGCGGCGCGGAATTGCTGCTGACAGAAATGAGCGACAAAGAACTGCTCAATCTGGTTACGCTCGACATACACACATCGCAGCCTGAAGAATAATCACCCGGAGAATCTTGCATGGACTATGGATGGAAGCCCTACGTTTCAGTTGCCGCGCGCCGCGCCAAAGCCGAACGCCACGCCGCTCAGCTCAAGAAAAAGGGCCAGGCGTTATCGCCCGTAAGCGCCCAGAGCACTATCGTCAGGACCTTCTGGGGCAAAGCCTGGTGCGACAACCTGGAGCGCTACAGCGATTACGCGAACCGCTTGCCACGCGGGCGCACCTA
>JANMXV010000222.1:0-3428 GCA_031381325.1 Betaproteobacteria bacterium | reverse complement strand
AAGGGCATGTTCTTGTTTTATAAGAGGTTTTAGTTAACCTGGTGCTGAGCCGGGCGTGCGGTCGCGACGTTATACCATAGTTTCACGACGGCTTGCGGATGCAGGCGTGGCCGCCTTGTGAGTGCCGTGCGCGGGCGTGGGTGTGCGACGCCGCGCAGGGCCGCGCTGCGGCTACTCGCCGCAGCCGAAATATGGTTGAATGGCCGTAACTTTTCCGGTCGCGTCCTTTGTCCCGTCCAATCGCAGCCACCTTCGATTTAACCGCGCTGCGCCACAACCGTGGCGTGGTTCGCCGGCACGCGCCGCATGCGCGCGTGCTGGCGGTAATCAAGGCCAATGCGTATGGACATGGCGTCATGCGTGTGGCGCGCGCGTTGGCGGACGCGGGCGTGGATGGTTTTGCGCTGCTGGAACTGGATGCCGCGATCGCGCTACGCCAGGCCGGTTTAACGCAACGCATAGTCTTGCTCGAAGGATTTTTCGACGTGAGCGAATTGCCGCTGCTCGCCAAGCATCGCATCGACAGCGTGATTCACAACGCAGAACAAATTGCGATGTTGAAGCACGCGCCGGCTGGCACAAAACTTGATTTGCTGATCAAACTTAACACCGGCATGAATCGTCTCGGTTTTTGTGAGGCTGAGTTTCCCGGCGCACGGGCCGCGCTGCGTGCAAACCCGGCGGCAGGCGAGCTTACGTTGATGACCCATTTCGCCAACTCGGATGATGCGCGTGGCGTGGCGTGGCAAATGGCTGCGTTCGACGCAATGACACAAGGCGTAACGTTGCCGCGCACGTTGGCGAACTCCGCGGCGATCGTGCGTTACCCCGAAACCCACGCCGACTGGGTACGCCCCGGCATCATGCTCTACGGCGCAACACCGTTCGCCGATGTGAGCGCCGCGCAACTGGGCTTGCGACCGGTCATGACGCTGACCTCGGAGATCATCGCCGTGCAGTCCTTGAAAGCCGGTGACACCGTCGGCTACGGCGGCTTGTTCAAGGCCGGGCGCGACACGCGCATCGGCGTGGCGGCCTGCGGCTACGCCGATGGCTATCCGCGCCACGCACCCGGCGGCACGCCCGTGCGCGTGGGCAATGCCATGACCGCCACCGTGGGCCGCGTGTCGATGGACATGCTGTGTGTGGACATCAGCGCTCTGCCGCACGCGCAGGTGGGCGCGAGCGTTACCCTTTGGGGCGTCGATAACCCCGTGGACGACGTTGCCGCGGCGTGCGGCACTGTGGGATACGAACTGCTGTGCGCGCTGGCGCCACGTGTACCGAGAGTTGAACTCGATCAATGAAATCGTTTTCCAGCCAGTGTATGATGGGATTTCATTGCTTCTTTCGTTCGTTATTTCTTTCCTTATAAGGCACGACGCCATGACCGATCGTCAAACCCAGCCTGACCTTGCGGGTAGCGACGCAAAAAATGTGGAGCGGTTAACGGCGCTGACCCATCAGCCGAGTTGGCAATGGCGTTACGGCGTGGCAGGCAGCATGGTGTTGACGGCTTTTCTGCTGAGGCTGTCCATCTTTGGTGGATTGGACAATCGCTTGCCGTTCGGATTTTTCCTGCTGGCGGTGATGATTGTTGCGTGGTACGGCGGACTGGGGCCGGGGCTGTTCGCCGCAGTCCTCGGCTTGCTGCTGGCGAGTTATTTTTTTCTGCCGCGCCCTGGTCCAACGGGCTCGCTGGGCGAAGCGGAGCGCACATCAATCACGGTTTACGTCATTAGTTCCACGCTGGTGACTTTTCTGATGGACAATCTTCACTCGCGTATCAGGAAACTGAAGCGTAAATTGAGCGAGGCGAGTGCAACCAGCGGTCCATTGCAGCACTGACCGGCCGATGTTTTGTAAGCGTGAATGCGCACTCGTGCCCAGGGGTGGATCGTAGAGTGCGAATGAATGATAGCGTGATTGAGAACGAAATGCCGATTGGGCCCGCATGACGCAGCAAGCATTGGATATTTTTCCCGGCCTCATAAGCCACGGCAGGCCGCAGCATTTGGATTCCGCAGCGCGGGCAAACGGCAAAGCGAACAAACTCGATCCGCTCGACCGCGCAGCGCATGACTGGTACCGCTTTGTGCTGTCATACCCGCCGCATCTGGTGCGGCAGTATCTGGATGAATTTGGACTCAAATCCACCGACACGGTGCTCGATCCGTTTTGCGGCACGGGTACGACATTGGTTGAAGCGAAGAAGCTGGGCATTCGTAGTGCGGGGTTGGAGGTGAATCCATTTGCTCACTTTGCGAGTTCAGTCAAGCTTGATTGGAGCCTGGATGCATCGGCGCTTAAGTTGGGCGCGGAAGAAATAGCAGAGAAAGTGCTACGCAAGCTACGCCGGCAAGGCATACACGACGATGGGTTCTTCGCGCGCAACGCGGATGGCTTGGCCTTGCGCGGATTGGATGAAGCGGCCACGAAACTGATACTCGCGAACTCCATCAGTCCGCTGCCCTTGCACAAAACGTTGCTGCTGCTTGATGTGCTGCGTGAGGCGGAACACGAGCCGTTCTACGCCCACGCGCGGCTGGCGTTGGCGAATGCGTTGGTCTACAAGATCAGCAATCTGCATTTCGGCCCGGAAGTGGGCGTGGGCAAACCCAAGTCCGATGTGGCAGTGGTCGTAGCGTGGTTAAGCGAAATCCAGAAAATCAGCGCCGACCTTGGTCTACTGCACAGCGCAAAACAGACAGCTGCCAAAGTTTTTAATGCCGATGCCCGGCGCATCGGCGAATATGTGAAGCCGGGAACGATTTCCGCTGTGATTACTTCGCCGCCGTATCCAAACGAAAAGGATTACACGCGCACCACGCGCCTGGAGTCCGTGTTGCTCGGATTTATCAGCAGCAAGGAGGCGTTGCGTAGTCTTAAGAAAGGTTTTGTGCGCTCGAATACGCGCGGCGTCTACAAAGACGACGACGACGACCGGTGGGTCGCAGGCCATCAAGAAATCCACCGCATCGCCGATACCATAGAGGCGCGGCGCATAGCGCTTGGAAAAACATCCGGATTCGAGCGTATGTATGCGCGTGTCACGAAGCTTTATTTTGGCGGTATGGCGCGGCATCTTGCGGAGTTGCGGCCTTTGCTCAAGCCGGGCGCGCAGCTTGCATATGTGGTGGGCGATCAGGCTTCCTATTTGCGCGTGATGATCCGTACCGGAGAATTGCTTGCGGATATCGCGCAAGGTCTGGGTTATCGATTGAAGCGCATTGACCTTTTTCGCACGCGACTGGCGACGGCGTCGCGCGAACAATTGCGGGAAGAAGTAGTTGTACTTGAGTGGCCGGGAAAGAAAAGGTAAGCCATGGAAAGGAAGAAAAATCGTAACTATTCAGTGTGAACGGAAAGTCAGAAACCTCCCTCACCCGGCGCTGCGCGCCACCCACTGCTCCGCTTCAAGTGTTCCC
>JANMXV010000028.1:0-1372 GCA_031381325.1 Betaproteobacteria bacterium | reverse complement strand
ACGATATTCAGGGTGTGATCGCGTTGGAGAACAGCTTTAATCGTGTCGGCCTCGATCACGTGGTGCTGGTCAAGGTGGCGTCTACGGCTGTTGTCGCCAATATGCTCGGCTGCAATCACGATGAAATCGTCAACGCCGTATCAAACGCGTGGATCGACGGCCAGTCGTTGCGCACCTATCGCCACGCGCCTAACGCCGGTTCGCGCAAGTCGTGGGCTGCCGGAGACGCCACCAGCCGCGCAGTGCGGCTCGCGTTGATGGCGCTCAAGGGCGAGATGGGCTACCCCTCCGCGCTGACCGCGAAGACCTGGGGCTTTTACGATGTGCTGTTCAAAGGCCAGCCCTTCCAGTTGAAGCAGGGCTACGGCTCGTATGTAATGGAAAACGTGTTGTTCAAGATTTCATTCCCGGCTGAGTTTCATGCGCAGACTGCGGTGGAATGCGCGGTGACGCTGCACGCCGATGTCAAAGATCGCTTGAACGACATTAAGAAAGTCGTTATCACCACGCATGAGTCAGCCATACGCATTATCGACAAAAAAGGCCCGCTCAATAATCCGGCCGACCGCGACCATTGCATTCAATACATGTCGGCGATTGGTCTTATCAAGGGCAATCTCACCGCCGCTGATTACGAAGATGATATCGCGCACGATCCGCGCGTCGATGCGCTGCGCGAGAAGATGGAGTGCGTCGAAAACAAGCAGTGGACCGAGGATTACCTCAACCCCAAAAAGCGCTCCATCGCCAACGCGATCCAGGTGTTCTTCAAGGACGGCAGCAAGACCGCGAACGTCGTGGTGGAATATCCGATTGGCCATCGCCGCCGCCGCAAAGACGGCATACCCCTGCTGGAAGCGAAGTTCAAAACGAATCTCGCGCGGCGCTTTCCGGATAAGCAGCGCACGGCAATTTATAACTTGTGCAAGGACCAGAAAAAGCTTGAAGCAATACCGGTCAATGCGTTTGTTGATCTTTTCGTTATCTGACGCCGAACACGGTGGCCGGCGTATCGTGACCGCGTGGTCGCAGTGCCTGCCGTGCAAGAAAATGCCGCAAGGCCGCTAATACACGGAGCGCCGCACCGATGAAAGTGGTTGTCCTTGGCGCCGGCCTGCTGGGCGTCACTTCGGCGTACTACCTTCAGCAGCTTGGGCACGAGGTAACCGTACTCGACCGCCAGGCATCGCCCGCGGCGGAAACCAGTTTTGCCAACGGCGGCCAGATTTCCGTGAGCCACGCCGAACCGTGGGCCAATCCGGGCGCCCCGCTCAAGGTCTTGCAATGGCTGTCGAAAGAGGATGCACCGCTCCTGTTCCGGCTGCGCGCCGACGCGCGGCAATGGTTGTGGGGACTGCAATTTCTGCGCGAG
>JANMXV010000163.1:0-2778 GCA_031381325.1 Betaproteobacteria bacterium | reverse complement strand
GACAACAGCAAGGGCAACGCGGACCACCTGTTGAAGTTCATCGTGGACGGCGTTAAGGCGCTGGTGCCGGTGGCGTCGGTCGTGTCCCTGCGCAAGGGCAGCGTCAGCCTGCCGGCGCCGGCCGACATTCTCGACCGGCTTGCCGCGGAGACCGATTTCGTCGTCAGCGCGATGGCCGATTGAGGGTCGTGCACGTCGTGGAGTGTCCACGACATGGCGCAATTGACCAAACGCGGCCTGATCGCCGCGGTGGTTTGTTCGGATACGTTCATGAAGCTCGGCACGGCGCAGGCCAAAGTCTTCGGCGTGCCCGATCTGCCGTTGCTGAAGATCCGGCACCCGCTGGGCGGTCTCGAGATGGACAAGGTGATCGAACGCGCGGCGGTGGCGTTGCCGCAACTCATCAAGGTGGTCAGGGAGAATCAATCATGAGTTCGCTCACCGCGCTGCTGCAGGCGCCCGGCGCGATGGTCCAGTGTGACGACGACCCGGAGGCGGTGTACGAGTTTTTGTGCGCCAAGGGCTGGAGCGACGGCCTGCCGGTGATTCCGCCGACGCCGGAGCGCGTCGAACGCATGCTCGCTTACTGCGATCGCGACTTTGACGTGCCGGTGGTGAAAATTCCGCCGCGCTTCGGTGCTGCGACGCCGCTGCGTGTGGCGGCCAACGCGGTGATGGCGGGGTGCAAGCCGGAATATTTCCCGCTCGTCCTGCTCGCGATTGAAGCGCTGGCCGAAGAGCAATACAACCTGTATGGCACGCAAGCCACCACACACCCCTGTACGCCGATGCTGATATTCAATGGCCCGGTGGCCAGGGAAGTCGGACTCAATTCAGGCCACAACGTGATGGGCAATTATTTTCGCGCCAATGCGGTGATCGGGCGCGCGGTGCGGCTGGCGCTGGTCAACATCGGCGCAGCGATTCCCGGCACCGGCGATATGGCCACTGCGGGCACGCCGGCGAAGTTTACGTTTTGTGTTGCCGAGAATGAGGACAATAGTCCGTGGGAACCGCTGCATGTTGAACTCGGCTTCCCGAAAGAGGCCAGCACGGTGACCGTGGTCGCGGCCGAAGGCCCGCACAACGTCAACGATCATGAAAGCATCACGCCCGAGGGCATACTCACCATGGTGGCGGGCACCATGCCCAACACCGGCTCCAACAATGCCTACTACGAAGGGCAGCCGGTGATGGCCTTCGGCCCCGAGCACGCGGCAACTGTAGCGAGTGGCGGCATGAGCAAGGCGCAAGTCAAGCAATGGCTGTGGGAACGCGCGACGATACCGATGTCGAAGTTTTCGCGGGAAGGCATCGACCGCCGTTTCCGCCGCAAACTGGCCGAGCAGTTCGCCGATGCGCCGCTCGACACGCCGGTGCACATGTGGGCGAAGCCCGAAGACCTGATCATCATCGTCACCGGCGGGGCCGGTAAACATTCCCAGTGGGTGCCGACCTTTGGCAACACGCGTTCGGCTACACGGGCGCTGAAGCGGGCGGATGGGGAGTTGGTTAAGTCTATTCAGGAGTTCAAGCGTGGGTAGGGTGGCTCTCCTTCCCCCGCATGCGGGGGGAGAGCTTGCGTAGCAAGTGAGGGGACAACCGGGATGGGGCCAGCGGCGGCGAAATACTTGCTTCCGTACCAACATAGTCGAATGACTTGCGCTCTGCACATCATTCCTCCTACAATCTGGTTAACCAGTTCAAATGAGGCAATCCCATGCATACCGTAGGCGCATTTGAAGCCAAGGCAAAAATCGCGGAATTGCTGGATAAAGTGAGTGCGGGTGAAACCATTCTTATCACTCGGCGCGGGGAGGCGGCTGCCTTATTGGTACCACCCACCAAAATCCAGCAGGACAAAGCCAAGGCGCTCAGCGAGATCAAGCGTTTCCGCAAGTCCTGCAAGACGGGTAAGGTGAATATCGAAGCGCTGATCAACGAGGGCCGGCCTTGAGTTTTGTGGTGGATTGCTCGGTGGCGGCACGCTGGCTGCTGCCCGACGAGGCTACGCCCTACACCAACGCAGTTTTTGACTTGCTGAATAAGCAGGATGCCGTCGTCCCGGCGCTGTTTCTATCGGAATTTGCCAATGTATTCCTCAAACTTTCGCGCCAACGCAAGCTCTCGCGGGAGATTGCTTCTGGTGCCGTGAAACGGTTTGCAGCTTTGGGGTTAGAGATCGATCACAACACGCCTGAACCGGAAAGACTCTTCACTCTGGCCGAGCATTATGGCCTGTCGGCTTACGACGCAACTTACCTTGAGCTTGCGCTGCGGCGTGGCTTGCCTCTGGCTTGTTGGGACGGTGGACTGAAAATGGCTGCGGAAAAAGCTGGCCTTTTTCTCGTGGTTGCGTAGAGCAAGTAATTCATAAAATATAGTTAAAACAAATACTTACGATAATTTCGTCAATTGCGGTCAACCTACAGCTTGACCTTTTCCGCTTGCCGCAACAATTCGGTAATTGAAAGGCCGAGCGCGTCAGTAATTACCTCAATCGCGTTCAGCGTCGGATTCGCCCGTCCGGTTTCAATTCGGCTCAAATAAGTGCGGAAGAAACCGCAGCGGTCGGCGAAAGCTTCCTGGGTGTAACCCTTCGCAAGCCGCAAATCGCGCACGCGAGTGCCGAATCTTTGAGAGAGCGACAGTGGCTTCATGCCCCAAACTGTCGCAAATGTGCTTTAACTCATACACACACTAATTCGCACAATCTCTTATTGCCGAAAACAGGGGGCACTATGGTTCGCATCATTCTTATTTCAGCTTCATGTCTCG
>JANMXV010000162.1:0-1747 GCA_031381325.1 Betaproteobacteria bacterium | reverse complement strand
ACTTTCCCCGACTGTATATGCGGCAGGATCACTACGGCGTTATTGAACGCGAACGGCACGTGACCACCCAACAGCGCCACCAGCGCGTGCGCGTCGCCGGGATACGACACCTGCAACATATCGATGCCCGCCATTTGCTTGAACAACGCCATGTTCAGATGTGAACTGGAGCCTATGCTCGAGGTGCCGTGCGTGAGTGCGCCGGGCTTGGCCTTGGCGAGCTTGATCAGTTCGGCCACCGTCTTCGCGGGAAAAGAAGGATGTGCAACGAGAACGCCCGGCACATGGGCCATCATCGCGACGGGGTCGAAATCCCGAATCGGGTGATAAGGCAGTTTGCCAAACAGGGGCAGACCGGTGGTGAGTACTCCGCCATAGGTGAAAAATAAGGTGTAACCATCGGCTGTGGCCTTAGCCGCTGCTGCCGCCGCGATGCGCCCGCTGGCGCCGCCGCGATTATCGACAACGACTGGCTGCGCCCACAGTTCGGTAAGACCTTGTTGCAGAAGACGGCCCAAAATATCGGTGCCGCCGCCGGGTGGCGAAGGAATAAGCAGACGTATCGGTTTACTCGGATACGCCTGTCCTGAGCCAGTCGAAGCGGCCTGTCCTGCGCCCGTCGAAGCGGGTTGCGCCAAGGCATGCTGCGTAAACACAGACATCGTGAGCACGGCGGTCACAATCGCAGTTTGATAGCTCGTCTTCATATTGTGCGCATCGATGGAAACAAACGTCCACATTAAGGCAGCGGGTTGTGTTACCTCGCAAGCAAGGCTATTGTAGCGAAACAAAACGCAAACACCATGACCATGCCCACTCAAACTCCAATTGCCATGCCCGCGAACGGCTTTCCGCCCGTTGTCAACGTGTTGCTGAATCTGGCCCACGCCATCGACCACATGTTTTTGTTGATCTTCGCCACCGCGGTGGCCGCGATCGCAATCGAATTCGGATTTAATAATTGGACCGACCTCATGCCGTACAGCGTGGGCGCCTTTGTGCTATTTGGACTGGGCTCGCTGCCGGCGGGACGCTTGGGCGACTTGTGGGGCCGCCGCATCATGATGATTATTTTTTTCATCGGCATGGGCGTGGCCGCGCTACTCACTGCGCTCACACAAAACGCGTGGCAACTTGCGGCTGCGTTGACACTGCTCGGCACGTTCGCGGCGATTTATCATCCGGTGGGTATTCCGATGCTGGTGCAGAACGTGCCGAATCCGGGCGCGGTGATCGGCCTCAATGGACTGGTGGGCAATTTGGGAATCGCCGTGGCCGCGCTGGTCACCGGCTATCTGGTGAAGTGGATCGGCTGGCGTGCCGCATTTGTGGTGCCCGGCATAATCGCCATCGTATGCGGCATTATTTTTGCCGTCACCTGCCCGAAGGAAAGCGAATCGCCCTCCAAACGCAAAGGCGGCAAAGCAAAAGTCACGCTCACGCCCGCCATGCTGGCGCGTGCGTTCGCGGTAATGACCGCTGCCGCAGCGGTGAGTACCGTGTTGTTCAACTTCACCACCAACGGCAATGCACAATTGTTATTGGAAGGCTTTCGCGGCGTGATCGAAGACCCGGCGCTGCTGGGTATTCTGCTCGCTTTGATTTACGTGATTGCGTCGATCGCGCAGATTATCGTCGGCAGATTGATCGACCGCATGCCGTTCAAGCCGCTGCAACTGTGGATGTCGGTGATTCAAGTCCCGTTGCTGATCATCGCCGCGCATACGCAGGCCTGGTGGCTGTTCGC
>JANMXV010000118.1:0-1781 GCA_031381325.1 Betaproteobacteria bacterium | reverse complement strand
TTCGACGAGTCGGGCGTCAAGGGCTACGAAGCGACCAACTGGTACGGCCTGCTGGCCGCGGCGAAAACGCCGAAAGAGACTATCGTCCGGCTGAATGCCGCGGTGGACGGCGTGATCAAGCAGCCGGAATTTCGCGAACGGTTCAATAAGGAAGTGCTGGAGACTGTCGGCGGTTCACCCGAGTCGTTCGGCGCGTTCCTGCGCGAAGAAATCGAGAAGTACGCCAGGGTGATCAAGGCGGCGGGCATTACGCCGCAGTAAGCGCCGCAGTAACGGGCAGGGGCGCGCGGGCCTTTCCCGTCACGATGCCAGTTAGTTGGAGATAAAGCATGAATCTGCCGTTATTGCCCACCACGCTCATCGGCAGCATGCCCAAGCCGGGCTGGTTGACATCCGAGTGGTTCAGCATCACCGAAAAATGGCGGCTATCCGGCAAGGAACTGGCAGAGGGCTTCGACGATGCGACACGGCTTGCGCCTGCCGATCAGGCGCGCAGGGGCATCAACATCGTATGCGATGGCGAACAAGCGCCGTCCGACGCATTTTCAGTTATTTTCTGACGCAGCTTAACAATGTCGATTTCGTCAATCTCGGTGCGCGCAGGCGGCGCGGCGGCAAAACGCTGTCGCAGGTGCCGCGCATTACCGGGCCGGTTTCGCTGCGCACGCACCAGACGCTGAACGATTTTCACGCACTGCGCAAACTTACCCATCGACTGATCAAAATGACGCTGCCCGGCCCCTGCACGCTGGTCGACGGCGTGGCCGATCACTATTACAGCGATGAACGCACGCTGGCATTTGCGTTTGCCGATGCGCTCAATGAAGAAATTCGTGCGCTGGCGGAGACAGGCTGCGATATGGTGCAAATCGACGAACCGTCGATCACGCGCCTGCCGCAGCAAGTGCATACCTGGGGCGTGCAAGCGATGGATCGCGCGTTCGAGGGCGTTACGGTGAAGACTTGCGTGCACGTGTGTTACGGTTATCGTGCACGCCAAAGCGGGGGCAAAGAATGGAAACATGGCTACGACGAAATTTTGCCGGCGCTCGCTCAGGGCAAGGCGCAGCAGTATTCGCTCGAATTCGCCGAGCCGGATTTGCCCGCAAAGCTGCGGAAAATGCTACCGGGGAAAATTATTCAGTTGGGGGTGATCGATGTCGGGCGTGAGGGGATTGAAACACCGCACATCGTGGAAAAACGGCTGCGCGCCGCGTTGGAAGTGGTTCCGGTGGATCGGCTGATCGCTGCGCCCGATTGTGGTTGCGGCGCGTTACCGCGCGAGGTGGCGCGAGCCAAATTGCAGGCGATGGTGGAGGGCGTGCACAAGGTTCGCGCGCATTTGCGCGGCAACGGCAGTGGCGGATCCTGATTGCAAGTATATAAAAGATCGTCAGCCTATGGAGGCTTACGTAACTGTGTTACATCGTTCTCCCTCATCCCAACCCTTCTCCCGGAGGGAGAAGGGCTTTAACTTCCCTCTCCCACCGGGAGAGGGACTGAGGGTGAGGGAAAGAAGCATCGTGCCGCAAATTGTCTCAAGGTAATGTGATTCCTCAATAAAATGCGTTTTCCGTTTGTAATACTGCTGCTATGCGCAACTGTGGCGCAAGCGCAATCGTTTCCGGCCAAGAGCATCTGCTTTGTCGGCATCGCCACACCCGGCACGTCCAGCGATGTGATTGCGCGCACCATCAGCGAGCCGCTGTCGCGCCAGTTGGGGCAATCCATCGTCATCGACAACCGTGGCGGCGCGGGCGGCACTATTGCTGCGAGCATCG
>JANMXV010000107.1:0-13828 GCA_031381325.1 Betaproteobacteria bacterium | reverse complement strand
ACACAAGTTGCGAGGCCGCGCGCAGCAGGTAATCAACATGACCGCACATCATGATGTCGCCGCCGGTCGCAGCGAGTTCCGCCATGAAGGGCGCGATCGCATCGCCGGTATTGATGGGGTAGGCGGTCTTCGCGGTTTTGTTTGCTGCTCCCAGCTTCGCGGCGACGTGAACAGCGGTGTCGATGGTCCACTGCGCGTCGCTGTGCAGAATGCGTAGCGGTGCGATGCCGAGCGCTTTGAGGCGCGTCCCCAGCCGGTCAGATTGTTCGCGCCCCATCGGGCTGATATGACGCTGGGGGTCCTTCTCCGCCGGTAGCGCGTCGGCGTGATGCACGAGATAGACTTTCAAGATCTTTTGTCCTTTGCCTAAAGTGTTTTAGTAACCGCCTTTATCCGGCGCGCCCACGGGTGTCAGCGGCGTCCAGCCGGTGAGGCGGCCCACTTCCGCTTTGAAGTAGTTCGACATGCCGCCGCGGTCGGTTCCCAGCATGACCATCTGGAAACCCTGATCCAGATAGCGCTGCGTGAATTTCGAGCTGGCGGTGTGCATGCCGGCAATCTTCTTGTACCGCTGGCAGGCTTCGAGAATGCGGTTGACAGTCGCCACGTGTTTCGGCTCGTCATTGTCCATCACCGGCGGCAGTCCCAGCGCGAGCGCAAGATCGGTGGGGCCGATGTAAGCCGCATCCACGCCGGGCGTGGAGATGATCTCGTCCATCTTCTCGATGCCCTCCGGCGTTTCAATCATTACGATGCACGCTACTTCGTCGTTGGCGTGCTTCTGATAGTCGGCCCCGGCGTAGAGCATCACGCGATTCGGTCCGTTGCTGCGCATGCCCACCGGTGGATAGCGGCAGGCAGCGACCGCTTGTTCAGCTTCTTTGCGGTTGCTCACCATCGGTACAATCACGCCGTAGGCGCCTGCGTCCAGCACTTTCATGATCATCGCCGGTTCATTCCACGGCACGCGCACGAACGGCATGACATTGGTAGTAGAAATCGCTGTCAGCATCGGTACCGTGTCCGAGTAGTCGATGCAGCCGTGCTGCATGTCGATGCACAGCCAGTCGAGCCCGGTATGGGCCATCACCTCGGCCTGCACGCAATGCGGAATAGAAAGCCATCCGCCGACAGCCGGTTTGCCTTCGCGCCAGAGTTTTTTTACACGATTGATACGCATGTTTTTGTTTCTTCCTAGTAAGGTATTTTTAAATTTGATAATAAAAACAATTAGTTACGTGTAGCTACGCAGGAGACATCATTCGGACATTGCGTTCAACGATACACCACTTCGCGCTAGAATCCAGCATCAATCACGATATTCTCATTGATTTAACTGGAGACTCGCATGGATAACAATACCCAACCGTCTTTCGACCGCGCCGCAGAAGACCTCGGCAATTCCGTCGGGCTTGAGCATGTCAATACCACGGTGCCGGATCAAATCAACGCCACGCTGTTTTATCTCAGCGGCATGGGCTTCACACGCGATCCGTACATCATGACCGGCCTGGAAAATATGTGGATCAATATCGGCCGCAGTCAGTTTCATTTGCCGGCGAAGGCGCCGCAGGTGCTGCGCGGCCATACCGGTATTGTGCAGCAGGATCGCGCGGCATTGTTAAAGCGTTTGTCGGGTGTGAAAGATCGTCTCGCGGGAACGCAATTTGCATTCAGCGAACACGAAGGCTATGTTGAAGCGATTAGCCCGTGGGGCAACAAGATCAGAGTGTATGAACCCGAGCCCGCGCGCTTTGGCGGTATTGTGCTGGGCATGCCCTATGTTGAATTCGATGTGCCCGCGGGCACGGCGGATGGCATCGCGCGTTTTTACAATCAAGTGATCAAGGCGCCGGCCACAGTGGCGGACGAGACGGCGGGTCGCGCCGCACGCGTGCTGGTGGGGCAGGGGCAGCATCTGATTTTCCGTGAGACCAGCAAGCCGATTCCCGAGTACGATGGGCACCATCTGCAAATCTACATCACCGATTTCTCCGGGCCCCATCGCTGGCTCAAAGCCAAAGGGTTGATTACCGAAGAGAGCGATCAGTACCAGTATCGCTTCAAGGATATCGTCGATCCCGACAACGGCAAGTTTCTGTACACCATCGAGCACGAAGTGCGCAGCGTCACGCATCCGCTGTATGCACGCCCGCTGGTGAATCGCAATCCGGTGCAGACCAACCGCAACTATCGTCCGGGCTATGACGCGGGCTACTGGGCCACGCCGCACGTGAACTGAACGTTGTTCATCGCATGAAAACAGGGCGCGCCTTCATCATCGGCGGCTCGCTCGGCGGGTTGTTTGCCGCCAATCTGCTGCATCAACAAGGCTGGCAGGTTGAAGTATTTGAGCGCGTGGGTGACGATCTCGCGAGCCGCGGCGCGGGCATCGGCACGCACGACGAATTGTTCACGGTGCTGGAACGCATCGGCATCACGATAGATCGCACCATCGGTGTGCCGGGACGCAACTGTCTGGATCAATCCGGCAAGGTCATCGCCTACGTGCCCGCGTCGCGCACCATGAGTGCGTGGGCGCGCTTGTATCGGCCTTTGAAAGATGTCTTCCCGGCGGCGCAGTACCATTTTGGTATGAACCTCGAACGCATCGAGCACAACGCCCATCAGCGCTGGTCTAAAATCATCCGAGATGCAAATATACGTGTTGATCAATAACGAATATAAAAAAATAATTACACCGTTACGGTCGCACGAGACGTGGCGCAATCAATCCACTGAGATTTGCATAAGGGCTCCGGTAGTTCTGCCTATTTTTCTGGCTCGTTGGCGGGATTAGTGAGTGCTTTTTCTGTTACCGAACGGGGTTTGCGTGTGAGTTGAAGAATTTGTATAGCTTGCGGCATGTGGCGTCGAAAGCGTTTTGCTGAGATTCTGTAATGCTTGGCCAGATCAGTGGTCCGCCTTCTTCTTCAATCATTTCGGCGATAGCCTGCTCGACGGGCATCTGGTTAAACGTGGTGTCCTCATGGCGCTTGCGGATGAGTTCGCTGCCAAGCATCCAAAGATGATCGCGGTGCCGGTGCAGTGTCTTGGTGGCGAGCTTCTCGCTGAGCAGGTGAAGCAAGAAAGGCTTGAAGAATGCGACGACGCGTTGACCTACAGCGATGTCGTGATCGTAGACCTGCCAGCGCGCTGGCCACTGCTCCAGGTCGGGGCAATACTGCGTTAAGGTGGCCGACGCCGCAGCGGGCATAATAGGATGATGAGGAACTTTGGGATTCTTGTTGACCATGCTTCTGATCCGTTTGCTCAATGCCTGCCATCATTTCCCCGGCTTCGTATACACCGGGGCTCGATTGTGCGCGGCCATCAATACCATTGAGGTGGATGTCCGTCCACGCCGCCGTTCCAAGGCTTGCTGTTCGGGATGTCATGAGCCAGCCAGCGGCTATGACCCGGCAAGGTGATGTAGTAATTCTCGCGCTCGGTCTTGAACCAGGCCGCCTGACCATCAATGCCGGCCCACGAAAATTTGACGCCGATTTCCTGTTGCGTGGATTTCTCCGGCTCAACGCTGACGCGGTTGGCCTCGGTGGCAAGGTTGATAAAGGCGCCCTTGGACAATCCCGCGAACAAGGACACTTCCTTCAGCGGCTGCCATACCACGCCAGCCGAGCCGGTCGTCAGGCGTTTGCGCGTATCCACTTCGGCGGCAACCGAGGATACGCCCTTGTCGCTGAAGCGCACCTGATCGTTGCGCACGCCGACGCGCGCCTTGAAGGCATCGGTGAAGGCGATCTGGTCCTGCACGTAAAGCGACGTGGTATCGGCAGACAACGTGCGGTTAAAGTTCAACACGCTGGCAAGGCCAACGAGCGTGGTCTCCGGCACCACCGGGTTGCGTATGTCGAGGATGTTCGGCAGCGTGTAGTTGCGCCGCAGGGTATCCATGCGCTGCATGTTGTATTCGATGCCGCCCAATATCGTGTGCCCGATGCTGCCGGTGCGGGTTTTCCATATCCATTCGTTTTGCAGGGTGGTGAAGCGCGCCTTGTCGTTTTGCTCGCGCGCTGCGCGTGCCATGTAGGTAAACGGCAGCCGGCAGTGACGTTGCCGGTGACGTTGCGCAGGAGGTAGAGTTTGCGCTCGTCATTGATTAGCGCCGATTTCATCGTCAGCGTGTCAGTGAGATTCCAACTGTGCGCCAGCGTGAAGCGATTGATCTGCTGCTGCGCCTTGTTGAGCGGCGTGTAGTAGCGGCGCTCGCTCGACCCCGGCGTGATCTGCCGGTCGAAACCATGCACGATGCCGAGGTTGTCGGGTATCACCTTGATGTCGCGGTAGTCGTAGTGCAGCGTGAGCAATTTTCTCGGTGCGTAAGTCATGTCTACACCCGGTGAAAATTCGCTGATGTCGCGCGCCAGGCCGCGATAACCGTCTGATTTCTCAAAATTGATAATCGCGCGGCCGGTGATGGCGCTATGCAGACGACCGGTTACATCACCGGTAACGCCGTGCGTGTTGTAGGCGCCCGCAAAAGCGCTGAGTTCCGCGCCAAAACGCGCGTCGGGTTTTTTGCTGGTGAGATTGATCGAACCGCCGGGGCCGCCATTGGCGCCATACAGCGCAGAGCCTGGCCCTTTAAGCACTTCAAAACTTTCCACATCGGCCATCGTGCGCCAGTAGCCGTTTTGCGTGGTGCCGTCGCGATAACCGTCGCGCAGGAACATCATGTCCAGCCCGCGGATTTTGTAGTTGTTGGCAAAGCCCTAACTGCCGCCAAGCTGCGGTTGCACGCCGGATACATTGGTCATGGCCTGATTCATGGTCACTACACTTTGGTCGCGCAACACCTCTTTGGGGATCACCACCACACTGGCGGGCAGATCGCGCAGCGGTGTATCGGTTTTGGAGCCGGTGTTGGTGCTGTCAGTCTGACTGCCGGGGCGCACGCGCGTGCCTTCGACGCGGGTTTCCTTTAGCTGGGTTTCGGGCGCTGCCTGCACAACCGCCTGGGCCAACGCAGGCGAATGCCAGGCGCACACCGCAGCAAGCGCAGTGAGTTTGATGAGATGAGGCGCGCGTTGAACGCGCGCGGCTAACGAACGTAACGGACGTAATGGACGTAATTGCAGTTGCTTCACTAATGTCTCCCTTCAAGAGATAGACCCCTTGCTGATTGCTGGCTGGCTACGCAAGCGTAAAGCTTGTTGACTGGCTGGATAAATATTGTAAGTATTTGTTTTTATTGAGTATTATTTAATGAATGCGTACGAGTGCGCGCGCCGGTATGGCGGGACATTAAAATTCCTTGCGTTCAGTGGGGTGGCGTTGTCTGAAACACTTTGTGGCCGCGACAGCGCGCAATGACAATCCACGCCAGCGGTGCAACCACCAGCGCGCCGGTAATCCAGCGCGCGGCTTTGCCTTCGGCCCAATCCTCGGTGGCTTGGTGCCACCAGGCGTTATCGATGAACGGAATCAAGTTCGCTTCGGTGAGTTCGTGCAGGCCGTAGAGCACCAGTTGCAACGTGAAAATCACCAGAAAAATCGACGTAGCCTGAAAGAACAGCGCGAGATTGACGCGATGCCCGTAGCGTGACGGTGCCTGGTGCATCCTGCACCGGTCGCTCGGTGCGGGTCGAGGTGACAGTAACGTCTCCGAGCAGGGTTTCCGCTACCTGCGCCGTTTGGGCCAGCCCGGGGCACGGTGCAGTGAGCAATGTCACTAGCGCAAGACGCACGCTCCGCGATATCGGCTTGGTCTCGAGTTTTGGGTCGTGCATGAGCAATCCCTCCGGTTTGGTAAGCAGCGCACATATTCGGTGGCTGGCTACCAAGCCGGTGGGCTTGTTGGCTGGCTAGGCGTGGTACTACAACAGCAAGTTACTTCGTCAGAATCAGCTTCCCTTTGCTCGTACGGCGCAAGGTATAGCGCTCACCGTCATGGCGGATGACCAATGCCTTTGCGTCGGCGAACAGTTGCTTGCTGTCAATTTCACCCAGCGCCCTGGCAACCGGGGTGGCCGTGTCGTGATCAGGCTTGCGTATGATTTTTTGCAAAGGCCCTGCCGGGTGTTCGATCATGATGAAAATCCGATGGCCTTATTTATACCCCGCCCGATCAAAAACCTTCTGCGCTGCCGGCTGGTTTTTACCCAATGCAGCGATGTTCAGCGTATCCGCCTTGAATTTGCCCATCGCTTCGAGCGTGCGATTGTTAAGCGACGCGCTGGTTACTGCGGGCCATTCGTTATTGCCGCTGGCGAAATAGGTTTGTGCGGCGTCGCTGGCGAGGTATTCAAGATAGCGAATGGCGGCATCCTTGTGCGGTGCGTTTTTCAGCACGCCTGCGCCGGATACATTCAGATGCGTGCCGAAGCTTTTTTGATTAGGCCACACCAGCGCCACGCTACCCATGAGTTTGCGGTCATCGGGCTTTTCAGAGGCCAGCAGCCGTGCGTAGTAATACGTGTTGACAAGCGCCACGCCACATTCGCCCGAGGCGACGGCGGTGATTTGATCGGTATCGCCGCCTTTGGGTGCGCGCGCAAAATTAGCTACTACGCCGCGCGCCCATTCTTCCGCCTTGGCCTCGCCCCAATGCTCAATCAGCGCGCTCATCAGCGACAGGTTGTAGACATGGCTGCCGGAGCGCGTGCATACCTTGCCTTTGAGTTTGGGGTTGGCGAGGTCTTCGTAGTTCTGCACATCCGCCGGGTTGACCAGCGTTTTGTTGTAGACGATTACGCGCGCGCGGGTGGAAAAACCAAACCAGTGATTATTGGTGGCGCGCAGGTTGGCGGGCAGGCGTGATTCGAGGAGCTTCGATTCGATGGGCTGGAACAGGCCCATTTGCTCGGCGCGCCACAGCCGACCGGCGTCCACGGTTACCAGTACGTCGGCGGGGCTGGCTGCACCTTCGTTGCGGATGCGTTCGATCAACGGGTCTTCGCCGGCCTCAATGCGGTTGATTTTCAGACCGGTGGTCTTGGTGAAATTGCCGTAGAGCGCCTCGTCGGTTTGGTAGTGGCGCGAGGAATACAGATTGAGGATGTCAGTCTGCGCCGACGCGAAAAGGCTGATGCTAAGGCTGGAAGTTGCCAGAATTAATTTTGATATAGTATTTAAAAACAAACGGTTACACATTATATTTACTCTAGAGTGGCTGATGTTGGAGAGAATTGTAACAATAATCATTCTCATTTACAACTATAAATTTCTATAAATTTCTGGAGGAGCGTAAGGCCAAAGGCTGCACGGCAACGGCGCCAAGTTACCCATACGCAACAGTTACGCAGAGAAAAGCACGAAGTTGTGCGACGGAAAAAGCGCACGGTTGCTGCATTAACCGCGTTGAGTTTGCGAACCGGGCGCTTCGCTACCGCGAAGGGCTACTGCAATCGCCGCGCGCCGTCGTAACGGGCTTGCCAGTAGGCGTCGGCGAAATTGACGATCTCTACGGTCTTGCCACGGCTGGGTGCGTGGATGAAGCGGTTTTCGCCGATGTAAATGCCGACGTGGGAAGCGGTTGCGCGCATGGTGTTGAAGAACACCAAATCGCCCGCCTGCAATTCCTCACGCGCGACTACAGCGCCTAGGCGTATTTGTTCAAACGAAGAGCGGGGTACAACCAAGCCTGCCGCCTGACGGAAAACGTATTGCACAAAACCGCTGCAATCAAATCCGCTTTCCGGCGACGAGCCGCCCCAACGGTAGGGGATGCCCATGAATCCCATGGCATTGAGCACGATATCTTGTGCGCGGTCGAGAAAACCTGCTATGCCACTCATGCTACCCATGTTATTAAAGCGCACGGCCAAATCGGCAGGCAGACTGTCGTCGTCCGCATGGGCGGACGCTACAGGCAGGGTCAGAAAACATGCAAGAATTATGGCGAAACGTGATTTCATACACGCAGTTTACCGTCTAATATACTGATTGTAAACGATATTTTAGTATAGAAAGCGTCTTAAAATCGCGCTAAATCTATGATTTATCAGCGTTTCGCGCACTTAGGCCGTAAGAAATTCTCTCACGGTTTTGATTTGATCCTCCACCATCAACATCGGCGCATGCCCCACACCGGCAAATTCTGCCAGCCGCGCTTTGGGGCCGCGTTGCGTCATGGCGAGCGCGGTGTCTTTCAGCAGCAGGTCGGAATCCGCGCCACGCAGCAACAGCGTGGGGCAGGTGACGCGATCATAATGTGCCGACAAATCAATCGCCTCCGGGGGCAGATTTTTAAATGGAATCGCGATGCCCGGATCGTAATTAAATCCCCAGCCGCCGTCGGCATGCTGTTTGCTGTTGTAGCGCGTCAGGTGCTCCCATTGCGCATCGCTGAGCGGGCCGAAGGGCGCCGAGATGGTGCGCATGCAAAGATCAATTTCCTTGAAGGAATTAAAGCGCGGGTCTTTGCCCAGATAAGCGGCAATGCGCGCCAGCGCCGCATGCGGAACCACGCTGCCCACATCATTGAGTACCAGCCGCCGGATCGGCGTGCCATTCAGCCCGGCAAGCAACATGCCCAGTATCCCGCCCATGGACGTGCCTACCCAATAGATGTCGCGTGCGCCACCGGCGGTTATTCGTGCGATCAGGGTAGTCAGATCGGCGAGGTATTGTGGATTGACATAGAGTTCCTTCGCCGCAAGCCAGTCGCTTTGTCCACGACCGACGATATCCGGACACACCACGCGAAAATCCGGTGCTAGCGTTTGCGCCAGGGCATCAAAGTCGCGGCAGTTGCGTGACAGACCATGCACGCACACGACAATACGCGGATTGTCGTGCGCGCCCCAGTCGGTGTAATGCATTTTATGCAAACCGGCGGGGTTAAGACATTGAACGTGATTTTCCTGCATGCTCATTCCTCTGAACGCTAAACTCCCAACTGCTTTACGAAGAACAACTTACTTCGATACGCTTCGCCCAATCGGGCGGCGGCGCGGCATAGGCCTCAAACGCCGGCTGCTCGTCAAAGGGGCGTTGCAGCAGCTTGAGCAGGCGGTCGATTTCGGAGAAATCCTTCTGCTGCGTGGCCCGGTCTATCGCCACTTGCGCGAGATGGTTGCGCAGCACGTATTTCGGATTGACGCGGTTCATGCGTGCGCGACGATCAGCGGCTACACTCGATTCCGCAGCGAGCCGTGCAGCGTAGCGTGTGGTCCATGCATCGAAAGCCGGACGGTTTACCATCAGGTCACGTACGGCGTTGTTGTTTGCGTTGGGCGCGGTGTCAAAATTGCCAAATGTACCAAGGGCGCGAAAGAAAATTGTAAAATCCGTGCCGTGCTCGGCTAGCAGACCCAGCACATCGCTAATCAGCGTGTCGTCGCCCTCCATCACCTGCGCGAGACCCAGTTTCGCGCGCATCAACGACGCGTAGGCTTCCAGATATGCGCCTTCGTATCGCGTCAGCGCGGCGTTGCATTGCTCGGCGGAAATCAGCGGCGTCAGCGCCTGCGCCAGGCGCGAGCAATTCCATAGCCCGATATAGGGTTGATTTTCATAGGCATAGCGGCCTTGATCATCCGAGTGGTTACAGATGTAGCCGGGATTGAAGGCTTCCATGAAGCCGAACGGGCCGTAGTCGAGCGTGAGTCCCAGGATGGACATATTGTCGGTGTTCATCACGCCGTGGCAGAAGCCCACGGCCTGCCATTGCGCTATGAGTCGTGCGGTGCGCTCGATGACTTCAATCAGAAATTTTTCATAGCAGTCCGGCGAGCCGGCGAACTGCGGGAAATGTTCTTCGATTACGTGATCGGCCAGTTGCTTGAGATAGTCGTGTTCGCGCCGGTGATAAAACACTTCAAACGAGCCGAAGCGTACATGCGAGGGCGCCAGCCGTAACAGTACGGCGGCGGTTTCCGGCGTTTCGCGGTACACGGTTTCATCCGCGCCGGCGATGCCGAGCGCGCGCGTAGTGGGTATGCCCAGCGCGTGCATGGCTTCCGAACATAAGTATTCGCGGATGGTCGAGCGCAGCACGGCACGCCCGTCGGCGGTGCGCGAGAACGGCGTCCCGCCCGCACCTTTGAGTTGCAGCGTCCAGCGCTCGCGCTTGGCGTTGACGATTTCGCCCAGCAAAATCGCGCGGCCGTCACCGAGTTGCGGCACGAAGGTGCCGAATTGATGGCCTGCATAGAGCATCGCCAGCGGCTCGGCGCCCGGCGGCAGCAGATTGCCCGCCAGCATATTGAGAAAGCGCTCGCTGCGTATTTCGGCGGGATCAAGATCAAGCAGTGCGGCGGCATTGTCGCTGACGCTGACCAAATAGGGCGCGGCTAGTGGTGCGGGCTCAACCTTGCGATAAAACGCCGGCGGCAGTCGCGCAAAACGATTGTCGAAGCGGTTAGCGAAAATGAGTGTGTTAGCGTTTTGAAGCGTGGCTTGCATGATGGGGATTATAGGCGCGCAGCGCCGCGCGCGCTTGCGATGCATTTTTGCGCTGCCTGGGTATGCGCAAAATGGCGGGCGCCGTGGGCTGGAATAAACACGGCGTGATGTATGAATTTTTGTCGCTTGAAGCGCGCAGAGCTGCCGTGGCTTCGGTGCCGCAGCTTTATCCCGAAATGGAAGCGTGGACCAACATCAGCGTGCCCAAGCTCGTACATGCGTTTGGTTCCCCGCATGTGGCTGAGCGGATTTTCGTGCTGGAGAAGTAAAAGGCGAAAAGCTTTTTTGCCACGGATTTACACAGATGAACACAGATTAGAGCAGTGCGGCAAATAAGTGGCTTAATAAAAGTGCAATAAAACAAATAGTTACGAGGTTAATCTGTGTGTATCCGTGTTAATCTGTGGCAAATGTTTTTGACGTTACTCTGCTCCGCGCTGACTACCGCGTAACTGCAACGTATTCTTCATCCCCCTGATGCGCGCGCTCGAACTTTAGAAAATCGTAGTAGCCGCATTGCGCACCATACGGATAAGTGCGGCACGGATGTGGGCGCGCTTCGTATACCGTGCAGCGCCGCGCATCGCGGTCAAAAAACACGCACATCGAAGTGAAGTGTTCATCTTTGTGATGACGCAGCACCACTTTGCCTTCGTCTATTTTGGTGTAGCGCTTTTCGGCTACGGCCGCTGTGATTTCCAGATGTTTGGCGAGGCGCTTGATATCGTGCTCGGAGACTTCAATATGTTCATAGCTGCAGCAATAGCCGGGGCATTTGCTGCAATCGTAGCGGTTCTTCATGGGTGTCCTTTTGCTATGCGGTGCCGGATTTTGCGTCAATTCGTCCCGCCGCGCTATCCATAAGGTAAGTGCCCAGCGCCGCCCAATCACGTTCGCCGTAGCCGTTGGCGATGGCTTCTTGATGGTGCTGGCGTATCAGCTCTGCCATGGGCAGGGGCACTTCGAGATCGTCCGCAGTTTGCAGTGCGAGTTCCACATCTTTCATGCCGAGTTTCAGCGTGAAGCTCGGATTCTCAGGGTTTTCCAGCATCAGCCTGCCGTAGTTCCTGTGTGCGGGCGAGCTCATCGCCGTGCTGGTGACGATATCGAAAAACACCTGCGGATCCACCCCTGCTTTTTCAACCAGGGCGAACGCTTCCCCAAGGCTGTCGATAATCGTCGCCAGCAAAAAATTGCGCGCGACTTTTACCGCGTTGGCCTTGGGCGCTTCCGCCGCCACATTGAACCAGCGACGGCCCAATACTTTAAACAGCGGTTCGCAGCGGGCGATGGCCGACGGCACACCGGCCGCAATGATGTCCAGCTCGCCGCGTGCGGCAAACTCCGGGCGGCCGAATACCGGCGCGGACACATACTGCCCGCCGTGTTGACGATGCACGCCGTCCAGTCGTTGTCCCATGCGCAAGCTGACCGACGCCATATTGAGATGCACCGTGGTCGCCGGCAGCTTGTGCAATAAGCCGGACGCAATCCACACGGCCTCGACGGCCGCGTCGTCGGCCAGCATGGTAATCACCACATCAGCCGCCAGTGTTTCGGCAGGCGTATCCGCAACCGCCGCGCCGCGCGCCGCGACTTCATCCGACACGGCGCGTGTGCGATTCCAAACCACCAGTTGATGCCCCGAATCAATCAACCGCGATGCCATGCCCCGGCCCATTTGCCCCAAGCCGATAAATCCGATCTTCATCCTGCGTGCTCCCTTTTGATTTCTTTTAACGCGCGCATTGTGTCGCAAACAGCCGCGTCGCGATAGCGCCAGCAGCGGCGTGCGTTACAATTCGAGCCTGCGTTTTTTGGAGGGAGGCGCCATGAATAAAGTTGTGTCACTGGTGTTGGTTGCTGCTTCGAGCTGGCTGCTGAACGGGGGGCAGGCTGCCGCGCAGACCACTTCGACAAGCTCAGGACAGACCTATCCCAACCGCAGCATACGCATCGTGCTGCCATGGCCGGCTGGCGGCATCACCGACGTCATCATGCGCGCGGTGAACATTCATTTAGCGGAAGCCTTTGCTCAGCAACTGGTGATCGATAACCGGCCCGGCGCGGGCGGCACACTGGGCGCGGCCATCGTCGCCAGGTCGCCCGCGGACGGCTACACCTTGCTGATGCACGACATTGCCAGCCACTGCATTTCCGCCACGCTCTACGGCGCCAAGCTGCCGTATGACCCACTCAAGGATTTTCAACCGATCATGATGGTCGCCGGTTCACCGATGGTGCTGGTGGCGAATCCCGCGCCGCAGGTGCGCACGCTGCCGCAGTTGATCAAGCTGGCGAAATCGCGGCCGGGACAACTGAACTACGCCTCGTCGGGCGCGGGATCGATCACGCATCTCGCAGCGGTGCGCATGCAGAAATTGGGCGGCGTTGATCTTTTGCATGTGCCGTTCAAGGGCAGCATACCGGCGGCATCGTCGGTAATGAACGGCGAAACCTTCATGTCATTTTCCACCATACCTGCGTCGTTGCCGCACGCCAAAACCGGGCGCCTGGTGATGATTGCACAATCATTCGCCAAGCGCGCACCGCAGATTCCCGACGTACCCACCATCGCTGAAACCCTGGGTGATTTCGATCTTGGATTGCTGTCGGGCCTGTGGGCGCCGCCGGCAACGCCAAGCGCCATTGTGGACCGGCTGCACGCTGAGGTTATGCGCGCGATGGAGCAACCTAAAGTGCGTGACATCCTGGCCGCCAATGCGGCGATTCCGGGACGCATGTCCACACAAGAATTCACCGATTATCTGGCGCGAGAGACGCGCGGGTGGGGTGAGATTGTGCGTAGTTCAGGTGTGAAAATTGATTAACCGAATAGATAACGGAAGCGAGTGAAAATGGATTTAGGCATCAAGGGCAGGGCAGCTATCGTCACCGGCGCAAGCCGTGGCATAGGGCGCGAAGCCGCGCGGCAGTTTTTGGAAGAGGGTGTGCGCGTGATGATTTGCGGTCGCAATGCGGAAACACTGGAAAAAACGCGTGCCGAACTCGCGCAGCAAACAGGCGGCGAAGTACACGCCATCGTCGCCGACATGACCAAAGAAGCCGACGTTGCACGACTGGTCGATGCTGCGAAACAAAAATTCGGCACGGTAGATATTCTCATCAACAACGCCGGCCAGATGTACTCGGGCCGTTTTGCCGCCATGACCGACGCGGGACTTAAAGAACAGTTCGAGACGAAAATCTTCGGCTTCCTGCGCGCGATTCGCCTGGTATATCCGATCATGAAAGCGCAAAAGTGGGGCCGCATCATTAACATCATCGGCGGTGCGGGCAAAGAGCCCGATCCTTATATGTTCGGCAGCGGCATTACCAACAGCGGGTTGCTTAACATTACCAAATCGCTGTCTACCGAATTCGGTGAAGACAACGTGCTGGTCAACGCCATCTGCCCTGGTTGGGTTGCTACTAATCTGTGGCAGCGCAATGCGCAGGG
>JANMXV010000025.1:0-3328 GCA_031381325.1 Betaproteobacteria bacterium | reverse complement strand
GCTTGGAAGCGTGCGGCTGCATGGACAATTGGTCTATGGCTTGTGCAAGGCTTTTTATTAAATTCGTGGAGCCTCTTCTGAACAGCAGGCGAAATCAACTCGTAAGAGACACCAAGAAGAGACACCAAGGGTCAGGCCTTGACTGTTGCCTACTCTCTGTAATCCGAAAGATAAATTGCCGTCCCCGCCCGCAGTAGCAGGCGTAGTACGCTGATAATGGGGTCAGACACGATATAGCGTAACTATATGTTTTTATTGAATTATTTTAAAACGCGAGGGGTCAGACCTTGCCTATTGCCTGACGCCCTTCTTTTTTTAGCTGCTAAAAAAGGAGAAATTCCCACCTACGCCCGCTATCGCGGGCGCAGTCACATCAGCCGCGCCTGTTTCCCTGCGTACCCGAATTGGAGATCACAACCTGTGATATCCAATGGCCCATCACTCCTTCGGATGCACAAAGCCGATGGGCCGGCGCTTCGGCTCTGGCGGCGTCATCAACTCGCGCAACGCATCGAGCACCTGCCTGAACTGCGCGCGCGTGTTCGATGCGAGCACATCATGCTTGAAGGCCAGTGCTGCGGTTTGCTTCTCCAGCACATCCAGCCTGCTCGCCAACTCCTTTTGCGTAGCGAGCACTTCGCGCAACCGCACAAACGCGCGCACCACAAACAGACTCGCTTGAATCGCACGCGGCGTATTGAGCACATTGGCCGCCATTAGCGCCCCATGCTCCGTAAACACAAAAGGCAGATAGCGCCGGCCACCCCGTCCGGGACGCTCGTTTGAGGTCGCAAATTGCGACCTCAAAACGCTAAGTTCTTGATTCGTCAACTGAAACATGAAATCTACGGGGAACCGTTCATGATTGCGGCGCACCTGCTCATTGAGCCGCTTGGTCGTGGTGCCATAGAGCACCGCCAAATCGGAATCAAGCATCACCTTATGCCCGCGCAACACCAGAATCGTACGCTCGATGCGCTCGGCGGCGATCAGTGCGGGCTTCACGCACAGAGGCGGGGCCAGGTCTCCCGTTTCCCATATCGAACACAACCTCGCCGCCTCATTCATAGCAAGCGTAGGATGGGCACGGTGTTTGTGCCCACGCGGACAACCGGCTCGTAACCGAGCCGCAACGCCGCCGCATTCATAGCTGCTAAATAAAGAAGAACTACCCGCCCCCGCCCGCAGTAGCAGGCGTAGTGATGTCGGCCGAGTTCTTTAGCCGCTGACGTTACGGATGCGCTGCTCGATGTGGTGCAGGGCGTCGGTGGCGTTGAGGATGGGGATGCGATGAAAGTGCTTCAGGTTACGCAGATGCTTATCGCGCGAGACGATGAGCTCAGCCTGAGCGGCAAGCGCAGTGGCGAGCACCACATCATCATCGGGATCAGGTGACACAGGGCCGGAGAGGCTGGCCGGTTCGATGATCTCGACCAGCGCGCTGTAACGTTCGATCAACGCCAGAATTGACAATTGCTTCTCCGCCAGGCGCCGCGCGAACTTCTGGCGCGGCAGAATGCCGGCGAGTTCATCGATCAGCAAGCGTAGGGTGGGCACGCTCTTTGTGCCCGCGCGGCCAACTGCTCGTGCTTGAGCCGCAACGCCGACCCCGCCGCCTCATTCATAGCGGCTAAATAAAAAAGAGAAATTCCCACCCACGCCCGCTATCGCGGGCGCTGTTATTTAAAGCGGCTTAACCGCGCTCGACGATGGCCAACGCCTCGGCCGCCGCCACGATACGCATGCCGTGATAGCGCTTCAGATTGAGCAGATGAGCATCCCCCGACACGATCAAGTCCGCGTTGGCCGCGAGCGCACAGGCGAGCACATGATCATCGTCGGGGTCATCGGGCACGGTGCGGCGGATCGAAGCCGGCGTCACCACATTCACGAACCCTTCATATTCCGCGACCAGCTGCGCCGGCGTCTTGCCGGTGGCGCGAACGACTTTGGCGAGCTTCCTGCGCGGCAGCACATCGGCGAGCTCGTCCAACAGCACACGGCTGGTGTAGAACACAACCGGATAATCCTCCATTGCCACGATCAGCCGATGCGGGCTGCCGCGCCACAACAGCGCCGAGACAATGGTATTGGTGTCAGCGACGATGCGCACGCGCCGGGCGCCGGGCTTTGCGCACCGCGTCGATCTCCGCCTGAATCTCTGCTTCGCTTATCGGCGCAATCTTCGCTTTGGCCACCTGCTGCGCGTTGGACAGAAATGCCCGCGCCGCGCGCCGGCGCATCGCATCTCGTAACAGTGCTTCGATAGCTTTCTGCGTCAGCAACCCCGCCTTGCGCGCATCGCGCGCGAGGCTGTCGGGCAATATCACCTTGAGTTCCGTCATGGCGTTTATCCTTTAGCGGCTTATTAACGGTTCAGGCCGTGGTCTGCATCTTCTGTTTCAACTGCCCGCGCTCGATAAACGCATCGAGCACCTGCAGAATCTGCCGTCGCTCCTGCACCGGAAGCTTCTCGATCTGCGCGAGACGGCGCTGCAGGCGCGTATCACTCGCCTTGGCGCGGCGGCGCGACGACTCCACCCCGAGCAGCGCATCGATGGACACGCCGAGCGCGCGCGCGATCAGCGGCAGCAGATTGGCGGGGGGCTGCGCGATAGGGCCTTCATAGTAGGCCATCATGCGCTGCGAAATCCCGATCTCGGCGGCAAGCGCCGTTTGCGTGACGCCCGCAGCCTTGCGCAACTCGGCGAGCCGCACACCAAACCCGGCGCTGGCCTCCGCGTGAAGCTTCTTCGGCATGTTCGTACTTCCCTGTGGTGTGAACGATGCCGAAGATTCTAAGGGTGAGTTGTGCGGTGGCATGGGGCAGGGGTTGACGAGTAATACAATTAATGTATTATACAGTGAACGTAAAAAAATGCATACATTTTTACATCCACCCCCTTGACAGGTTTTTGAGCGGAGACAGAAAACCATGGCACGCATCCCCGAAGCGGAAATCGAGCGGCTAAAGAGTGAAATCTCCGTCGAGCGGCTGGTAACCGGCTCCGGCATTGAGCTTAGGAAATCCGGCAAAGATCAGATCGGCCAATGCCCATTCCACGACGACGCCGAGCCAAGCTTGGTGGTGACGGCCTCAAAGAACCTGTGGCACTGCTTCGGCTGTCAGGTAGGCGGCGGTCCCATCGATTGGGTGATGAAAATGCAAGGCGTGAGTTTCCGCCACGCGGTGGAGTTGTTGCGCGAGGGTGAAAACGCGAGGGGTCAGACCTTGCCTATTGCCTGACGCCCTTCTTTTTTTAGCTGCTAAAAAAGGAGAAATTCCCACCTACGCCCGCTATCGCGGGCGCAGTCACATCAGCCGCCC
>JANMXV010000880.1:0-2350 GCA_031381325.1 Betaproteobacteria bacterium | reverse complement strand
TCGCGCGGGCGCGCGCCATAGGCGTGTTGCCGCAACATGAAGAAAGCGAATTCTGGGGCACGGCCCTCGACTACGTAATGCTCGGCCGTTTTCCACATGCGCCGGCGTGGCCGGGCTGGCAGCGCGACGATGAAACCGTTGCGCAGGCGGCGCTGGATCGCGTGGCGTTGGCGGCCTTTGCCGGGCGGCGTTACGCTACGCTATCAGGCGGCGAGCGCCAGCGCGTTCGCGTAGCGCAACTGCTGGCGCAGGCTCCGCGTTTCCTTTTGCTCGATGAACCGTTGCAGCATCTTGATTTACGCCACCAGATTCAGTTGCTGGATCTGCTGGAGGCGCTGGCGCGTGGTGACGAGCTTGGCGTGGCGCGCAGCGTGATTCTGGTGCTGCACGACGTATTGTGGCCCTCTAGAGTATGCACACACGCACTGCTGCTCGACGGCGCGGGCGGCGTGCGCGCGGGCGCGGCGCGCGAGGTGCTGACGCAAGCTAATCTGGAAGCGTTGTTCGGATGCGCGTTGCAGCCCGCCGGCGATAAATCGGAGACGGGCTTTGTGCCCGCGATATAATCTTTATCTCATGATCAAAAAACTGATAGGCCGGGTTTTTTCCGGAAAGATGTTTGGCAGGCGCGGCCAATCCAGCGCGCAGGTGATTCCATTCAAGAATCATGGCGTTGCGCGGGGGCAAATCAGCGCCTGCGCTTTGAGCGTAACCGATACTTTGCAGGCCAAAGGATTTGCCGCGTTTGTGGTGGGCGGCGCGGTGCGCGATTTGCTGTTGAAACGCGAGCCGAAAGATTTTGACGTGGCCACCAACGCCACGCCGGAACAGGTGCGTTCGCATTTTCGCCGCTCACGGATCATCGGACGGCGCTTCCAGATCGTGCATGTGATGTGCGGACGCGAGACAGTGGAAGTGTCCACCTTTCGCGCTGGGCACGATACCAGCGGCAACGATAGCGATGGCGAAGGCGGGATCGCGGGCGCAAGCGGAAGGGGAAAGTCCGATGAACACGGCCGCATTTTGCGCGACAACGTATTCGGCAACCAGCAGCAGGATGCAACACGGCGCGACCTCACTATCAATGCGCTGTTTTACGACCCGGCTACACAGCAGGTACACGATTACCATGGCGGCGTAGCCGATCTGCACAAGCGGCGGCTGCGCATGATAGGCGACCCGGCGCAGCGTTACCGCGAAGACCCGGTGCGCATGTTACGCGCGGTGCGTTTTGCCGCGGCGCTGGATTTTGAAATCGAGCCGGGCACGCGCCAGCCGATCCGCGAACTCGCTGATTTGCTGTCAAGCGTGCCGCCGGCGCGGCTGTTCGACGAGATGCTCAAGCTGTTGCTGTCTGGCCATGCGGTCGAGACCGTGAAGCGGCTGCGCAAGGACGGCTTGCATGGCGGCCTATTGCCCTTGTTGGACGTGATACTCGAACAGCCGTTGGGTGAGCGCTTTGTGATGCTGGCGTTGAAGACCACCGACGCGCGCATTCGCGGCGATAAAGGCGTTTCTCCCGCGTTTCTGTTCGCGACCCTGTTGTGGCATGAAGTGCTCGCCGCGTGGAAGTCGATCGAGGCGGGCGGCCTGCCCGCGATTCCGGCGTTGTTCAAGGCGATGGATCAGGTGATGCAAGCGCAGGCTGAAAAACTTGCGATACCGCGCCGCTTCGGCGGCGACATGAAAGAAATCTGGGCCATGCAACCGCGCTTCGAGCAGCGCGCCGGACGGCGTCCGTATCGCTTGCTGGAATTGCCGCGCTTTCGCGCGGGTTACGATTTTCTGCTGCTGCGTTGCGAGAGCGGTGAACTCGATAAAGAGATCGGCGATTGGTGGACCCATTTTCAGGATGCCAGTGAATCCGCGCGCGAGCGCATGCTGATGCCCGACAGCGATCCCAAGAAGCGCCGCCGCCGCAGAAAGCCCCGGGCGCAATCGCATGGCGACGCTGCGGACGCACCTGAAGGAACCTGAGGCGTGAGTGCCACTGCAGAAACCGCTTACATCGCGCTCGGCAGCAATCTCGAACAACCCCAGCGCCAGTTGCGGGCGGGGTTCGACGCACTGGCGCGCTTGCCCGACACTGAGCTGGTTGCGCAATCATCGTTGTACCGCAGCGCGCCGGTGGGTTACGTGAATCAGCCGGATTTTGTGAATGCGGTGGCGGCGATACGCACGGGGCTCGCGCCGCACGCGTTGCTCGATGCGCTGCTCGCCATTGAACGGGAGCAGGGACGGGCGCGTGAGTTTCCCAATGCGCCGCGCACGCTCGATCTCGACATTGTGCTCTACGGCGAGCGCGTGATCCGCGAGCCGGGCCTGTCGGTGCCGCATCCGCGCATGCATG
>JANMXV010000872.1:0-4375 GCA_031381325.1 Betaproteobacteria bacterium | reverse complement strand
GTTCCCTCCTGTAAAGTGGAAACAACTTCTACAAGCGACTTCGTGTCGCACTTGAAATTCCTAACCCCGGGAAATGCTATCACGGCAGAGCGAGAACTTCCGTTGGCGGCAACGCACGGGCTGTGGACGTTCATTGCCGGGTAGCGATTTTGAAATACCGGATTTCGTGACCGGCGAGTGGTTGGGCCAAATGACTTGCTGGTGACCGCCCGCCGGGGCGGGGAAACAGTAGACTTTGGTCAAAACAGGCGTTAAAAATTCCCATACCCCGTGAAGCTGATAAACTTGCCGGCAGGGAAGGAGCGTATGCCAACTATCTGCCAGTTTTTCGGGATCGTGATCCAAATGTTCTGGCGGGAGCATGCACCCCCTCACTTTCATGCACTGTATGGCGAATATGAAGCCTTGATTGATATACGTACTTTGGATGTGATCAAGGGTAGTCTACCGAGACGTGCGCAGGCACTGGTACTTGAATGGGCGGCGCTTCACCGCGCCGAATTAATGGAGGATTGGAATCTATGTCAATCGAAACAGATGCCCAAGAAAATATCGCCCCTGGACTAAGGGCGACAGCGGCTTGGCGCGTCCGCGCTGTCAATGTGCTGCCTGATTATCGACTCGCCATCACTTGCAACGATGGCACAAACGGCATCGTGGATATGTCGGCACTGGTGAATAGTCCCGTCGCAGGAATATACGCAACGCTCAAAGACGCTCAGTTGTTTCGGAATGTTCGCATTGAATTGGGTGCGCTTACTTGGCCGAATGGCGCAGATCTTGACCCATTGTGGGCGCACGAGGAAATCAGTAAAAATAAAACGTGGTCTGTCCCTGAGGTTTAACGTAGGGGCGCCAGCAGCAGCCCTACGCCAAGGGTCATGTCTCCCGCGTCGGCGGCCAGACGGGCGAGGTAAGGCACCATTTGCAGCCCCTGGTTGCCGCCCTCGTTCAGGTAGTGCTGCCCGGCGAAGTAAGAATCCCATCCGCGGTCCCGGGCCAGCCGCACCATCATGATCTGCTCCTCCAGGGCGCTCACCATATCCACCCCTTCGAACTGCTGATTGCTCACCATGATTCCCGCTTTTACGCCACTCATTTGCGTCTCCCTTTCGCGTGCGATTGATTTGGACGGATATCGGCCAGCGGGGCGGGTCCGACCCAGGCCGCCGGCACCGGCCTACAGTTTCTGGATGATGTTCTTCGCGTAATCCCGCACCATCTGGTAGCCGCGCTCCAGCGGGAAATTGCACATGAGCTGGCGCACGCCCTTGCGCTCCAGTTCGCGCACCTGCTCCAGCACTTCTGCCGGCTCGCCCACGATGCAGAAGCGCTTGATGACTTCGGGCGTGACGAAGCGCCGCTCGGCGGGGGCCACGTAGACGTTGTGGCTCTCGTGCATTATCTTCTGGCGTTCGGCGGCCGGCCGCGATAGGTGGAATTCGAGATTGCGTACTCCGCGTCCTTGCCGTCCAGCAGGTTGCGCACGGTGCGCGCATAGGCCTCGAAGCTCTTCAGGGTCATGGGCTTCCTGCCCAGCAGGCGCATGCCCGTGTTGCCGGTGCCCATGGCCAAGAAGCAGCGGCCCGGGGCGACCATGTTAAGGGTAGCCATGCCGGCGGCCAGCGTGGGCGCGAGGCGCAATCCGGGCACCGCCACGCCCATGCCAAGCTTCATGGTCTTGGTCTGCTGCGCGGCGACGGTCAGGAAGACGAAGGCGTCGGAGCGGATGAGGCCGCTGTCGGTGACCCACAGGTGCGTGAAGCCCAACTTCTCCGCCTCTGTGACGTACTCCATTTCGTCGAGCTTGCCCCAGGTGAGTCCGAATTCCATGCTGCTGCCTCCTCCTTGTTGATGGGCTGGCGTTTGCACATATTACCCTATGCGTTTCGGGCGCTGGCGTGCCGCACCGCTCGGTTGCCGAAGTCGCGCGCGAGCGGGGGCAGCATCCCGCCGAGACCATGATCGAGCCCGCGCTGGAAAAAAACCTCGACCCGTTCCGACACCATCATGGCCGAGATGCCGGAGGTGGTGGACGACTTGCCGGCGGGCGCGCGGCGGCTGGTGCAGCGCACGCGCGGCGTGGCAGCGACGGTGGTAAACGGCGAGATCCTGCTGCGTGACGGCAAGCCTACGGGAGCACTGCCCGGAAGACTGCTGCGCGGTCCGCTTGGGCAGCGAGCTTGAACTGAATTTGCGGCCAGTACCGATGAAGAAATCGGTGGTGTTGGTCGCGGGCTATTGGCGTGTTGAACATCAGCAACTGCTTTCGGGAAACTCGACCGGCGACTATGGGTCGTTATGCAAAGCTTTACATAACGGCCCAAACCGGTAGTTGGCTAGATGGAAAAGCAGACACACATTAGCCTAATGTGAGTACGGAATCCACTTGACGCCGACGAACGCCAACATTGGGGCGCAGGTTACCCACCTTCGGACGAGATAGCTTCTACAATTGTCGAAATTTCTATGGAAATATTTCGATACTCTGGCGAGACTTGTTCTTGATTCTTACTCGCGAGGAAAAGTAGCTTTTTCGATATAGTAGTTACAAGCTCTACTATGCGCGAAGTCGGGTGCAACTGGTTATTCTCCATCCAGCGCTTTATAGCAGCGCTTGATAGTCCGAAAAGCTCCTCATTGTAATTTTTTTTATTCACGGCGAGTAGGACCAAGCGTTGAGCAATCATTCTATTGTTAAATTCGTGCATTATTTTCCACCATAACCAAGAGTTTCAGCATCCAATCATCAACAACGTCGAGCTTGTCAATTGCCGACCGAATGCTCGCGGGATCGGGCTTCTCGCAAGATTGGTTCCAATGAATCGGCATCCCGTAAAATCGCATGAATCAAACGCACAGCTTCGGAGGTAGCACGATTCGAAAATAGAATACTTGAAGTCCACGCGCGTGAATCGCTTTGACTTAGCAACTAGCCGTTCGAACAAGCGGTTCTCAAATGACACGTCTTCGACATCCTTGTCGACGCGTTTGTCAGTCTCCGTCAATCGATTGTTACTTGCCAGCATAGCTTTAGGGTGGTTTTGTCTGTAATTGATTGTTTACATATGCATGATAATACGGATCGAAGGTTTGCTATGGAGGTAAAGGTTCGTGTGACAGCTCCAGGCTGGTAGGCGTCCATTGGTTACGCCCCAGAAACACGCTAAAACAGTGCTCAGAACGTTCAGAGCTGCCGTTCGCCCGCTTCAATCGAACTTCTTCACCGCTACACCGCGTCACCGTGTTTTTCGAGAAATGCTCTGATCTCGCGTGCGCATTCTTCCGGCGCGAGCATGTTGACGCCGTGTCCGATGCCTCGAATCGTGACGAGTTTCGCGGCCGGCATGCGTTCCTGCATGTCCTTCATCATCGACGGCTTGGCGACCGCACTTTTTTCGCCGGCGAGTATGAGCGTGGGCGTCTTGATTTCTGGAAGCCTGCGCCATAAGTCTGCCTTCCCGATCATGCGTTCCAGGGCCACGGCGATGTGCTGCGGATTTTTGTCCATCTGGGCGATGTACCATTCGCACAGCTCGGGCGACGCTTTCGTGGTATCGATGCGGTAGGACAAAGTCTTGCGGCACCAGCCGCCCACGCCATATTTCTCGAAGGCCGCCTCGCGATCGCTTTCGCCTACGAAATAAGTCGATGCGATGTCGGCAGGGCGCTGGAACGGTGTGTCGCACATCGTCAGCGTACGCAGGCGTGCAGGATGACTCAGGGCGGCCGTCATGCCGAGGATGCCGCCCGAGGATTCGCCGACCCAGTGTACGCGGTCAATGCCGAGAGCGTCCAGCAGGCCCATGGCATCGTCGACAAACTGCGCCAGGGTGAAGACGCTGCCTACCGGCGGCTGGGTGGTTTCGCCGCATCCGCGCGCATCGAATCTGAGCACCCGGTACTGGTCCGCGAGCAGCGGGACGAAGTGCTGCCAGAACTGCATGTTGCGCGCATAGCCGTGATAGAGCAGCACCGTCTCCGCCGGCTTGCTCTTCCAGGGCGGCGTGTAATCCGCCAGGTCGTAATGCATGTCGATGTCGCGCACCCGCAGGGTCTGGTATGACATCTCTTGTTTCCTTGTCTCAATTGGCTTTAGCGCCGGATGATTGCACGACCTTCGCCCATTTCGGCAGCTCGAGCTTGATCAACTGCGCAAACTGCTGCGGCGTATTGCCCATCGGCTCGAATCCATGACCCAGCATGCGTTGCCTCAGGTCATCGCTTGCGACGGCCTGGTGCGACGCTGCGGCGAGGCGCTCTATGACATCGGGCGCTGTTCCCGCCGGGGCAAGCACACCGAACCATGTCGTGGCCTCGTAACCCGGCACGCCGGCTTCGGCGATCGTCGGCACCTGCGGGATCAGGCGCGAAC
>JANMXV010000284.1:0-2373 GCA_031381325.1 Betaproteobacteria bacterium | reverse complement strand
TTTTGCAAAATGAACATTCACCCGCGACAGAACATTCACACGCGATTGACTGTTCGGCCTTCACGGAATAGATTGCAGGTCGGTGAAAAATTGTGTTTGAAATTCCTGTACCCCCTGACAGAGGATGCGCATGCAGGTAATCGACATGGAGTGCAATGTACCGAAGCCCGCCGCCGGTGACGGCGCCGCGCCCGCAGCCGCGCCGCCGCCAGCGGCGCTGGTCGCGGCCCGGGCCGGACAACCAGCCGGCTATGGCATGGCCAACTATGGGCGCATCTTCCAATCGCGCAGCGACGGTGGCGACGCGCGGCCGGCAACGGCGATGTCCGCATACGTGGCCGTGCTCGAACGCGCGGGCATCGTGCGCGGCGTGCCCTTCGGCATCAGCAACGACGAAGTCGCCGCGCTGCTGCAGGACTATCCGGAGCGCTTTATCGGCCTCGCGCGCATCAGTGCGTACGACGGCATGCGCGGCGTCCGCGAACTGGAGCGCCGGGTACGCGAACAAGGCTTCAAAGCGCTCGGAGTCTCGGCCCTCGTCGACGGCATCCCAGCGAGCGACCGGCGCTTCTATCCGCTCTACACCAAGGCCGCCGAGTTGGACATTCCCGTGCGCATCTACTCGTCCATGAACTACGCGACCGACCGGCCGTACGATCTCGGCCATCCGCGGCACCTCGACCAGGTGGCCATCGATTTCCCCGAGTTGACGATCATCGGCGGTCTCGGCGGCTGGCCGTGGGTGAACGAGATGGTTGCGCTGGTCCTGCGCCACCCGAAGCTGCACATGGACACCTCCGCCCACCGCGCCAAGTATCTCGGCCAGGCCGGCTCGGGATGGGAGATGCTGCTGCAGTTCGGCAACACGCGCATCCAGGACAAGGTCCTCGTCGGGCTTTCGGCGGGCCTCGTCGGGCAGCCGCACGAGACGTTGATCAACGAGTACCTGGCGCTGCCGCTCAAGGAAGCCGTCAAGACAAAGTGGCTCTACGGCAACGCCGCCCGGGTGTTCGGGTTCGCCTAAGGGCTGGATAATGATCCGTTGTTTCGCTTTCATCGGTGGTTGGCGTATCTGCGGCATAGTGAAGCTGTAGCATCCTTCTTCCTATTTTTCCGCAAGCCCTGCGCTTTTCACTACCTTAGCCCACTTTGCCGACTCTGCTTTGATGTGAGCGGCAAATGCTGCCGGCGTCGATGGCGTGACATCTATGCCCTGCTCTTCCATGCGCCGTTGCAGATCGGGCGAACTCAATACCTTGACCAGGCCCGCGTTCAGCTTGGTCACGATGCCCGCAGGCACTCCCGCCGGCGCGCAGATGCCGTACCACGCGGCCACTTCGTAGCCCGCCACGCCGCCTTCGGCAAAGGTGGGAATCTCCGGCGCACGCGGATTGCGTTTGGCGGTGGTTACGCCCAGACCGGTTACCTTGCCGGCTTTGATCGCCGCCAGCGGCCCGCCGGGTAGATTGCCCGTGCTCAGCGCTATGTGTCCGCCCATCACATCGGTGAGCGCGGGCGCGGCGCCTTTGTACGCCACATGCACGATGTCGATGCCGGTCATGTGCTTAAATAACTCGATCGACATATGCGGACCCGTGCCGACGCCGGACGAACCGTAACTGAGTTTGCCGGGATGCGCTTTTGCATAGGTGACCACATCGCCGACATTTTTCATGCCCAGCGACGGATGACCGACCAGCACGTTTGCGGTAGAACCCATCAGCGCAATGAATGAAAAATCCTTGATGTGGTCGTAGGGCAGTTTCCTGCGCGCAGGCGTAATGGCGTGCGAGCCAAGCGTACACAGCATGACGGTGTATCCATCAGCAGCGGCATTCGCGGTGATCTCGGTGCCGATGTTGCCGCCCGCGCCGGAGCGGTTATCCACCAGCATGGTTTTGCCCCAGAGCTCAGTCAGCGCAGAAGTGACCAGGCGCACCGTGATGTCTGTGCCCGCGCCGGGTGGAAACGGCACGATGAAGCGCACCGGTTTCGCGGGATATTCTGCCGCTGCATCGACGGTGGCCGCCTCCGCGACCGATGCGCCGCCCCACGCACCCACCAGCATCGAGAATCCGACGCACACACATGCTCGGTTAGCCACTCGCCGTATCCTCATAGGCGCGCTTGCAGTAGGGCAAGGGTGCGAGCCATTTCGTTGGTCTGTATCATCAACGCTTCGTCGGCACCCAGTCCCGGTTTGGAGAGCATGAAATCCGGCTGGCATGCGAGCCCCATGTGCGTCGAGATGCGCGTAGAGTGATCGGTCTCGTTGGCCGTGCCGCCCAGGCATGCCCCCATGCCCTTGGCTTTGCAGTAGAGCACGGCCTCTATCGTGTTGTGTATGCTGCCCAGATCAGGCGTCTTGATCTG
>JANMXV010000283.1:0-3858 GCA_031381325.1 Betaproteobacteria bacterium | reverse complement strand
GTGAATGCGCTGAACAGCCGCGCCTGCGTCTCCTCATCCATGCCGATGCCGTTGTCGGTTACCCGCAACTCCACCGTCACCTTCTCCGCGCTTCGTTCAATCAGCAACGCACGTACCGACACCCGTCCCGCACGCGGCTGCCCGCTGCAGAACTTGATGGCGTTGTTGACGAGATTGATCAGCACCTGGCGCAGACGCAGCGCATCGCCCAGCACCTGCGCCGGAATCGCCGGATCGGTGTACAGGGTAAGCGCTACATCTTTCTTATCGGCCATGCTGTTGAGCAGACTGCACACGCCTTCCACCACATCTGCCACCGCGATGGGCGCTTGCTCCAGATCCAGCTTGCCGGCCTCGATCTTGGAGAAATCAAGGATATCTTCGATGATGCCAAGCAGGGAAAACGCGGATTCGCGGATGAGTTCGACCATCTCCACCTGATCGCCCTTGAGGCTGCTCTGGTGCAGCACGTCGATCATGCCGATCACGCCGTTCATCGGCGTGCGGATCTCGTGGCTCATGGCGGCCAGGAAAGACGATTTGGCGTGGCTCGCCTCTTCGGCCTCGTGCCGGGCACGCTGCAGATCAACGGTACGCGCCACTACTTTGTCTTCCAGCTCGTCGTTGAGCCTGAGCAGCGCCGTCTCGGCCTGTTTGCGCTCGGTGATGTCACGATAGATGGTCGCGATGCCAATAATTTGGTTCGTCCCGTCTTTAAGGGGCGAGGCGTTCACGGATACCGCGAGCCTGCGCCGGTCTTTGGTCAGGCGCTCGGATTCGTACGGCACGAAGTTGCCGCTGGACAGATACCGTTGCCTGCGCTGCTGCACATCCTGGCGCAGATCATCGGGTACCAGCAAGGTTATCTTGTGGCCGATAATCTCCTTACTCGCATAGCCGAACATTTTTTCAGCGCCGGCATTCCATGTCAGGATCGTTCCATCAGGCGTTGAACTCACAATCCCGTCCTGTGAAGACGCGACGATCGCCGCCAGCCGGGTCTGGCTTTCGCCGGCGCGGGCGCGCTCGATGACCCGCGCCAGTTGCGCCGCAACCTGGTTGATGTTCTCGATCAACAAGGTATCGGCGGGGCGGGCGTCTTCAGCGTAAAACTCGAGGACGGCCGCCACTTCGTTTTGCACCACCACCGGGAACGCGAACGCGCGGCGCAGACCCGCAGCGAGGGCAAGGCCGGTACGCTGACTCGGCGGGATCGCGCTGGTGTCTTCGATCCAGATGGGCAGTTTCGTGCCTATCACGCGGGCCATGAAACGTCCGAATTTCGCGTTGTCGAAATGCTCCGAGTACTCAATCAAATTTGCGAAACGCAAGCGATCCCGATCCTCGACCTGCCACAATGAACTGACGACCCCGCGCTGCGCATGGTCCGCTGCAAAGGTCGCCAAGTGAGCGATCAGCCAACCGCCGTAGTCGCTGATCAGCTTAAGCGAATTCTGAAACGCGGCTTCCACGGTGACGGCTTCGTTCGCCGCCGCGGCCAGTGCGGCCAGCAAGCATGCCAACGCGTATTGTCTGCGCTGGCGTTCCTCGGCCCGCACGCGCTCAGTGATATCGCTGAGGGTGCCATCGATGCTCACGGATTTCCCCGTCGCGTCGCGCCGCACGCGCGCGCCGCATTCCACGGTACGCGCTTCGCCGTCGGCGAGCACGATTCTGAATTCGTGGGCCAGCGTGCCCTCCTGCAGCAGCCTGCGTATGCTGTTGCGCATGGATTCGCGGTCGTCGCGATGCACCATTCTTCGCCACAGCCGGCGTTGGGCGAGAAAGTCAGCGGGCGCCTGCCGGGTCAGGTGTTCGACGGCGGCATTGACGTAGACAATTCGCCCGCTCTCCGGATCCATCGACCACACCACTTCATGCAGGGTACTGAGGATACTGTCGAGTTTTTTCTCGCTGTCCGCCAGAGCCGCCCCCTTCTGGATCAGCTCCAGCGCAAAAGAAACGTTGCCGGCAAGTTCGGTCAACAGCATGATTTCTTCGTCGTCGAAGAAATTTGGCTCCTTGGTAAACAAAGATAAATTTCCCACCGCTTTGTTTTCCACCACCAGAGGCAGTACGATCAGCGAGCGGTAGCCGCACCGCTGGGCTTCCTGGCGGCGCGCGCGCCCCTCACTGGTTTCAAGCGCGAGTTCATTGCTGAATACCGGGCGCCTCTCGCTGATGGCACGGCCCACCATGCTGGTGGCGGGGAAAACGGTATTGCGGCTGGTCGCCGAGAGCGAGTCCGCATCTACACCTGCGGAAGCTGCGGGGATGATCTCCAGGGTCTTCGGGTCCACCATGCCGATCCAGGCTATGCCGAAGCCGCCGTGCTCCACTGCGATGCGACAGGCTTCCGCGAGTAGCTTCTGCCGGTCGCGAATGCGCACAATCAGCGAATTGATCTCGCTCGACACCGATCGGATCCGCGACAGCTTTTCGACCTTGTCTTGCCTCGCGATATGCTCGAGCGCGAACGAAATGTTACCCGCCAGATCGGTGAGCAGCTTCAGTTCGCCGGTATTGAAGAAATTTCGTTCGCCTGCGAACAACGAAAGGTTTCCTACGACGGCGCCCTCCACCAGTAACGGCAGTGAAATGCTCGAGCGATAGCCGCGCCGGATAGCCTCTTTCCTGCGCTCGCCGCCCACGCCGGAATCGACCGTAATATCGTTGCTGAACACGGCGCGTTGTTCTCTGACCGCGCGGCCGAGTTCGCCCTGGCCCAGCGGGGAGTCAGGCTGCGCCGTGGACTTGTACTGCAGTAGAGAGTCCGATTCGATGCCGGCACTGGCGGCAGGGGTGATCTCCAGATTATCCGGATTTACCGTACCAATCCACGCCATCCCGAAGCCGCCGTGCTCCACCGCAATGCGGCATGCCTCGTTTAACAGTTGCTGGCGGTCACGGACATGCACGATCACGGTGTTGATGCCGCTCATAACCGCCTGAATGCGGCTGAGGCGGGCGACCTTTTCCTCCTTGCTGATATGCGCCAGCGCAAATGAGAGGTTGCCGGCCAGTTCAGTCAGCAGACCGCGTTCTTCCTCATCAAAGAAGTTTGGCTCTCTGGCATACATCGTTAAAGTCGCCACCACCGTCTGATCCTCGAACAAGGGCAGCGTGATTTGCGAACGGAAACCCAGCCTCAGGATTTCCTTCATACGCGGTCCGCCAAAAGAATGGGCGGCAATGTCATTGTTGAATACCGGGCGCCGCTCGCGGATAGCGCGCCCAACCGCTCCCTGTCCCCGGGGGTTGTCGGCCTGGGCGGAAGACTTGGATCGAGTTAGCTCTTCTGCACTTTCGCCTGCCCACGCAACGGGTGTCACATCCTGAGTCGCCGGATCCAGCTTGCCGATCCAGGCTATTTCGAATTGGCCGTGCTCGGCGGCAATGCGGCACGCCTCGTTGAACAACTCCTGATGATCCCGCACGTGTACGATCACGGCGTTGATGCCGCTCATGAGCGCCTGGATGCGGCTGAGGCGGGCGATCTTTTCTTCTTTTTCGATATGTTCAATCGCGAACGTGATATCGCCGGTCAGCTCCGTCAAAAGTTTTAATTCTTCTTCGTGGAAGAAGGCATTCTCGCGCGCGTATAGCGCGAGCGCGCCTACCGCTTCATCCGCAACAATCAGCGGCAACATGGCCATCGAGCCGATGCCACGTTCGGCGTATTTCTGGCCGAACGCAACGCTTGTGTTGTTTTTCAGATCGTTGGTCACGATTACTTTTTTATCGCTGATCGCCCGCGCGGCCCGGGTATTTCCCAGCGACCCGTCCTGCGCAAGCTAATAGCGCTGATTGAGGGCGCTCAGCAACTCCTCGTCCACGCCTGCCGAAGCGACCGGCGCC
>JANMXV010000818.1:0-14749 GCA_031381325.1 Betaproteobacteria bacterium | reverse complement strand
CGGCGGGAAACCGCGGAACTCGATGGCGGCGCGGCCGCCGCGGATCGCCTGCACCCGCAGCGACTCTTTCTTGGCGAAGATCGTCTTGATGCCGTCGAGATAAGGCTGGCCTTTGTGGTAGTAGTTGGGGTTGCGCTCGCCGCGCATGAACGCACCCGCCTCGCGTTCCTTGAAGATAAAGGGCCCGCTGCCGTTGATGTTCTTCTCGTACCAGTGCATGTCCTTGTCAAGCACACTCTTCTGGAAGATCCAGTTAAAGGGTATGGCGAGCGCCGGTATAAAGGCGTTGCTCGCGAACTTGAGCTTGAATACCACAGTGCTGTCGTCCGGGGCGTTCACGCTCTCGACCATACTGTAATACGCACGGCGCTGGCTCCTCACGCCTTCCGGGGGCCAAATGATTTTCTTGTACGAGGCCACTACGTCCTGCGCCGTCAACTTTTCGCCCGTGTGGAATTTCACGTCGTCGCGGATCTTGAACGTGTAAGTAGTGTTGTCGTCAGTCGGCGCCGGCACCTTGCCCACGCACACGTCGCACACAAAGTCCGTGATTGAGGAAGGATTATCCGGGTTTACCCGGATCAATACGCTGTAATAGGGGGCCACCGGATGGAGCATCGCGAAGGTGCCCTCACGATGCCCATCGTAGCTGGGCGGCTCATCGGGAACGAGATACTCAAGGATGCCGCCACGCTTCGGAGTCTGTGCCCCTGCCGAGCCGGCTGCGCTGATGCCGATCGCGACGCCCGCAATTACGGCACACACTGCTTTCATTCGAATGCTTTTCATAGGTTCACCTCGTTGGGTTAGTTCACTTTGATTGCCGACGGCTGTCCGGTCGTCTGCATCGCGGCGGCTGGTCGCGGCGAATCCTGCTTCGCAACGACTTCCTGCACTGCCCGCATCCGGTCCGCCACCGGTTTCGGGCGCCTCCTCGTAATAGCGTCTATACGCGCGGACATGCTACCCAATGCCCCGGCTTCAGTTCGCGCAACTGCGGCACTTCCTGCTGGCAGCTGTCAACCGCAAGCGGGCAGCGCGGATGAAACACGCAACCGCTCGGCGGATTGATCGGGCTCGGTATTTCGCCCTTCATGACGTTGTGGGCGCGCAGTTTCTCGATATCCGGATCCGGGATCGGCACGGCCTCGAGCAGCGCCCGGGTGTAGGGGTGCAGCGGATTGGAGAACAACTCGTCGGCATCGGCGAGTTCCACCAGCCGCCCGAGATACATTACAGCGACCCGGTGGCACAAATGGCGCACCACGCTCAAGTCATGGGCGATGAACAGATACGCAAGGTTGAACTGATCGCGCAGGTCCTCCAGCAGATTGATCACCTGCGCCTGGATCGAAACGTCCAGTGCGGATACCGCCTCGTCGCAAATGATGAAATTCGGGTTGAGCGACAGTGCGCGCGCGATGCCCACGCGCTGGCGCTGTCCGCCGCTCATCTCGTGCGGATAACGGTCCATGAACTTGGGATTCAGACCGCATAGCGAAAGCAGCTCGGCCACGCGCTCTTCACGTTCCTTTCGTATCGGATAGATGCCATGCACCATCATCGGCTCCCCGATAATGGCGCCCACCTTCATCCGCGGAGTGAGCGAACTGAACGGGTCCTGGAAAATGACCTGCATGCGATGACGTTTTTCGTTTAAGGCGGTGCGGTCGATATCACACAGGTTCTGGCCCTCGAATAGGATCTCGCCTGACGTGGGCTTCTCGAGACGCAGGATGCAGCGTCCGGTGGTGGTCTTGCCGCAGCCGGATTCTCCGACCAACCCCAGGGTTTCGCCGCGCGCGATGGTAAAGCTCACGCCATCGACCGCCTTGATGGTGGCCGCCTTCCTGCGCGCGAGCACTCCGGCTGCGACCGTAAAGTGCATTTTCAAATTCCGTACTTCAACCAACGGCTGTCCAGCCTGCGCCGCCTGCGATGGCGCGGGGTGCAACGTCGCACCTGCAACTGCGCTCATGACGCCTCCTTTAGCAGACGCTCAAGCCGGGCTTTTTCAAAGCACGCCGAAACATGGCCACTCGCCACTGCTTCAAGCCGCGGCGTCTCCCGCATGCAGCGCTCAACTGCGAAACTGCAGCGCGGCCGATAGGCGCAACCCTTGATCTCCCGGGTAAGGTCGGGCGGCTGGCCGTCGATCGGGATCAAACGCTCGCCGCGCGGCCGGTCCATGCGCGGGATACTGCGCAAAAGTCCCAGCGTGTAAGGATGAACCGGCCGATGATAAATGTCCGATGCGGTGCCGCTTTCCACAATCTTGCCTGCATACATGACGTTGACGCGGTCGGCGTAACGGGCCACCACCCCGAGGTTGTGCGTGATGATGATAAGCGCGACCCCGAAGCGTTTGGTAAGCTCGCGCATCAGCTCCAGGATTTGCGCCTGGATGGTCACATCCAGAGCGGTGGTCGGTTCATCGGCGATAATGAGTTTTGGCTTGCACGACAGCGCGAGTGCAATCATCACGCGCTGGCGCATGCCGCCGCTCAGATGATGGGGGTATTGTTGCAGCCGCCGCGCGGCATCGGAGATTCCGACCTCGTCGAGCAGTTCAATCGCACGACTCTGCGCCTCGTTGCGACTGAGTTTAAGGTGAAGTTCCATGCCTTCGCAAAGCTGCTGGCGGATGGTTAGCACCGGATTGAGCGACGTCATAGGCTCCTGGAAGACCATGGCGATCTGGCGCCCGCGTACCGCACGGATTTCCGCGTCGTTCAGGGTGAGCAGGTCTCTCCCGTAAAAACGGATGCTGCCGCTGGCGATTCTGCCCGGCGGTTCGGGAATCAGGCGCAGGATCGACAACGCGCCCACGGATTTTCCACAACCCGACTCGCCCACGATCCCCACCGTCTCACCCTCGTCGACGGTGTAGGAAATGCCGTCCACGGCGCGTACAGTACCGTCAGAGGTATCGAACTGCGTGCGAAGATTCTCAACTTCCAGGAGTAAGGGCATGTTCGTGGTATGCTTTCTCTGGTCCAGAGGTTAATTTTCTGCAGTGTTTGCCTATCATATTAGGCCGCCTGCGAAAAAATTCTCTTCGCATGCGCACGTAGGTAATTTTGCTTACAAATATGGCGGAACAAGCTCGGAATTAAAACCGTGCCGTTGTCAAGCCGTGCCTGCATCGCAACAGGGATTGCCGCGACGCGCTGTTGCACCTTGGATGAAACTCCGAACGCCGTCTCGGGCAATTGAACGTCGATACGTTGGTCGTTGATGCGCATGAGCGTATTGGCGACAACTGGCGCAAGCGCTACCACTCGCTGGCGCTACATAACCAGATTCAGGTGGGGTATAGAAATTTATAAAGACCGCAATCTGGTGGAACGCTTCTTCAGCCGCCTCAAACAGTTTCGCCGCGTTGCTACGCGCTATGAAAACGCGCACGCAATTTCACTTCCATGCTCAATCTCGCGTGTGTTTACATCTGGTTGGCGTGATTGTTAACAGGCCCTAGGCTATAGCGCGCTGGCCGTCACCGACGAGTGCTCGTTTGCCGGCGTAGTGCGGGCGCATGGTGAAAATCTTGCGCGGGTGATTCGCGCGGCAGGCGCTACCGTCGAGTAGCTTCGCGCATCACAGCGGCGCTGTGCCGTCCACGGTAATGCGATGCATCAAGCGGCGGTGCTGCGGCCACTGGTAGTCGAGCGACGCCAGATGCTGCACGGTACAGTTGTCCCACATCAGCAGATCATGCACGCGCCAGCGATGGGTATGATGAAATTGCGCATCGACGGTGTGATTGGCCAACTCGTCGATCAGCGCCAGCGCCTCATCCACCGGCATGCCTTCAACGCCTTCGCATTCGCCCTTGCTCACGTAGAGGCATTTGCGCCCGGTGTGCGGATGCGTGCGCGCGACCGGATGCACCACCGCAGGCTGTAGTCTTCGCAGGGCCTGATCTTCCTGCCCGGTGCCGGTGCGCGCGCGACGGCCTGCCACCTGATGAATGGCGCGCAGAGTGGCGATGCGTTGTTGCGTTTCCGCCGGCAGCGCATCATGCGCGTCGGCGGCGCTGGAAAACAGCGTGTCGCCGAGCACTACGCCATTGTCCACCGGAATTTCCAGCGCGTACAGCATGGTGGCGCGCGGCGGACGCGCGGTGTACGACATGTCGGTGTGCCATACGCGGCCGGCGTCGGCGTGCCCGATATCGCGGCCGTTCTCCTTGATGTTCGACACGTACATGATTTCGGGAAACTTCGGATGCGCATAGTGCGTAAGAAAAATCTTTTCCACTTCGCCGAAGCGCCGCGCAAACGCGATCATTTGCGCTTCGTTGAGCTGCTGCTGTGGAAAACAAATCACCGCATGTTTGTTGAAAGCCGCCTCAATGCGACTGAACTCGGCATCTGGCAACGGCTGCGCCAGATCCACGCCTTGAATCTCGGCGCCGATGACATCCGGCGATGGCACGATATGCATGGTAAAAGTCTCCTCACACGGTTTACGGGCTGCTTGTCATTATAGTGGATAGGCGTATACCACTCTGCACTCTGCGGCGCAATCTGGCCGCTGTGTTTTGTGCGAAACTTGGGGCTCACGACTCTCCAATGTCGAGGACATAAGCAATAATTTAATAATACCGATTGGTAAAGTGTCGTGATGATTCCACGGAGAGAATAGAAAATGCGAAACAACCCGGGCCTGACCTTTGCGCCGCTGCATCCCGTCATAGCCGCTGAATGCACTGGCGTTGACATCGGCGTGCCGATCTCACCGGAGATCGCGGCTGCGATTGACGATGCGATGGATCGTTACGCGGTGCTGGTGTTCCGCCGCGGCACGTCGCTCACCACCGATCAACAGATTCGCTTCACAAAAAGCCTCGGCGAACTCGAAGGACTGTACACCAAGATTCAGCCAGAGCAGGGCGTGAGGCTGGACAACCCGCTGCTCTCCGATATTTCCAATCTCGCACCGGGCGACAAGATACTGCCGCCCGAAGATCGCAAGCGGCTGTTCAGCATGGGTAACCGGCTGTGGCACAGCGACAGCAGTTACAAGACGATTCCAGCCAAGTATTCCGCGCTGTGCGCGCACGTCATTCCACCCGTGGGTGGCGAAACCGAATTCGCCGACATGCGCGCCGCGTGGGACATGTTGGATGCAGATACCAAGGAGAAGATCAAAGACCTCGTCACCGAACACAGCCGCATTTTCTCCAAGGGCACGCTCGGCTTCCAGTTCACCGAAAAGGAATTGCGCGACTTCGCGCCGGTGCGCCAGCCGCTGGTGCGCATCCACCCGCGCACAGGGCGGCATTCGCTGTACCTGTCCTCGCACGCCGGTCGCATTATCGGCTGGCCGCTGCCGGAAGCGCTGATGCTGCTGCGCGAGTTGACCGAGCATGCGACGCAGCGTGAATTTGTCTATCGTCACCAATGGCGGGTTGGCGATCTGGTGATGTGGGACAATCGCGTCACCATGCATCGCGGCAAGGTCTACGAAGACTTGAAGTACCCCCGCGACATGCGCCGTACTACACTGACCTGCGGTGCGCCGGCGATGGGGTATTCGCAAGCGGTGCAGTAGCCGCAACATTACATTAAAAGTTGCCAAGGGAATTGTAATGGACAGCAAGTTGTTTTCGCCGCTGCAGATTCGCGGCATCACGCTGAAGAACCGGATTGTGCTGTCGCCGATGTTGCAGTATTGCGCCGACAATGGACACGTCAACGATTGGCACCTTATGCATTACGGCAAGTTTGCCGCCGGCGGCGCGGGTCTGGTGTTCGTGGAATCCACCAAGGTAGACCCGCGCGGCTGCTCGACGCCGCGCGATCTGGGTTTGTGGAAAGACGATTTCATCGCGCCGCTTAAGCGTATCACCGATCTGATCAAGCGCAACGGCGCGGTCGCGGGAATTCAACTCGGTCATTCAGGGCGCAAGGCGCGCCGCAGCGTGCCGTGGGAGGGGCGTGTGCCGCTGGCGCATTGTCCGGGCGTGGATCATGGCGAAGCATGGGAACTGATAGCGCCCAGCGCGATTGCGTTTTCGGAAAAATACGCCGTGCCGCGCGCCATGTCGCAGGCCGATATTGGTGAAGCCGTGGCAGCCTGGGGACAGGGGGCGCGGCGCGCCGGCGAGGCCGGTTTTGAGGTGCTGGAACTGCACGGCGCGCACGGCTATCTGATGCATCAATTCCTTTCCCCTGTGGCGAACCAGCGCACTGATGAATACGGCGGCACCGCGGAAAAGCGCATGCGTTTTCCGCTGGAAGTGGTATGCGAGGTGCGCAAGTACTGGCCGGCACACAAGCCGCTGTTCTTTCGCGTGTCAGCCGTCGACGAAGCCGGTTGGTCGATTAAGGACAGCATCGCGGTGGCGCGCGCACTCAAGGAGCACGGCGTGGATGTGATCGACTGCAGTGCAGGCGGTATGTCCGATGCGGCCACTTCCGATGTCGCGCCGCGCTATGGATACCAGGTCGATTACGCGCGGAAAATCAAGGCCGGCGCCGGCATCCAGACCATGGCGGTAGGCATGATTATTCACGCGGATCAGGCCGAGGAAATCGTAAGCTCCGATAGTGCAGATCTGGTTGCGCTGGGCCGGGAGTTTTTGCACAACCCCAACTGGCCGATAGACGCCGCGCAGAAACTCGGCATCGCGTCACCGTTCGAGCATGTGTCGCGGGCTTATGCGTACTGGCTGGAGAAGCGTGCGAACAATAAACTGGGCATCAGGTCATCCACCTGGCAGCGGGGGATTAACGGCGGTTGATGTCGAGGACTCGCGCCGGGTGTGCAACGTGATCGCAATATTTCTCCGTAGATTGCGCCGGTGTGTTTGCCGTCCTGATACAGAATCCGGCCATTGACCACGACCTGGGATATACCCTCGGCTTTGGAATAAAGACGCGTGCCGCCGGCAGGCAGATCGTTGACCGGCGTCGACCGCAACGGTGAACCTATCTTGTTTTCGTCGAAGATTACGATATCGGCAGCGGCGCCTGCTTGCAGCCGGCCGCGGTTCTTGAACCCGAAGAAATCCGCGGGTTCGGAGGTAATGCGTTTGACCGCCTGCTCCAGGCTGAGCGCCTTTTCTTCGCGCACCCAATGTCCCGGTAGATACGTCGTATAGCCTGACTCGCACAGCATATCCAGGTGCGCGCGCCGGTATCGGACAGGCCGATCATTGTGCGCGTATCTCTCAATGCATCGGCCAGCGCCGCGCAATCGGTGTTGGCACGCGGCACCACGTACTTGACCTGAAGTTCGTCCTCCACCGCGATGTCGAAAAACACGTCGTCGGGATCAATGTTGCGCGCCTTCGCGACCTCGTCCACGGTCATGCCTTCATACTTTTTCCGCGATGGCTACCGCAGTCGATTTGATTTTGTGGTTCGGTAGGAAAGCAATTCGACGCCTGTAGTTTTCATCAGTTGGTGGATTGGATTGCCGAGGCGCAGGGCTGGCCGAAAGACCAGATCGATGCTGCCAAGGGAGTGCCAGAGTTGGGTAAGGCGTTCAAGGATGCCCGCAGCGCGGCGAAGGCGCTACGAATCGAGCCCGGCCCCGCCCCGCACCAATGACCTACGTATACACGACCTGCGGCGCACGCTGGTGGGAAGCTGGCAGGCGGTCACAGGCGCGAGCCTGCCGTGATCGGGCGCACCCTGGCACACAAAAATGTGAGCGCGACTGCGATTTACGCACGGCTGAATCTCGATCCGGTCCGGGAATCCATGCAGAAGGCAACTACCGCAATGCGTTTGGCTGGTGGGTTGTTGCCGGCGGGTGACGTGGTGCGCATGAACCCAGGGAGGATCGCCAAGGCCGGCAGATGAGGAGTTAAGGACAGGTTACAATTGATACTAATTATTGATACTATACACACTTGAACAACAAACATCAGAAAACGTTGCAGGCGATCTTCGATGAGCCTGTCCGCTCGGATATAGGGTGGAAGGCGATAGAGGCCATGCTGGTTGCGGCAGGCGCTGAAATCAGTGAGGGTAGCGGCTCGCGGGTTCGTATTGCCTTGAAGAGCGTGCGTGCCGTGTTCCATCGGCCGCACCCGCGCAAGGAGACCGACAAGGACGCGGTGAAGTCGATGCGGCGTTTTCTGGAGTCAGCGAAGGTGATGCCATGATGGAATACAAGGGTTATATCGGCGTGGTCGAGTTCGACGACGATGCAGGAATTTTCCACGGAGAACTGGGCAATACGCGTGACGTGATCACGTTTCAAGGCAAGTCCGTGGCCGAGATCAAAAAGGCATTCCGGGAATCGGTTGACGACTATTTGGAGTTTTGCAAGAAGCGTGGCGAAGAACCGGACAAGCCGTTTTCCGGCAAGCTGGTGCTGCGCATGCAGCCCTCGCTTCATCGCGCCCTGGCAGTCGAAGCACGGAGCGTTAAGAAAAGCCTCAATGCTCTGATTGTGGAAAAGCTCGAAAAAACACAGATTGCAAATAATGCGTAGCAAGCGCGACCCCAAACGAAAGCCGACGCATCCCGGCGAAGTACTGCGCGAGGACGTATTGCCGGCGCTCGACATGACACAGGCTGAATTCGCCAAGCGCCTTGGCGTCAGCCGATTGTCTGTACTCCGGTGCAGTTTACTGGTCGGCTAGACACCAGAATATGAGGCAGGGCGCACACGGATGGGTCTCCCAAATCGCCTGCTCGTTCATCGGTGGAATTTCATGCCGTGACTACACGCTCAGCCGGGTCGGTTTCCGAACCGGCGAACAAACGTAAATAGATTGGGCGCAAGGGTGGCTAGAATCCCGCCGAACACGACACCGGCTGCGTCCGCCAGCATGTCGAAGTAGTCAAACGTCCGCCAGCCTGTCCAGCCCTGCACGTATTCGATTGCAATGCCCAGCGCTATCAATCCCGCTGCCAGCCAGAGGCGCTGTCGCGTAGTGGCCAGCAACTGTGCCCACCAGTACATAAGCGTGGCGTACGCTAGCGCGTGGCCCACCTTGTCACCATGTTCAATTGAAATCGACGGTGGCTGCGGCGCAAGTGAGAGATAGAACAGCAATGCGATGCCGAACCAGCCGACAGCGTACCAGAAACGTCGCAGCAATATGGAAGAAAACGAGGTCATAGGCGGTAAAGTGTACCCAGGTACCAGAGCCTATTTTTTGAGGCGCAGGCGCGGCTGGCGCGGCATAAAATTATCCTCTAGTTTCGGCTATGCGCATGTTTTCCGGGAAATTAATTCGACTGCGGTAATTTTCGATAGCCTAATAAGCCCTCGGCTCTGCCGGGGGTAACTTAACTCCGAGGTGCCCGCGCCGAGCGCCAACGCGCCCTCAATAACTGCCGCAACCGATTCGTGTATTTGTACTGGGCGTCAACTTCGCGCCATCGAATACGAACATGCGTTCGCGACATTCCTCCTGTCTCGGAGCTAGAGCCACGTTGTATTGGACGACTAGCAATCGACTATGAGGGTAACTGATTAAACGGGTGCCGTATTCATAGCCGTCCTGTGTTTTCGGCCTCGGCATGGCGACCCCGAAAACGTTCAAAACATCGAATCCCCGTCCCGTTGGAAGGTCTGTTAAATAATAGCAGAACCCGAGCAGAACCCGAGGGGTCAGAGTCGCAACCCGAGGGGTCAGAGTCGCCATTCTTTTCAAACCTCGCCTCTATTATAAGCAGCCGCAGTCGCGTCCGCTACCTAACTCAATTCGGCCCTGCTAGACGTGTTTTTTGAATTAGCGGTTGCCGTGCCGATAGGGAAGGGTATGGCGGCTATGTTGTTGGCGCTATGATGTAACTACGCGGCCAATCGCAGCGTTGTGCGCGCCGCTCAATCCCGATGGCTACGCTTAAACGTGATATTCAGGCAGCCAGTTTTAGTGGTTGGACTTTCGCTTTCTGCTTCCTGGCCGCATGCCAGAGATCATAGGCGGCTTGCATTTGCAGCCACGATTCCGCCGAGCTGCCAAGGGCTGCAGCCAGCCGTAGCGCCATATCGGCGCTCACCGCTGCGCGCCCGTTGGCCACACGGGACAACGCGACCCGCGAGACGCCAAGTTTTCTTGCAAATTCGCTGACCGAGATACGTTCCAGCACGGTATCCTGAAGCACTTCGCCGGGGTGCGGCGGGTTATACATGCGCGTCTTCATCGTATTTTTCCTCAGTGATAATCCTGATAATCCACCAGCACGGCATCCGAACCTTCAAACGTGAAGGTCATACGCCAGTTCGCGTCCACCCACACGGCCCAATGGCCCTTGAATGCGCCGGCCAAGGCATGACAGCGCCAGCCCGGCATTTCCATATCCGCCGCGCTCCTAGCGGCATCAAGGCGGCCAAGCTGGAGTCGCAGCCGTTTCTCGTGCTTGGGCTGGATACCCGCCTTCGATCCGTCGCGGAAGAATCGTTCAAGCCCTTTGTGCCGGAACGTTTTAATCATGGCTAAGCGTATCGCTATGAGATACAGATTGTCAAGCTGCACTCGCCTTGGCTGTGTCGCTGCCATGATCTGTGCCGGGCAACGCTGCGGCCGCAGTGAGGGAATACATTGTTTTTAAAGCGCCCCGAACACGAATCGAACGTGCGACCTGCCCCTTAGGAGTTTCCGGGTCAATGATATCACGGACTTTTACGAAACTTCACGAATCTTTACTTTCCCTATGAAAAAGCCTATTCTTCCCTTGTGGAGCTATGCCGAAGTTTTACGAACCTTTACCAAATTCCTAGCACCGGCATAGCACGGGAGGGACGATGGCACTGAACCGGGTAAACCTTACCAAGGCAGCAATTGGTGCTTTCCCGCCCGCGTTACCTGGCAGTCGGGCTTACTACCACGACAGCAAGACCAAGGGCCTTGTGGTCAGCGTGACCGACAAGGGCACGAAGTCATTCCTCGTGTATCGGTGGGTCAAGGGACGCCCAGAACGCATTACGCTGGGCCGGTACGCGCAGGGCATGGCCAAGGGTCTGACCATCGAGCAGGCGCGCAAGGCCGCTCTGGATACGAATCTTGCGATTGCCAAAGGGGAGAATCCTGCCGAGAAGAAACGCCTTGCGCGCGGCGAGATGACCTTGGGTGCGCTTTTCACCGACTACATGGAAAAGCACTCCGAGGTTCACAACAGGCGGCCTGACAAGCCGCGCAGCCATTACCGGCTGTATCTCTCGCATTGGGGCGCCCGCAAGTTGTCGCACATCAAGAGGGCGGATATTCAGGCACTACACGCGAAGCTCGGACGCGAGCGTGGCAAGGTGACGGCTAATACAGCAGTCAAGCTGCTACGCTCGATGTTCAACCGTGCTATCGAGTGGGATCACTGGGACAAGTCCAACCCGGCACAGGGCATCAAATTATTTCCGGAGGAGGAGCGCGAGCGTTTCTTGCAGCCGGACGAACTGCCGCGGTTCTTTCAATCAGTGGCCGATGAACCGAACGAGACGATTCGGGATTACATCCTGATGTCGCTGCTTACCGGTGCGCGGCGATCCGACGTTCTGGCGATGCGGTGGGATCAGGTGAGCTTCGAGCGCGGCGAGTGGTCATTCAGGGTGCGCAAGTCGGAAAAGGCGCATACCCTGCCGCTACTGCCCGATGCGCTCAATATTCTGCGCAGGCGTCGGAAGATCGCCGACGAACAGCAGGTATCGGAAAACGAGAAGGACAAGACGGCACAGCATGTTTTCCCCGGTGACGGGGAGAAAGGACACTTGGTTGAACCCAAGAAGGGTTGGCGGCGGATACTGGATCGGGCCGAACTGTATCAGTTGGTTGACTGGATCGCCGAGGCGCAGGGCTGGCCGAAAGACCGGATTGACGCCGCCAAAGGCGCGTCCGACATGAGTAAGGCGCTCAAGGAAGCTCGCAGTGCTGCCAAGGCGCTACGCATCGACCCGGGCCCGGCGCGCATCGTAGACCTGCGCATACACGACCTGCGGCGCACGCTGGGGAGTTGGCAGGCAGTCACGGGCGCGAGTCTGCCCATTATTGGGAAAACCCTGGCACACAAAAACGTGAGTACCACAGCGATTTACGCGCGGCTCAACCTCGATCCGGTGAGGGAGTCCATGCAGAAAGCTACGACAGCAATGCGCATAGCGGGCGGGTTGCTGCCTGCGGCGGACGTGGTGCGCCTGAAACCGGGAAAGGTTTCCAAAGCTGGCGGATAAGTCCGTGACCGAGATCAAAAAGGCATTCCGGGAATCGGTTGACGACTATCTGGAGTTTTGCAAGAAGCGCGGAGAGGAACCGGGCAAGCCGTTTTCCGGCAAGCTGGTGCTGCGCATGGAGCCGTCCCTTCATTGTGCTCTGGCGGTCGAAGCGCGGCGCGGCAAGAAAAGCCTCAACAGTTTGATCCTGGAAAAGCTGGGAAAAACTCAGATGACAAACAATGCGCAGCAAGCGCGCTTCCAAACGCAAACCCACGCACCCCGGCGAAGTGCTGCGCGAAGACGTATTGCCGGCGCTCGACATGACGCAGGCCGAGCTTGCCAAGCTGGGCCGGTCGCCGGCTGCATGTGGCGGCGAATGATGCGAAATATTAGCGCTGCGCGCGCATGGCGTGCTTGACATGGTGTCTGTTATAAACGACAATACACCGTGAACGATCCTTTTCAGGTTTTGCACTATCAGACTGCTGACGGGCGCATCCCCTTTCAGGAGTGGCTCGATACTGTGACCGATTCTGTCGGGTATTCGGCGATACAGGTGCGCGAGGATCGCTTGGAGCGCGGTTTGTTTGGCGACCATAAGCCCGTGGGTGATGGCGTATGGGAGTTGAGGATAGACACCGGCCCCGGCTATCGCGTGTATTACGCACGGGCGGGAAAGCTGGTGGTGATTTTGCTCTGTGGCGGCAGCAAGCGCACGCAGGGCGCCGACATCAAAACTGCAAAGGCATACTGGAAAGACTATGAGCAAAGGACAGCTACCCCCCGCCGTATCAAGTAAGGCATACCGCATGCGCAGGCTGAGCGATCCCGCCACGGCCGCAGCATACATCAACGCTGCCGCAGGTGAAGACGATCCCGGCGCGCTGCTGCAAGCCCTGCGCAATGTCGCCGAGGCGCACGGCGGCATGACCAGGGTTGCGGAACGCGCTGGACTGAATCGGCAGCAACTGTACCGCACGCTTTCATCCGAGGGAAACCCGGAACTGCGCAGCTTTACCCGCATTCTGAATGCAACGGGATTGCAATTCATCGTCACCGCAAAGTCGGCGCGTGGCGCGAGGAAGCGCGCAGCGGCAGCGTAAACGGAACATGTTGCACTTCGCCTACCCCTTGAAACTCACGCGCGAGCCGCACGGGCCTGCGCGCGCGCTGTTGCTGGTGGCGTCCAGGCAGCCGTCCGCCGTACGCGCGGTGTTCCAATCGCAACCCGTTACGCGAATTGCCGTCGGCGCGGGGCGGGTGAAGAAGGCGGCGTAGGCTACTTGCCGGCGGCGCGCGGGTTGATTCGAGACGTGTATGACGAGCGATATTGAGTCGCAACGGAACAAACGCCTTCTTGAGAATATTGAGCGTTGGCAGTTACCGGACTCCTTGCGAGAGGAGATTAATCGCCTCGTCGGGGACGGAGTTACAGATAATTCGCAACTTCTAACATTCCTGTCTCTGCTCAAACTCGACATTCGTATGTTGCTGTTTATCGAATGCGACCGTAAGCAGCGTGCCGATGGTCGGCGCCGCTTTGCGGCGTCTGTGGCCGAGACTATGCGAAACGTACTCAGTGTCGAGCCAGGGCGCGGTCGTGACGGCCCGTACTACAAGCTGATCGGCGCAGCGATGCATGCTGCAGGAGTCGAGATTAAAGACCCATACGATTACGTGAAGGCGGGCATTGACGCGACTGCTCTCAGCGACAAGGAATTACTGACTCATCTGCCACTGGCTACTAAATCCGAGCGCAGCGCGCTCGTCGCTGATCTAAAAGTTAAGCGAACGCGCGCAACGCGGAATCGCCTGATGCGTCGCAAGCACATGAAAAATAAAGAGTAATCGCTCCACTTTGGCTATTTCATAAAGATTGGCAGACCATGCGGTCACGGCATCAATGCCGATGAAAGGCCGTACAAATGACAGACAAGACCAAGCGTGACCTCGCTCAGGTTTTCGCCACTGGCACTGGCAGCATCACCGGTGCTGGAACCGCAGAGTCCGGTGAGGAGCTTCTCACTAAAAAGAAAGATTTCGACAGAATCAGGCTTCTGAACAGGAAGCAGGCCGCAGAGTATCTTGGCCTCGCAGAGAACACGCTTGCGGTGTGGAAGTCTACGAGGCGGTACGACTTACCGGTGGTAATGGTGGGGCGGCTTCCGCGGTATCGACAAAGCGATCTTGACTCGTGGCTTGCATCGCGCACGGTCGGCGTGGCTGCGTGAGCACCTCAATTGAAAACACCGGGGGCGAACCCGGCGCGTTTACACTGGAAATGCTTCACGCGCTGGAGGGCGATCATGCAAAACCGTGAACCTCCCGCTTACCAAGAATACGCGACCGCCATGCTGGCATCGCGTGATTATCGCCTGATGACAGCGACCGCGCGCGGAGTGCTGTATTCGATGAGGCTCGAATGCTGGGCAAACAAAACGCTGCCGGGGGAACCGGGCGCGCTGGCCAAAATTCTGGGACTCGATGCCCACGATGTTGACGCGGCACTCCCCGCCACGATACCGTTTTTCACCCTTGAAAACGGTGAAATTCGATGCCCCGAACTTGATCAATATCGCGCGCATCTTGAAACACGGCATTCGAAGCAATCGCAAGGCGGCAAGGCCAGCGCAGT
>JANMXV010000816.1:0-2291 GCA_031381325.1 Betaproteobacteria bacterium | reverse complement strand
GGGCCGTATCGCGCTGCTGGGCGATGCCTGCCATCCGATGCTGCCGATGATGGCGCAGGGTGCTGCGCAGGCGATCGAGGATGGCGCCGCGCTCGCCTCACTGCTCAAGGCGATGCCCGATGACGTGCCGGGCGCGCTCGCACGCTACGAGGCGGTACGCAAGCCGCGCGCTACGCGGCTGCAGGAGTTGAGTGCCGTAAACCGCAAGCGTTTCCATCTGCCCGACGGCCCCGAGCAGCAAAAGCGTGATGAACTGATGGCGACCAGCGGCGACCGCACGTTCGCCGCTCTGAACTGGCTATATGAGCACGATGCGGCTACGGCGATGTGATCTGCGAGTCAGGACTCCATTTCGCCATCCGCGAAACGACGCTGACGATGGCGGTTGGTTTGGACGCGAATTACATTGTGTTGCGGAGGATGAATTCGCAGATTTCGCTGCGCTACGCCCGGCCTGCGCTCGCTGTCAAACGGGCGAGGAAATTTTAGTAATCCCGAATTAATCCATCGCTTGACGATGAATTTGCCGGCATCTATTCTTCGGTCTCCCCCACCCGTTCAAGGCAAGAATCATGTCCACTGCTACTGACCGCTACGGCAATCCGCTGGACCCCATTGTGCGCTATGCGCGCGGCGCCATACTCAAGAGCACCGACGAAGAGGTGGTGCGTATGCTGCGCGCGCGCAAAATCGCAGGCGACCGCGTTCGCACCAAGGGCAAGGACAGCGTCTACGATCTGTCGGGCATGAACCGCGGCAGCGGACTGACCGCGGATGAAGTAGGCGACCTCACCAGCCATGTGCCGTTTTTCAACCGCTTCGAGGGTAAGACCGAGCCGTACGCGCTCAAGCACATGGCGGCCGACCCGGCCACACACGGTGCGCTGATCCTGAACCGCGTGTCGGCGGCGAACTTCATCGCGCTCACGACCGTGCTCAAGGCAGGCGATCGCGTGTTTTGCCTCGCGCCACTCGGCGGCATCACGCATCCGTCGGCGGTGCGGCCGATGGCCATGGCCGGCGCGAATTTTACCGAGTACTTTTCGTTCGATGATCTGCAACGCGCGTGGCACAGCGAAGGCGCGCCGCGGTTGCTGTTGATCACGCCGATCACCGCATCGAAGAAGCATCTCGATTTTGCCGAGTTCAAGCGCGCGCTGGCGCTGCCGCGCGCAGCGCATACGCTGGTGTTCGTGGACGACGCGCACATGGCTTCGCGCGTGGGCTTCTTCGAAGAGCCGCCGACGTTCGCCGTCGGCGACGTCGATTTTGCCGTGTGTTCGGCGGACAAGCATGTGGCAGGTCCGCGCGCCGGTGTGTTTGTCGGACGCAAGGATCTGGTCACTGCCATAGGATCGCGCGCCTATGAACTGGGCCTCGAAGCACAGGCCGGACAATATGTCGGTGTAGCGAATGCGCTGCGCGATTTCGATCCGAGGGTGATCAAACGCGCCGGTGAACTCGCGATACAGGTCACCGAAGTGCTGCAATCGCAGTACGGGGCGAAGCGCGCCTATCTCGGCGGGCCCGGCGTATAGATCGCGGGCGAAGACGTGCTCGACATCGCGCGCGAACACAGCGGCAAATCCGGCAAACCGGCGCTGGTCGCGGTTGAGGCTGCCGGTATCGTCGCCATGGAAATGCTGGAAAAAGACGGCGTGCTCACCATCGGCGCGGTGTCGATGCCGGGCAGTTCGCCCGCGGTGCGGCTGATGATGTATCCCGACGGCAGCAAGCTCGGCGTCGAACGCATAGCAGCATCATTGGAGAACGGCATCTCGCGCCTGGTGCAGGTGATGGACGATGCCGATGCAGCTCGCGCGCAATTGCTTGGCGAGTAAGGCGCGCTAAGACAACTCTCCTTCTTGCCGCAGGGCGCGCAGCGTGTTGCGCCAGGCTTCGACAGTGAGATTGATGTCTTCCACAGTATGAGTTGCGGAGACGATGCCGCCGCGCCAACTCTTGGGGTCCACGCCGTTTACCATTAATCCGAGCACCAGCTTGGCCAGCATGCTTTCACGCTTGTCGGGCTTGAACCATTCCACCGGCGCAGCGTGTGCATCGAATGCGGTCGGCTTGATCGGGTAGTTGGCGGGATTGGTAAAAAAGTGAAAGAACGAATAGTCGCCGTACACGGCCCACGGCACGCATTCTTCCTCCAGCACCTGATTCATGCCCTTGCGCAACTCGGCAGCCCTGGCGGTAGCGCGTTCGCAAACGTCGGTGTCGCGTATCAATTTGAGCGTCGCAATGCCCGCTGCCGCGCACACCGCGTGTGCGTTATGCGTGCC
>JANMXV010000870.1:0-1966 GCA_031381325.1 Betaproteobacteria bacterium | reverse complement strand
CTCGAGTCCCACCGCAAGCCGCGCGTGGTTCATCATGGTGAACATGTATTCCAGCCCGCGATTCGGCTCGCCCACCAGATGACCAATGGCGCCGCCACCGTCGCCATACTGCATCACGCAGGTCGGACTCGCGTGGATGCCGAGCTTGTGTTCGATGGAAATGCATTTCACATCATTGCGCGCACCGCGGCTGCCGTCTGCATTGAGTATGAATTTGGGCACGATGAACAGCGAAATTCCCTTCACGCCTTCGGGCGCGTCGGGCAGGCGCGCGAGCACGAGGTGCATGATGTTTTCGACCATGTCGTGTTCGCCCCAGGTGATAAAAATCTTGGTGCCGCTGATTTTGTAATGATCGCCTTCGGGAACTGCTTTGCTACGCACCGCGGCAAGATCAGAACCCGCCTGCGGTTCGGTGAGGTTCATGGTGCCGCTCCACTCGCCCGAGGTGAGCTTCGGCACATAGGTTTTATGCTGTTGCGCTGAGCCGTGATGCGTCAACGCCTCCAATACGCCGGAGGTCAGCATCGGGCATAGACAAAAAGCCATATTGCTGCTGTTCCACATCTCCTGCACCGGATTGGCGACGATATGCGGCAGCCCCTGGCCGCCAAACTTGATCATGCCGCCAAGGCCGTTCCAACCGGCTTCGGTGAATTGCCGGTATGCCGCCTTAAAGCCCGATGGCGATGTGACCACGCCGCCGGCAAGCCGCGCGCCCTCCTTATCGCCCACGCGATTCAGCGGCTCCAGCACTTCCTGCGCGAATTTCGCCGCCTCGCCCAGCACTGCTTCTACCAGTTCGGCATTGACGTCCTCGCAGCCCGGCAGCCGGGCAACTTCATCCAGTCCCGCGAGTTCGTTGATCACGAACAGCATATCCTTGAGCGGCGCAACATAAGACGACATGGCGGAACTCCATGAAAAAGTGGCGTGACCCAAGAGGATCGCGCTCCTATGTTACCGCAAAGGCTGATGGGGTTCGATGCGGTGCGGACGTGCGTCGTGAGCAGAATCGTAGGGCGCCAATAAGCCTGCCCTGAGCTTGCCGTAGGGCGCTGCACGCCGGAGCGCTCGGCGCAGGAGTGGATCGCTGAGGTATGATGTAACCGTTGGCTTGAATTAGTCGAAGACCCACCGCTGGGACGGCTGGCGCGTGCCGATGGAGTGGCCGATGCGGTGCTCTATCTCGCCTCCGCACGGGCGTCTTCCATCAGCGGCGCCATACTCACGGCGGATGGCGGGCGGTGCGGCATGCGCCTTGAGGTTAAAGCGGTAATGACGTGGCGTTGGCTGGCGGTGTTTTAGGTTCCCGCCTGCGCGGGAACCACAATCTTGGTAGCTGACCTGTTTCTGGCCCACATGAAAGCTGAATGAAGCAAAATGAAAGCAGCCTGGTACACCCGACAAGGTAAGCCCACCGAAGTCATGCAGTTTGGCGAACAACCCACGCCACACGCCGGCGCAGGCGAAGTGCGCATACGTCTGCACGCCTCGGGGGTGAATCCCGCCGATAGCAACCGCACCGTAGGCCGCACCTACGCGATGGAAGGCCCGTTGATCATTCCCAACAGCGACGGCAGCGGCATCGTCGATGAGATCGGCGTGGGCGTGGATATTGCATGGCTCAACCGGCGCGTGTGGCTTTACAACGGCCAGCGCGGCGGACGGCTGCTGGGCGCCGCAGCCGAATACATTGCGTTGAATGTGGATCTGGTGTCCGAGTTGCCTGACATCACTGGCTTCAACGAAGGCGCCTGCCTCGGCATACCCTGCATGACCGCACATCGTTGCGTCACCTTAGTTGGCAACAGCGGTGGCGATCTCAAAGGCAAGATTGTTCTAGTCACCGGCGGCGCCGGCGCTGTAGGTCACTATGCCGTGCATTGGGCAAAACGCTTTGGCGCACGCGTTATCGCCACCATCAGTTCACCTGAGAAGGCGGCACATGCAACAAGCGCCGGCG
>JANMXV010000859.1:0-1087 GCA_031381325.1 Betaproteobacteria bacterium | reverse complement strand
GGCGGCGACGAGGCGATTCATTGCATACTCGATTTGATGGTCGCGAAAGCGCCTTACACCGTGCTGCAGCGCGCAGTGCATATCCATCCGACCGTGGCGGAATTAATTCCTACGATGCTTGGCGAACTCAAACCGTTGATTTGAACCGGGCATGTAACTCTTGGTTAATCAAACCTTCGCAGAGCCACCCTGACGCAGCAGGTGGACGCCCACCAGCAGCGCCGGGACGCCGCACATGATGAATCCGATGCCGTAGCTGCCGGTAACGTCAAGAAGACCTGAATACATCAGCGGCAAGGCCAACGCGCCGACCTGGCCGAAGGAGAGCACGCCACCGGTGACACTGCCACGCATGTCCTCCGGCGCCGCGCGCGCGGCTTCGGCCAACAGAATGCCGTGCCAGGATAGCGCCGTGGCGCTGAGTACGCAGGCGATCAGGCCGATCAGGAGCGTCGGCCAGCCGGCGCTGCACAGCGCGAGGAGCGCCACACTGCCAGCCATGCCAAGGGCAAGCCCCGCCATCATCAGGCGCGGAGAAACATGGCTGCTGCCGAGCCAGCCCCAAAGGATGCGGCCGGGCACGGCAACCGCTACCGCCACGGAAAAAACAAAGCCCGCGGCCACCGGCGTGTAGCCGATCGTCGTCAGGTAGATGACGAAATATGCCGTGACGGTAGCCTGCAGGCCGTTGAAGGCCAGGCACGCGAAAGACAAGGCACGAAGGCCTGGCGTGGCCAGTACCGAGGTCAAGGTTGCACGGAAATCCGATAATCGGAAAGTTCGCGTCGGCACCCGGTCGGTATCGAAAATATTGCGCAGGGGCTGCAGAACCAGCGCGAAGACGGCACACGCCGCCGCGCAGATCATCATCGTGGCGCGCCAACCCAGCCATTCCGTCAGTTGCGGCGCGAACACCCCGGCCACAAGCAGGCCGGCCGGCACCGCCGTCTGCTTGATGGAGAACACCAGAGGCAAGTACCGCAGCGACGAGCAGCGGGCAAGCAGATGCGAGCTGGCCGGTGTCGACACGGCCCCGCCGCCACCGGCAATGACTGCGGACAAGACGAGCGCCAGCGGTGTTCCGAGT
>JANMXV010000847.1:0-15550 GCA_031381325.1 Betaproteobacteria bacterium | reverse complement strand
CTTCGACCGGGCATTCCGCCACGCACAGGGTGCAATCGATGCACTCGTCAGGGTCGATCACCAGCATGTTAGGCCCTTCGCGGAAGCAGTCCACGGGGCAAACATCAACACAATCGGTGTACTTGCACTTGATGCAAGTTTCGGTCACTACATAGGTCATGGGCGTCCTCGCCCTCTGGCGAAATTAATGCGATATTAAAAGCGATCTTGAAATCGGTAAAAGCGCCCATATTTTAACAGAAACAAGCGGAAACAAGCGCTTACGGATGCGCTGATGGCTGGACTGCAGCCGCCGGGCCGTGACTTTGCTTTCCAAGTAGGGCATTTTTGGTTAGCATGGTTTCGCCGACGCCTGTTGCCGCACACTTTGGTTTGATCCGCGCGGCACTTTCCCACAATTCATAAAGAGGTTTGCAGCAATGAGCGAACATATTCATCACATTAAAGACGACACTTTTGAAGCCGACGTACTCAAATCAACCACCCCGGTCCTGCTGGACTACTGGGCCGAATGGTGCGGCCCGTGCAAGATGATTGCGCCGATCCTGGATGAAGTCGCCAAGGATTATGCCGGCAAACTGAAGGTGGCGAAAATCAATATCGACGAGAATCAGGCGACACCAACCAAGTTTGGCGTACGCGGCATTCCCACGCTGATGATTTTCAAGAATGGCGCGGTTGAAGCCACCAAAGTGGGCGCCCTCTCCAAGTCGCAGCTCAAAGCCTTTATTGACAGTAATATCTGATCGCTATACCCTGCCGATCAGCGCTTGAGTCGCGCTCGTTGTAAATCACAACATCATCCGTCATTCGTTTTAGTCCGCGCGGTTCTAACGCGGGTGAGGATTCCTTCCCGCCCGCCTCTTCTGCCCTTTCCCTCGCTCCCACCCTGTAACAACCTCTAGCGGTACCACAAATCCATGCATTTATCCGATCTTAAGAACCTTCCCATTGGTGAACTGGTCGAGATGGCCGTTACCAACGAGGTGGAGGGGGCAAATCGACTTAGAAAACAAGAACTTATATTCGCTCTCCTGAAAAATCAGGCGAAAAAGGGTGAATCCATCTCCGGCAGCGGTACGCTGGAAGTGCTGCCCGACGGCTTCGGCTTTCTGCGTTCGCCCGATACTTCGTATCTTGCAGGCACCGACGATATTTACGTTTCGCCCTCGCAGATCCGCCGCTTCAATCTGCACACCGGCGACACCATCGATGGCGAAATTCGCACGCCCAAAGACGGCGAGCGTTACTTTGCGCTGGTCAAGGTCGATAACGTCAACGGCGAGCCGCCCGAGAATTCCAAGCACAAGATTCTGTTTGAAAATCTCACGCCGTATCACCCGACCGAGCATCTGAAGCTCGAGCGCGACATCAAGGCGGAAGAAAACATCACCGGGCGCATCATCGACATCATCGCGCCCATCGGCAAAGGCCAGCGCGGCTTGATCGTGTCGCCGCCCAAGGCCGGCAAAACGGTGTTGATGCAGCACATCGCCCACGCGATTGCCGCGAATCATCCCGAAGTGGTGCTGATCGTGCTGCTGATCGACGAGCGCCCCGAGGAAGTGACCGAGATGCAGCGTTCGGTTAAAGGCGAAGTGCTGTCGTCCACTTTCGACGAGCCTGCGTCGCGCCATGTGCAGGTCGCTGAGATGGTGATCGAAAAAGCCAAGCGTCTGATCGAGCACAAAAAAGACGTGGTTATTCTGCTCGACTCCATCACGCGGCTCGCGCGCGCTTACAACACCGTGGTGCCCGCGTCCGGCAAAGTGCTCACCGGCGGCGTGGACGCCAATGCCTTGCAACGCCCGAAGCGCTTTTTCGGCGCTGCGCGTAACGTCGAAGAAGGCGGCTCGCTCACCATACTCGCCACCGCGTTGATCGACACCGGCTCGCGCATGGACGACGTGATCTACGAAGAATTCAAGGGCACCGGCAACATGGAAATCCATCTTGACCGGCGCATGTACGAAAAACGCATTTTCCCCGCCATCAATGTCAACCGCTCCGGCACCCGCCGCGAAGAACTGCTGCTGGCCAAAGACGTGCTGCAAAAAATCTGGGTGCTGCGCAAACTGCTGTACCCGATGGACGAACTCGAAGCCGCCGAATTCCTGCTCGACAAAGTGCGCGCCACCAAGACCAATAGCGACTTTTTTGATTCGATGCGGCGCGGCTAGGAATTTCCAGCGCGCTGCGGCGGCTGCCCTCACCCCGCCTACATGTAAGTTTCTATTGCGAAACCCGCAACAGAAACAGTTAGTTACATAACCGCCCAGTCCTGTAACAGCCGCTTACAAACACGCCAATTGGCGTGTACGCGGGTACCGCTCCTGTATCGTTTTTGCACCTACGGGCACACCCTTTTGTGCCCCACTCAACCCAACTGGAGAGGTGCATCATGAAAACGATCCTCAGCACGCTGATAGCAGCAACGACGTTTGCGGTAATCACACCGGCGCTGGCCGATGGCCCGCGCGACTATGGCCGCCCCACGGTACAACCCGCCTACGCGCGCCAGCATCCGCTTGCGGGCCTGCGTGAAATCAATATGCGCCAGGAACGGCAGTGCGCACGCATTGATCGCGGTTTTTATCGCGGGGCGATCACCCGCTTCGAGTTCCGCCGACTGATGGCCGAGCAGCACGACATTCAGGCGATGGAGCGTGCGTTCGTGGCGGATGGATTCCTGAGCCCGCATGAGCATATGGAACTGAACCGCCGGCTGGACATCGCTTCGCAGCATATTTTCTTCGAAGCACGCGATCATCAACGCCGCTTTTGATCGGGCGGGAAACTGAAACTCTCTCCGTGGCGGCGGGGAGAGTTTTTTACGCAGGCTCTACTGCGGCTTAAACCCGATATTACGTCTATGCAAACCGCGAATCATGGACATCTCTCCCCTGGTTTTTGGTGCGCGCCTAGTGGCCTTATGGCGGGTCTTTTTTGGTAGCCGCGGCAAACGACGCCAGCGCGTTTTTTTGCATTTCGAGCGTTTTCACCGTCATCTGAATAAAGCCGATGTTCATGGTGAGCCAATTTTCCACGCCCTTCAACTCCGCGATTTTCTTTTCGATGTCTTCAACGTTGGCCGTCGGCATGAACATGCCCGGTACCGGGAACGACATCGGATTCCACATTTTTTGCATGAACGCCATGAAGTCTTGCGGCAGTTCGGGTGTTGTCATGGCAGGCTCCAGCGCCGGGTGGGGTGGCGCAAAGCACTACTATATAGCACAAGGCTGTGCGGCGGGGACTGCGCAAGCAGTGCCGCGCGCGGGAAGGCGAGTGCTGCTCAGTAACTCAGTTGATCCGGTGACACGAATGTCACGTTGATCGGCGGCAGGGGCGCGGGTTGCTGCTGGGGCTGCGTAGGTGGCGTGTGCGCCGCTTCTTCCGCAGGCTTGACGCTGGAAGACGGCGCCACCGGCGATAGCAGGGTTGCCGATGCTGCGGATGCTGCGGACGCTACGGGTGTAACCGCAGGCCCCGGCAGCGGCGTCAGACTCGGCGCCGGAACGGTTAGCATGCTGGGACGCAGCGGATCGACTTGCATGACAATGCGGTTGCCACGGTCGGTTTTCGCAAAGCCGGCCAGCTCATCGAGTTGGTCTTTCTCATTGAGCACGCGCTTGGTATAGGCCGCGTCGCGGTCGCCGAGTGCGCCAGCGTAAGTTTGCAGGGCCGTGAATAAATCGCCCGAGGCCATCAGCAGGTATTCGCGTACGATGCGTGCACCGACCAGAATATTGACGCGCGGATCGAACACCGCTTGCTCACCGCCGAAGTCCGTGAATTTTTCCAAATGGTAGCGGGGGATTATCTGCATCAGCCCCTTGGCGCCGGCCACACTCTCGGCGATGGGATTGAAGCTGGATTCGACCGCCATTATCGCCACCACCAACAGAGGATCAACGCCAAACTGCTTGCCTGCCGCGAATGCGGTACGCACCAATTCCTGCACCACCTCGGAAGACACGCCGTATTTACGGGTGATGAAACTCGCGACCGCGCGCTGCTGCGCGTCGAGCGGCAACGCCACGCGCTTGGGCGCGATGATCACACTGGCTAAGACCAGACCTTTAAACTGATTTTCCGCCATCATTGGCCCTGCGCGCGGTGCGCTAGACTTGCTCGGCGCAGAGGGTCTTACAAAATTAGGTTCAAGCGTGAATGGCAGAACAGCTACCGTCAATGCCATGACAACCGGCACTAAACCCAGATGCCGTGACCAAGCGCCCGCAACGGCGCGCGCGTGTACGTACTCGATCATCGATTTTGCGTACATGCAAAACCTCCATTTTTGTCGGCCGCTCGTGCTTTGGAATATTGCGGGCCGGAAAGTTACCTTGCTACGGTAACGCTGTTCCCTTGGTGCTCTACATCCTCAAAACCACAATCTGTAGTGGTTCATAGGGTTGGGATGAAAAGTGGGGGCTATTCTATTGTCGGACTGGCGGGTGTGCAACCCCAAAAACGCCGCTACCCATAGTCCGTGCGCATTTTAGCGCAATTTTTGTTGCAATGCAATATAACGCGTTGATGTCCTTGATCTTTAGCGAAAACATAAATGATTAGCAGCCATACTATTGCAACGCAGCATAACAATTCATTTATAGCTTTTTAAACAACTTAAAAAATCACAAAAATAATCCTCATATTTATCAATCACTTAAAAATAATTCCTTTTGTATCAAATGGTTATGTGTTTTTATGTTTTCTGGCGTGCCTGCCATTCGGCGAGCGCGATTTCGTAGCGTGCTTACGCTTTCCAATGGAGGTCATACACACAAGGCGTGCAGCCGCTGTCGCAGCAGCCGCTGTAATCGTCTGCATTCGGCGGCACAGGCTTGAGGTCCGGCAGCGCGCCGGACGGCGTTTCGCCGTTCATATCAGCGCGCACTGGCAGGATGATCAGGAAAGCGCCGGCGGAATTCGGCCATGAGTTCGTCGGCATCGGCCTGTCGGCCATCGCGTTTGAACTGCGCCAAGCGCGCCAGCCATTTTTCTGGCGGCTGGCTGTCGAGTTCGATGAGCCACGCTGGGCGCGGCACCGGCTGCGGGCTGCTGCGTTGAAGCGAGGGCGCGGTAGCTGACTTCGCGGCTGGGCTCGGTGGTGGCGCCGCCAAGACACGGCCTTCGGCCAGCGACGGCGCGGCGCGGGTGAGTCCGTCTTCGGCTGCAGGTGCGGCACGCGGTGCCGGCGCGGGCAGCGCAGGTGCGTCGCGCATGACTTCGCGCGCCACATTGCGGTCGGCCTCGGCACGCTCGCGGGCCGTCGTAACATCCGCACGCTCGCGGGCCGTCGTAACATCTACCCGCTGGCGAGCTGACGCAGCGGCTTCGCGCTTCGTCTGGGCGGCCTGTTCGCTGGCCGCCGGGAAAGGCTCTGGCCGGCTCTCCCGCACCGGCGCGGGCGGTGCGGCCCCAGCAGCAGCGCCGCCAAATGCGGTGGCGGGCCGGGACGCACCTTCCGCTAGCCCCGTTACCGGAGCGGGCGCGGATGCAGCGCGATCCGCTGCGCCGCTGGCCTGCATGTCGCGCCGCGATGCCTCGCTGCCGGATGCGATTTTGGCAATTGCTGTAGCGCGATCAGCATCCGCCGTCTCAGATTGCTTGCGCTGCTTCTTGGCGTAGCTGTCGGTCGATTCCGCCACGGCGGCGGGCGGCGGCGCTTCGGCGCGCTTCGCTGCCTCGACCTTGAGTTTGGCCGGCTCGGCATCGCGCACGGCGGCTTCGGGTTTTGCACTTGCAACCGTTTCTTTGGCGCCTTCTTTCGGCTCTTTTGGCGCGGGCGCTGCAGCAGGCGCGGGGGCGCTGCCTGGCGGCTGCGTCAGATCAGCGCCTTTTTCTTCATGTACTAAAATTACCAGACTCGCGCTCATTACCAGCACGGCCGCGATCGACACCGGCACGAACCAATTCCGTTTCTGGCGCGGCACGGGGGCGATTGACTCGCCCGCGCCCGCTACCTGTGGGCTTGCGCTGTCTGTGACTGCAAGCGGGCGAGCGCGAACTTCGCGCCGCGCCGCCGCGAGTATGGCGGCGTCCAACGCATCCGGCGGCGCTTCGCCGCCCGACTCCGCTACCAAGCGTGCGAGATGCGGATCGCGTTCGAGATTACCATCGCGACCGTTGTTGCGAGTGTCGTCGCTTATTGCCACGCTGCCAGTCCTTGTCTGATTTTAGACATCGCATAGCGCAAACGGCTTTTGGCCGTCTCGCGCGTCACACCCGTGGCATCGGCGATTTCTTCCACGCTCATGCCGCCCTCGTACTGCATCACAAAGGCCTCGCGCTGCGGCGGCGGCAGCGCGCCCAGCAGTTGCAGCAACTGCGCCGCCTGCTGCTTGATATCCAAGTGCTTTTCCGGCTCGTCGCGCGGCGCCGCTACCGCTTCGGCCACCACCGGCGCGTCTTCAGTATCATCATCAAACGACACCAGCACCGCCTGCCCGTGCTTGCGGTAATGGTCGATCAACCGATTGTGCGCAAGCTTATAGATATAAGTGGTGAATTTGGCCTGCACGGTGTAATTCCCGCGCGCACGGATCAAATTCATCCACACATCCTGAAACAACTCGTCGGCCACGCTCCGGTCACGGCACTGGCGCAGCATATAACGGTAAACGCCGCCCTTGTGCCGCCGATACAGATCATCAAACGCGCCAGCATCGCCGTCGCGATAAGCAAGCATGAGATTTTCGTCGCTGACGGCGGCATCCGTGACCATAACGGTCGCCAGTATGCTGTAGCCATTGCATGCGTGCAACGGCGGTGAAGGAGTGAACGAGTTAACGGGTCAAGGGCACACTTGAAGCGAAGCAGAACGGGTAATGTCAAAACCCGCTCCCCTACCGGCTTGTTCACCGGGGATCGGGCACAAACTGCCCCGGAAACGGCGTCGGCGTCGGCCGCGCATACACCGGCGGCTGGTAAATCACGCCCTGCGCCAGCAGATTCTCGTAGGTATCGTAATGAATGGTGATGACTTCCGCAGGCGCTGAAGTCGCGCGTTCAAAGCTGGTGTAGGTCACGTGCGATTCTTCGTTGCGGCCGTGGCCGGTGCCCAGCGTGGTGGATTCTTGCGGGGCGCGCGCCATTTCAGCGCCGCGGCTGGCGCGGCCCTCCATCGCGCCGGCGGGTGCGTTTGACTGCGCATCCGCCTGGGCTGGCGCCGGGGCGGGAGCGCTTCGGGTAGCCGCCGGCGATTCGTCCGCCAAGCGTGTGCTATCCATTGCCGAACCACTGCTCGCATCTTCACTCGAATACGGAAACGGCGATTCCGGGCGCGAGCGCGACCACGGGCGTACCGGCGGATCGATTCTCACCGGCGGCTCGTACTTCTTGCGGAACACTGCCACGCCAATTACGCCCACATTATTCGGCCGCCCGGTGCGCGCCGCGTATGAATTCTGATGCTTGGTAAAATAAAACGCCGCGATGCGATCGGTGCTCTTGCGCCAGCCGCGTATATCGAACGCCTGATAGTTGCCCAGTACATAGCCGGTCTGCGACCAGTTAGCCGTCTCGCCCGACACCGCATTCACGCCATCGACCGACACCACCGACAGAATTTCCTGCCGCCCGCGATTCGCCACGCGGATCTGATATTCGTTGCCCGGCCTGCCCACCACGTAATAGCGGCCATTGTGTTGATGAATTGGCAACGTGCGGTTTTCCACACGGTCGTAAACGGTTACATCGGCGATACCACCCACCGCACCCGCCGCGCTGGAGAATCCAGCCATTATGGATAAGTATATGATTTTATTACGTAATCTCATGACGCTCTCCTGTTTAAGTGCGCATCGCGACGATGCTGCACCTGTAAACGACGGACCGCAGAAAATGGGGTTAAGCGGGAACCCCGACGGCGGCCCGCGCAGGACCGCGGTGCGGATTACGGGTTGGTCACTTCAGGATTCGCAGCGCCAGGTGTCGCCACTCGTGGCCCGGCCACAACCGGCATGACCCCTACCGGGTTGACCAAAGCGGGCTTGGCAACAGCAGGGGTGTCTACGGTGGGCCGGCACGGCTGCCCATTGGGCCAAACACAAGCGCCCACGGCAGTGGGGCCTTCGATCAAAGGCAGCAGCGCCTCGGCGAGCGCGGATGGCGATAGCCAGCCTTTGGGGTTGATGGCCTTGAACAACCCGACACCCGCAACCTCGTCACGCACCTCAGCGGCGCAATTCAGCGGCACGGTGATCCCTGCATTCGCGACGCGCGAGTCGATGATGCTGATGTCGCCGGGCACAAGCTTGAAGCGAAAAATCTGCACACGATAGCCGTCTACCATTTGATGCTCGACATAGTCGTGCAACGTGGGGCCCTTCCAGCCGGGTTCGCCCCGGCGCGCCATCGCGTAATTGCCCGCAGGGTCGCTCAACCGAGTGCCCACGAACATGCCAGCATGCGTTCCAAACCCGGCGTTGTTGTTAATGACGATCGCCACTTCGTCGGCGGCGGGTTCTTGCAGATTGACCCGATGCGCGGCAGTTTCTCCCTTACCGCCAGCGTTTGAAGCAAGCATTTCGTCGGGATACCGGTACGAGGATCCTCCACAGCCTGCCAGGGCCATATGCATCGTTACCGCTGCGATAATTGCCCGCCGCGCACTGTAAACCCGGGGCTGCGCCGGGTGATGTTGCGGGCCATTCTTACCGCAATTGATGCGCGTGCCGCTGTCCGCCTGCTTTTCAACCATTCAAGATTCTCTGCGCCAGACCGGGTTGTGATTTTTGGCGAATTATAATTCACGCACACACCCGCCCGCCGCACTATTCTCAGCTCTCGCTGACCATCAAAAACCAAGACACTTAGTCGTGGGGCGCTGCAGGGAACCCATGCGGCAGTCATCGCGGGCGCGACTATTTCGCGCTCGCGTAAGTTTCGGCAAAGGTTTTAATATCCGCCGGATTCAAGTCGGAGATCGCCCAGAAGGTCATCCCCGCATTGCCCCAGTGCAACAGGTTGAAGCCTTGTTTCGATGACGACCGCAGGGCGGTGGTAGTACCTGCTTTTGCGTCCGGCCAGATGAAGAGATTGATTACGTGCTGGCGGTGGCGGTAAACCAGTGCCGCGACCGGCCGGTTATCGACGTAATCGAGGCGTGCGCCTACCAGCGGAAAACCCGCCGTGGTCAAATCGGTGGCCGGTGGCGAGAAGTCGAGCTTGGAACTCAGCCAAGGTTTAATCGTATGCTGATCGGATGAGGTGACTTCCGCCAGATGGTTGGTCAACACCGAGCGCGCGTGGCCCGCAATCACCTGTTCGGCGATGCGCTCGTCGCGCGTGCCGAAATCCATCTGAATGGCGGTGGTCCAGGTGATGACCGCAGTCGCCGCGATCGCCGCAGCCATCGGAAACCATTGCCAACGTGGCGCGTTCTTCCTCGCCGCGGGCACGCTCGTTGCACTGATTTGCGCGCGGATGCGAGCCGCAAGCGCCGCAGGCGCCGGATAATACGCGGCCTGCGCTTTGACTGCGCTCTGCAATGCCGTTTGTGCAGCATAGGCTTGCGCGCACGCCGCGCAGGTTTGCACATGCGCCTCGATGCCGGCTGCGGTGACCGGATCGACTTCGCGGTCGAGATGCCCGTGCATGTAGCGCCGGGTTAGGTTGCAGTCCATGTCCATATCAGGATTCCTGATCGAGTTTTTTCAATGCCTGCAGCAACAGCTTGCGCGCGCGCGACAGGCGCGACATCACGGTACCGAGCGGAATATTCGCCACCTGCGCAATATCCCGATACGACAGGTCTTCCAGTTCGCGCAGCACGATCACTTCGCGAAACTCCGCCGGAATTTGCTCGAGCGCACGATGCACCAGCCGCCGCGTGTCTTCCGCCATCAATAGACGCTCGACGCTGTCACCGGTGGTCGCCATATCGTATTCGACGGCCGCAACGGTGTCATCGGTGAACTCCACATTCTGCTTCTGCGCGTGATTCTTTTCCAGCCACGTGTAATACGTATTGCGCACGATCGCGAGCAGCCACGCGCGCGCGTTGCCGCCGTGAAAACTGGCGAAAAAGCGGTACGCGCGCAGACACGCTTCCTGCACCACGTCTTCGGCGTCGCGCTCGTCGCGGGCGAGCCAGCGTGCCAGGTTGTAAGCGGCGTCGAGATGCACCATCACGGTTTCCTCGAATCGTGTCTGCGGTTCCAAGCTTGATTCCAAAGTTATTACCGGTTAGCGGCAGATTTTATTCCCTCGCCAGCCGGGAATATTCCCAACGCCATGCCGGTTATGCATAGGTGGCAAGCAGAACTTTACCATTCCTACAGTGGCTACTACCGGTTAATTGCCGGCTTTATTCCCGGCCAGCCGGGAATATTTCCGGTGCTATGCCGGTTGTAGCGGTAGCAAGCGTGCCTTGCACTTCGATCTTATTCACTTTATTCACTACCTTGTAAACAGGAGACGACCATGACAAAACCAATCGATAGACGGGATTTTCTCAAGCTCGCAGGCATCGGCGGTGCAGTTTTCGCGTCGGGGCTGCCGGGCGTAACGCTGGGAGCGGGGCAGGACGATTTCTACTTCGTGCAATTGTCGGACACCCATTGGGGTTTTGAAGGTCCGCCCAATCCGGACGCCAAGGTCACGTTGAAAAAAGCCGTTGCGACAGTCAACGCGCTTGAGCGGCCGCCGGATTTCATCATGTTCACCGGCGATCTCACGCACACCACGGACGATGCCGCAGAACGCCGCAAGCGGCTCGGCGAATTCAAGCAGATCGTGAGCGAGCTCAAGGTGAAAACGGTGCGCTTCATGCCGGGTGAACACGATGCTGCGCTCGACAACGGCGCGGCCTACAAGGAATTTTTCGGCGCGACGAATTACACCTTTGATCACAAAGGCGTGCATTTCATCGTGGTCGACAACGTGTCCGATCCGACTTCAAGCATCGGCGAAGCGGGACTCGCGTTGCTCGCCGCTGATCTCAAAAAACAGAAAACCGATGCGCCTATTGTCGTCTTTACCCACCGCCCGCTGTTCGATCTGTATCCGCAATGGGATTGGGCAACGCGCGACGGCGCCAAGGCCGTAGAGCTGTTGATGCCGTACAAGAACCTGACGGTGTTTTACGGTCACATTCACCAGGAGCATCATCACATGACCGGCCACATCGCGCACCACGCGGCGAAATCGCTGATATTTCCGTTGCCCGTCGCCGGCAGCGCGCCCAAGCGCGTGCCGCTGGCGTGGGACGCGGCGGAACCGTACAAGGGGTTGGGCTTCCGTGGCATCGACGTCGACGCGAAATCGGGGAAAGCCGCGCTCAGCGAATTTACCGTTGTGAAGAAGGCGTAACGGTATGCGCCTGATAAATCACAAAGCGCGATGGATCGCCGTCGCGGTTTTCGCAGCAGCGGCGATGACCGGCGCCTATGTCGCCGCGCAACCTGCCGCGCCGGATGAACCTGTCATCAAAATCACCGCCAAGAAGTTTACATTCACGCCGCGCGAGGTGACGCTCCAAAAAGGCATGCCGGTCATACTCGAACTCACCACGGAGGACGTGTTCATGGGATTCAATGCGCCGGACCTCGGCGTGCGCGCCGATATCGTGCCGGGCAAGACCATGCGCCTGCGCGTGGTACCGACCAAAGTCGGGAAAGTCGAATTTTTGTGCGACGTGTTCTGCGGATCGGGGCACGAGGAAATGAGCGGGATGATCACGGTAGTCGAATAAGCCATTATCTTTCCAGACGCCGGCGCGGAGCGAGCGATAAGCGACCTCCGCGTTTTTTTGATTATTTGTCCATTTGCGGAATTAAATCGGCAGCCAATCGGTAATACCGTAAGCAGGCCGTAAACAGCAATTTCCCCACCAGGAGCTAAAACATGGACGAATATTCTACCGCTATGAAAGCGCGCCGATCAATGCTAAAAAGCGCCGTGTGGCTGGCGGGGATTGCGACGATGCCGATACTGGCAAACACCCGCATCGCGATGGCCCAAAGTAAATTGGCTCGCGCGGATGTTCAATATCAGGACACGCCCAAAGAGGGAAAGGACTGCAACGGCTGCCTGCAATATATTCCCGGCGCAACATCCGCAGCCATCGGCACGTGCAAGATCGTAGAAGGCGTCATCAGTCCGCGCGCCTATTGCGCGGCGTTTACGCGCAAACCTAACCAGGGCTGATCTTCAAAACAGCGGAGGGGCAGTGAAAGCCGTATTGCGCACTGCTGTATTACTGCTCACGGTTTTCACGCTGCCGCTCGCGGTTCATGCGGCGAAACCCATCGATACCGACGGCCCTGATTTTGTCGAGTCGTCGGAGGTCGTCGGCAAGGGACGATTTCAATTCGAAACGGATGTCGTATCCGAGCGAGACCGGCGTAGTTCGGTGCGCCGCACCACGTTTGGCACACCCACGCTGCTGCGTTTAGGCGTATCGGATAGTGTGGAACTGCGCCTCGAAACGGAAGGCTGGATGCGGGTCTCGAATGCCAGCGCCGGCGGCGCTTCCGCTTCAACCGTACGCAGTACCGGCAATACCGCGCTGGGCGTGAAATGGCATTCGCAAGACAGAGACACTTCGACACAGGCCCCGGCAGTATCGTGGATACTGCACTTCGAAGCACCGACCGGAACCAACGAATTCAAGGGGCGCGGCATCACCTCGTCGCTGCGTTCGGTGATTACCTGGGCGCTGCCGCATGATCTCGCCTTGGGACTCATGCCCGGATTAAAGTATGGCGCCGCACCCGACGGTCATCGCTATGCGTCGGGCATTCTCGGCGTAGTGTTGAACAAGCAATGGACCGAGACCTTTCGCACGTTTGTGGAAAACGCCTCGCCACAAATCGCGAGAAGCCGAGATGGCGGCGTCATCATGTCGTGGGATGTCGGTGCAGCCTACCTGATCACGAACGATTGGCAAATTGGTTTGCGTGCAGGGGTTGCTGCAAACCGAAACACGCCGACCAGCCAACTACTGTTTGAACTGGCGGGGCGTTTTTAGAAGCCCGCAAAACCCGCACCCGCTTGTGCAGTTAGCGGTATCACAAGTAACCACAAAGTATCGCCGCCGCTCGCTACGCATGTCGCGCGCCGAATTGCTGCAAATGGTGCTGGGACTCTCGGTGCCCTTTCTGGCAGCACAGCATGTCGTCAATTCCCGCATCGGCGAACTGATGTTCAACAGCGCGCTCGACTATCCGTGGTGGGTACTGACCCTGTGGGTATTGAAGCCGATGAACGGGCTGGTCCAAGCAGCGCTGCTATTGGTGGTGTGGCTGCACGCCTGCCTCGGGTTTAATTTCTGGCTCAAGCTAAAATCCTGGTTTCCCAAAGTCAGTCTCGCGCTGTTTGCGTTGGCCATCCTGATCCCGGCGCTCGCCTTGCTCGGATTTGCCGAAGCGGGCCGCGCCGTCGCAGTACTCGCACAGAATCCCGATTGGGTAGCAGCGGTCAAGCAAACTGCCGCTGTGCCGTTGCCAGAACAGGAGGCGCGGCTGCTCGACATCAGAAATGCGCTGTGGGCCAGTATGCTGCTCTTGATAGCGCTAACGCTGTTCGCGCGCAAAGTACGCTGGTTTATCCTGTCGCACAAAGGGATCATCGCCATCACCTATCCGAACGGGCAGCGCGTTGCGGTACTGCCCGGCACCTCGATCCTGGAAGCCAGCCGTCAGGCCGGGATTGCGCGCATGCGTCGATATGCGGCGGGCGCGGACGCTGTTCGACCTGCCGCGTGCTCGTGGTGGGTACGCCAGACTTGAGCTACTTGTCTGCGTTACCCTGCTGCTCGGCGCGTTGCTGCGTTACCTGCGCAGCTTGATCCAGCTTTTGCTGCACCATCGCTTTGGTCTGCTGCGCCGCTTCGACTTCCTGTTTTTTCATCGCTGCGGTGGTGGCTGCGGTGGTGGCCATTTCGACGCCGCAGCCCGCCAGCAGGGCTGCGCAAACGGTAACAATCAGTAATTTCATGGCAATCTCCAAAGGGCCAAAGACGCTATCAGTATGCCATGATCCGCAACTTATCCCCTCATCCACAAAGGATTACCATCATGGCCGAACCCACCTGCGCACAAAAATCCCCTTACGGCGTCGAACTCGCTGCCGGCGACTACTCGTGGTGCGCCTGCGGACTATCGAAAAAACAACCGTTCTGCGATGGCTCGCACAAAACCACCGAATTCAAACCGCTGAAATTCACCATCACCCAAGCCGAGAAAAAATGGCTGTGCGGCTGCAAGCAAACCAAAAATCCGCCGTTTTGCGATGGTACGCACAAAGCACTTTAAAACCGTTTCAAAAACAATTACTGAGCGGGCGGGTTCAGCAGCTTCAAATCAATCACCCCGCCCATCGCCATATAGCCCAGCCGGTTTGGGTGCAGCTTGTCGCCCGGCCCGCCGACGGTGTTGTCGGGCACAAACGCTGCGCGCATGGCACCGCTTTGCGGATCCGTCACCACCTTGTCGAAATCGGCAACCCCATCAAACACGCCTGAGGTGCGAATGAATTCGTTCAACTGCTGGCGCTTTTGATCCTGTTCGGCAAAACCATGCGCTGCATTGGCGGCGCCCAGCGCGGAAACCACCGTCGCACCGATCGCCCGCACACCGGGGATGCGTGCGCGTATACGCGCCACCCCTTCGCGCATGCCATTTGCAACGGCTTCGAACGTGGCGGTTCAGTCTGTGTAAACAATGCGCCTGAGCTAATGCAAATGGCATCACAAGTGTGAAATTTCTGGCGCGCCGATCTTTCCTGACAAGCACGGGAATAAACCGGCTCCCCGAACAGTCTTACAGGATATGGATCGGCAGGATTGCGGTTCAATGCGCACCAGTCAATGAACCCTGTTAAGGAAAAATAAGATGACCTTGTTTTCACGACGCTCGTTTGGCAGTATGGCTGCAGGCTTGGTATTGGCACTATCGGGACTGGCTCTGGCGCAATCGCCGAAACCAGAGGGCTTGACCCAGGACACCAAGCAGTTGATTCAATCACTCAGTGCGGGCGGCTACAACATTGTTGTTCGGCACGGCGCGACCTTTTCGAACCAGGCGGACACCGATCCCTTTAATTTCGATGACGTAACGAAGCAGCGCAACCTCAATGACAAAGGCAAGCAACTCGCCAAATCGTTTGGCGATGCAATCCGCCGCAGCGGCATACCTGTCGGCGAGGTCTACACCAGCAAGTTCAATCGCGCCTATGAGACGGCGCTACTGATCGGCGCCGGCAGCATCGAAAAAACCGCCGATCTGACCGAGGGCGGGCTGGTGGTAACGCCCGATGAAAACAACCGTCGCTCGGAGGCATTGCGCAAAATGCTGGCGCAAGCGCCCGCCAAGGGCAAGAACAATCTGCTCATCACCCACAAGCCCAATATCGTCGACGCCCTGGGCCGAGACTGGTTCGATGTCAAAGAAGGCGAAGCGTCCATCTTCAAGGCCGAGGGCAACCAATATCGCCTGGTAGCGCGGCTGCAAATGGAAGACTGGCCGAAACTCGCGAACACCACGAAATAGCTTTCGCAAGCCGGTAAAAATCAGACCATCGTCTCCTGACGCGCATC
>JANMXV010000831.1:0-17201 GCA_031381325.1 Betaproteobacteria bacterium | reverse complement strand
CGAAACACCAGCATCCCCGCCGCCGCTGTTGCCAATAAATGCTTGCCGGTATGCCCGCTGATCCAGCCAAACGCCGCTAATATTTGGTGGTCATGTAATTCCGATATCTTGGCCAGTACATAAAGTAGAAGTGCAAGGCCGAACCAGACTCGGTCACGGCGGTTGAAGCCATATATCGCTTGCCACAATGGGATGAGAACAAGGGGCAATATCTGTAACAAGAGATAAGGGCGGAGATCACCATTGCCGGATTGATCACGTGCGCCGCCGACACCATCAACAGCGTGTAGCCGTCGGGCGGCGACTTGGCCGCGATCTCGCTGCCGATGACGCTGCCGCCGCCGCCGCGATTGTCGATCACGATTTGATGGCCGAACTGTTTGCTCATTTCGGGTGCTACGATGCGCGCGATGATGTCGGTATTGCCGCCCGCCGCGAAGGGCACGATCATGCGGATGGTTTTGGCGGGGTAAGCCTGTCCTGCGCTTGTCGAAGGGGTCTGCGCCTGGGCAACAGGCGCAAGCATACTCAGCGCGAATGCGATGCTGCCTGTTTGCCGCAATAATGGAAAATTCATTCTATTGCTCCTCTGATTTTGTTTTATGTGCCTGTAGCGATTCACCCGCCGCGATTGGCGAGTGAAGATCATACACGCCTTGTACCTGCGCCCTTCGTGGAGCCAATGTTTATCTTGCGAGACCCAAATCGCCGAGTATGGTTTTGAATTCAGCGTACTGCGCATCGAAACAACAGCGCGGCGCACTGTCTTGACCTGGCCAGTAGTGAACCAATGCCTTGAAACGAATTCATAACTGACCTGTGCGGGAAATGAAGCTAGAATCTACACTATTCGCAACCGCTCGCACGGAATTTTCAGGAACGACAAATGACGACTTCCAATCGATTGACCATCATGGGCACGCGCCACGTCGCCGCAGCAGGGCATTACCTGGCCGCACACGCCGCGTTTGAAATTCTCGAAGCCGGCGGCAACGCCATCGACGCCGGTGTCGCTGCCGGCATCGCCATCGAAGTGTTGCAGACCGACAAAGTGAATTTCGGCGGCGTTGCGCCGCAAATTATTTATACCGCCAAAGATAAAAAGGTACACTGCATCGATGGCCTCGGGGTTTGGCCCAAGGCGATTACGCCCGATTATTTTCAAAAAAAACACGGCGGAAAAATTCCACCCGGCGTCGAACGCTGTGTGGTGCCTGCGGCGCCCGATGCGTGGCTTACCGCGCTATCGAATTTTGGCAGCATGAGCTTTGGCGAGGTGGCGTCCGCCGCGATACGTTTCGCCAGCGAAGGCTTCGCCGTTTATCCGCTGCTGTCGCAATTTATCGAAACCCATCGCAAAGATTACGAGCGCTGGCCGTCGAGTGCGAAAGTATTTCTACCGAAGGGAAGGGTTCCGCAGGTGGGCGAGATTTTTATTCAGGCCGATCTTGGGCGTACGCTCAAGTTTCTGGCCGATGAAGAACGCAAAGTCGCGCGCAAGAAAGGCCGCAAGGCCGGGTTGAAAGCGGTGCGTGACGCTTTTTACAAGGGCGACATTGCGCGTGAAGTATCAAAGTTTATCGAGAAGGAAGGCGGCCTCATGCGCTACGAGGATTTCGCCGATTTCAGCGTGAAGCTCGAACCGACGGTGCGCACCCGCTTCGAAGGCATAGATCTTCACGCCTGCGGCCCGTGGTCGCAAGGCCCAACGCTGCCGATGACGCTGAACATTCTCAAAGGCTATGACTTGCGCGCGATGGGGCATAACTCCGCTGATTATGTTCACCTGCTGACCGAGGCGACCAAGCTCACCTACTCTGACCGGCACAATCATTTCGGTGATCCGAATTTTGTCAAAGTGCCGATGGCGGGACTGATGTCCGAAAAATACGCCGCGTGGCAGCGCACGCGTATCCGTATGGATGCCGCGTGCCCGGAAATGCCGCGCGGCGGTGATCCGAAAACGCTTACCGAGTTCGATAACCGCTGCATGCCGCCGCCGCAGGGTGCGGAAGCGCCGGGCCCGGGCGACACCTCATACCTGTGTGTCATTGATCGTCACGGCAACGCCATGTCCTGCACGCCGAGTGACGGTTCCGACCAAACGCCGATCATTCCGGGCGTGGGCATATTGTGTTCGGGACGCGGTACGCAGTCGTGGGCTGATCCGTCGCATCCGTCGTCAGTGGCGCCGGGCAAACGTCCGCGCCTCACGCCGAATCCGGCGTTGGCATTCAAGAACGGCAAGGTCTACATGCCGTTCGGCACGCCCGGCGGCGACGTGCAAACGCAGGCGATGCTGCAAGTGTTTCTCAACGTCAACGTGTTCGGCATGTCGGCGCAGGACGCCATTGAAGCGCCGCGCTTCTCGACCTATAGTTTTCCGGGTTCGTTCGAGCCGCACAAGTATTATCCGGGCCGGCTTTATCTGGAATCGCGCATCGACAAATCAGTAAACGACACGCTTGCCGCACGCGGGCACGACGTGCGCGCATGGCCCGAATACACCTGGCGGGCGGGCGCGGTGTGTACCATCATCAACGACACCAGGAACGGCGTGCTGCACGGTGGGGCTGATCCGCGGCGTCCGGCTTACGTGTTGGGTTGGTAGATTCGCGCGCGTTTTACGTAGGCGCTACACAACTGTGTGAGAAATTGGCAGCGGATTTACCTGATCAGTACAGCGTTACGGTGCTGCCTTTCCCTCACCCCAATCCCTCCCGGAGGGCGAGGGGAACAAACCCTCGCCCTCCGGGACAAGGGCACACTTGAAGCGGAGCAGAGGGTGGCGCGTAGCGCCGGGTGAGGGAGGTTTTTGACTTCCCGCTGACGCTGAATAGCTACTATTTTTGGAAGAAAAATTAAACTGAATTCTCGCATGAAATCGCTACACGACTCGTTCTCGAAAATTACAATCTCAGCAGTTGCACTCGCGGTTGCGTGCGCTGCCACTGAGGCCCACGCACAAGCAGCCACGAATTACCCATCAAAGCCGATACGCTATCTCGTAGGCTACACGCCCGCAGGCACCGCTGATCTGCTGGCGCGCGCGGTGGGGCAAAAATTGACCGAGGCATGGGGGCAGCAGGTGATCGTCGAAAACCGTCCGGGCGGCGGCACCAATATTGCCACTGAACTGGGCGCGAAAGCCGTGCCGGACGGTTACACGCTGTTCATGCCGACGGTGGCGAATGCGATCAATCCGACGCTGATGGCGAAAATGAATTTCGATTTGATGCGCGATTTCATCCACATCACCAATTACGCCAAGGTGCCCGGCATTTTGGTGGTGCATCCATCGGTGCCGGCGAAAAACGCGAAAGAACTGATCGCGCTGGCAAAAGCGCGGCCCGGCGAATTGCGTCACGGCTCCACGGGCATCGGCAGCCCGCATCACCTGGCGGCGGAAATTTTCAAAACCATGGCCGGTATCAGGATGATCCATGTGCCGTACAAAGGCGCGACGCCGGCAATGACCGATGTCGTGGCCGGGCATATCGAAATTTATTTCGGCGCGATGGTATCGACCATTCCGCACGTGAAAAGCACGCGCGTGCGCGCGCTGGGCGTCACCAGCTTAAAGCGTGTGGCGGCGGCGGGCGATACGCCCACGCTCGATGAACAAGGGTTGAAGGGCTTCGATACCGGATCGTGGTTCGGCCTGTCGGCGCCCACCGGCACGCCGCACGACATTGTGATGAAGTTGCACGCCGCGGCAACGCGCGCGATACAAGCGCCGGATATTCGCGACCGCATGAGCGCGGAGGGTGCGGAGTTTGTTGGCGACACGCCGGAACAGTTCACGGCGTTTCTCAGGGCGGAACTGGTGAAGTGGGGTAGGGCGGTCAAAGCGTCGGGTGCCAGGCCGGAATGACGGCAGTGTTGAGTTTTTAGTGATGAGGGTTGAGTGATAAGTTATCGCCTATTCCTGTTTTTGTTGGCAATGCCATTTTTACTGAGTGGCGTTGCTTCGGGTGCAGGCTATCCTGATCGCCCGGTGCGTCTGATCGTCGGCTTCCCGCCCGGCGGCGCAGCCGACATACTCGGACGCATCGCCGCGCAGCAATTGACCGAGCGCCTCGGCCAGCAGGTGGTCGTGGACAATCGTGGCGGTGCGGGCGGCTTGGTGGCGACGGAAATTGCCGCGCGCGGCGCGCCCGATGGTTACACGCTGCTGTTTACTTCGATGCCACACGTGATCAATCCGCATCTCTACAAGAAGGTGCAATACGACGCGGTGAAAGATTTCACGCCCATCGTGCAGTTTGCCGCTGTGCCGTTGATGATGGCGGCTAATCCGTCGTTGCCGGCGAAAACGGTGAGGGACTTGATCGCTTACGCGAAAGCGCGACCGGGGCAGGTAAACTATGCGTCGGGTGGCAGCGGCGCGTCCAGTCATTTGGCGATGGAGTTGTTCAAATCGATGGCGGGCATTGACCTCAATCACATACCCTACAAAGGTACCGGGCCGCTGATTACCGATTTGATCGCGGGGCAGGTGGCGCTCACCATCGCCAGTGCTGTGCCGCTTGCGCCACAAGTCAGAGCCGGCAAGCTGCGCGGCATGGCGGTCACGGGCCCGAAGCGCTCACCGTCGTTTCCCGATCTGCCGGCTATCGCGGAGACCGTGGCAGGATACGAAGTGGTGAACTGGTTTGGCATTATCGCGCCCGCCGCTACGCCAGCGGCGATCATCGCGCGCATCAATGCCGAATTGAACAAGGTATTGAACGCCGCGCACATCAGGGACAGTCTGCGTGCGCAGGGCGTCGATGTCGCGGGCGGCAGCGCCGAGGAATTTGCGCGCATCATCCGTGCGGATTTTTCGAAGTGGGCGAAAGTCGTGCGCGAGTCTGGGGCGAGGGTGGACTAGTTACCTCTGTACAAAAGCGTTGATAAATCTCGATACGTGAATTGTTGAAATGACCCTTTCCGACCCCCGCCTATGGCGCACGCCGCCGGCCAGCTCGCGCGTGCATCTGGCGACAGCAAGTCTTGCGGGCGACGTTTCCGCGCGTGCGACGCTGCGCCTGGAATTGGATGCCTTGCTCGCTACCGATAATGCAGCCGATGACGCTGTGCAAAGGTTATTGCGCGATGCGCCTTCACCCGACTGTTACCGCCATATGCAGCAGATGATCGCGAAGCTCATCAACAAACCCGAGCGGGGCGAAACGGTCATTGCGCGGCTGTTCGCCATACCACTGGTTATTGTGGCGGGAGCAAAAAAATCGATGCAAGTGCCGGATGCGCTGCCTGACATTGCGGCTGTCAGCGCTTTGCTGGAACAACACGGCGTGCTCGGTGCGGGACGCACCTTCGGTCTGGGCAATGCCCTGTGCGCGATGGAAACGCTGGATGACCTGCGCCCGCGCCTGTTGCGGCAGTGGGCAGCGCAGTTACGCACCGGCGCCGTGCCGCTGGAGTTAGCCGGCACTGCCATTGCCGTTGCACCCGGACGAGAACAGGTCTATTTGCGGTTTCTGGTCGGCGCCAGCGTGGTGCCTGCGCACGTGCCATCGCAGGGGCACTCGGACGAGACGGGTTCGAATGTGGGCGCGTGGGGCATTCCGTTTACCAAGGTGCTCGCGCAACAACTCGCACAACCCGGCCTGGAACTTCTGCCGATTCCGCGTGCGCCGGTGGCCCTGTATCTGGCTTCGGATGCAGGCCGCGCTGCGCAGATTGAACTCGCGTTCAGCTTATTTTTAAGCAATGCCGTACGGCAATTTCGCATGGCGGTTGGCGATCCGAGCGTGGTGATATCCGCGCATCGCACGGAGGAAGGCGGTTCTGAATTGCGCGTGAGTCTGAGTACCGCCTTTGATGAATCGATGCTGGAAGGTTTTAGATGGCCGCTTTATCCGCCGGATGACGTTATAGAAATCACTAATAAAATCAATGAGTTATTGGAAGAATGCCGCCTCAATGACACGCGCGTTCTGTCCACGGTTTCAACAGACTTGAATGCACGCGGCGGACGCTTTTTATCGGCGCGCGATCTTGAGCAGCTTGAGGCCGCGCCGCGTGCGCACTGAGTGTTTTGTTGAGAGTTGAGCGTTCGGAGTTCACAGTAATCCTGCCGCGCTCTGCTGTTACTCCCGACTCCAAACTCAATCACAGCCAACCTCTGTGCCGCAAAAAAAGTATCGGCCCCAAGGCCACTGCGATCATCAGCACGATTGCCATCGGATAGCCCCATAGCCATTCCAGTTCCGGCATGTGCCTGAAATTCATGCCGTAGATGCTGGCAATCAGTGTCGGCGGCATTAGCACCACCGACAGCACGGTGAATACATTGAGCCGCCGGTTGTGCGCGATATTGATCATGCCGATCGCGGCGTCCATCAGAAATTTGGTGCGCTCGGCGAGGAAATCCGAAAAGTTCATCAGCGATTCCACGTCTCGCAACACTTCGTTCATGGCTTCGGCATTGACCGCGATATCCGCGTTGCGTGAGAGGTTGGAATACGCACGCTTGTTTTCCATAAAACCCAGGCGCGCCTTGCCGTTAAAGTCTTCGATACGCGCCAGCGACTCCAGTGCATGGGTCATGCCGAGCGCATTGGTTCTGAAGATACTGCCGCTGACGGTATCGAGATCCTTTTGGAGTTTTTCATAAATATCGGCCATCAGCGCCACACGCGCGGCCACCAGCCCGAGCAGCATGGCGGCCGGTGTTGAATACTCTTCCAGGTGCTTGCACGCGTGCGCGAAAAAAGTCCGTATTTCCGGCAACTCATCCGTGCGCAGCGTGAATAAGCGATTGTTGTTGATGGTAAAAGCGACGTTAACGTTACGCGCCAGTCCGTTTTCCAGCGCGAGAAAATACAGATTGATGTGCAGTCCGGTTTCATCGCGGTAATAGCGCGCACTGGCTTCGATCTCGCTGAGTTCTTCGATGAACTGCAATTCCTGGCTGAACTGTTCCTTGACCCAGTTGCGTTCCTGATCCGTGGGGTCGTTCAAGTCGACCCATACGGCGTCTTGCGGCAGCTCGGCACGCAGATTGACGAGCTTCTTGGCGAGCGTCTGGCCGCTGCGGGTGTAGGCTGTTAGCATTGCTTCTCTCGCGTTCGTGTTCGCGCGCATTTTAGCCCCAGTCACCCGTGATGCCCAAGAAAAATAACGTTGCCGATCGTGCGTTAATTGCGGCGCCCTACGCCGCGCTGACACCGGAATGCCTGCTCGATGCAGTGGAGAGCAGCGGCCAGCGTTGCGATGGCCGCTTGAGTGCGCTCAACAGTTACGAGAACCGCGTCTATCAGGTGTGGCTGGCGTCGGGCGAGTGCCTGATCGCCAAGTTTTACCGGCCGCAACGCTGGAGCCGTGCAGCGATTCTGGAGGAACATGCCTACGCGCTGGAACTCGCGACCGCGGAACTGCCGGTGGTGGCGCCGCTGGTGTTTAACGGTCATACCTTGCATGAGCACGCCGGTTACCTGCTGGCGCTGTATCCGCGGCAGGGCGGGCGCACGCCGGAGTTCGAGGACGAGGAAACGCTGCGCTGGCTGGGCCGTTTCATCGCGCGCATCCATGCGATAGGCGCGCTGGACGATTTCGATCAGCGCCCGACGATAGGGTGGGAGGAATTTGGCGAGACGCCGCTGCGCTATGTGCTGGACAACAATTTCGTGCCGCCCGACCTGCGCGTGGCCTATGAGAGCACGGCGCTTGATCTACTGCAGCGGGTGAAAAATCGCTGGTTGGATGCCGGCGGTTTCGGCACGCTGCGGCTGCACGGCGATTGCCACGCGGGAAACATTCTATGGACAGACGCCGGGCCGCATTTTGTCGATCTCGATGATGCGCGCATGGGCCCGGCGGTGCAGGATATCTGGATGTGGCTCGGCGGCGAGCGTGACGCGCAGCAACAGCAACTGGCCGCGATCATCTCCGGTTACCGCGAGTTTTACGATTTCAACCCGGCGGAGCTGGCATTGATTGAACCGCTACGAACACTGCGCATGATGCACTACGCCGGCTGGCTGGCGCGGCGCTGGGGCGATCCGGCGTTTCCGCAGAGTTTTCCGTTTTTTAACACGCAGCGCTACTGGCAGGACCATATTCTTGCGCTGCGCGAACAGGCTGCGGCACTGGATGAGCCGCCGCTGGAGCTGTACTGATGACGATGGTGCTGAAAGTAATTGGCGCGGTCGCGGTGGTGTACGCCGCGATACTCGGGGTGGTCTTCTGGTTTCAGCCCAAGCTGATTTATTTTCCGCTGCAGGGAAATTACAGCGTCACGCCGCGGGCGCGCGGCCTCGCGTTCGAACCGGTGAAGTTGCGCACCGAAGACGGCGAACAACTCGCCGCGTGGTGGATACCTGCGCCCACATCCAAACCCGCGCGCGGCACGGTGCTGCTGTTTCACGGCAACGCCGGCAATATTTCGCATCGCATCGACTACGCCAAAATGTTTAACGACTTGGGCTATTCCACATTGCTGGTGGACTATCGGGGCTATGGTGAGAGCAGCGGCGACCCATCGGAACAGGGTACCTATCGCGACGCCATGGCGAGCTGGTTGTGGCTGACCGCTACGCGCGGTATTAAGGCATCCGATATCGTGATCTTTGGTGAATCGCTAGGCGGCGGCATTGCTACGTGGCTCTCGGCGCAACAGCCGTCGCGGGCGCTGATCCTGGCCTCGACGTTTACGTCGATTCCCGATCTCGGTGCGGAATTGTATCCGTGGCTGCCGGTACGCTGGTTAAGCCGCATTCAATACAACAATCTAGCCAATCTGGAGCGGATACGCGTGCCGCTGTTGATTGCGCACAGTCCCGGCGACGAAATTATTCCGGTCGCGCATGGCAGACGTTTGCATGGGGTTGCGCATGAACCCAAAGCCTTTCTGGAATTGAGCGGCGGGCACAATGAGGGTTTTGTGTTTGCGCGCGAGGATTGGGTAAAAGCGGTGCAGGTATTTTTGGAAGGACACGGAGACGGACATATTCAGTAGTGGTTTTTGAGCGCGCCGTGTACTTTCTCTATATTTTTCTCCACTCCCTCCCCCCAATATTGCGGCGTAATATGAAAATTCCCGCGAAGCGGATGATTTAAGTGATGTGACTGAAGCAAGCGTGGGGGCGCGCGCTTTTTGTGCCCGTGCGGAAAACGGCCTGTGATAAAGTTGTTCAACAGATGCGCACAAAGACCACGCACGCAGATCGGGATTTTCAGTATCACATCCGCTAAACAATCAATCGCATCGCAGCCAGGTTTAGCCTATCCGCTCCGCTACATAATCCGCAATCGCCAGCGACGCAGTAAGCCCCGGCGACTCAATGCCATAAAGCGCCACCAGTCCCGGCACGCCATGCACGCTGCGATCATGGAAGGTGAAATCCTGCACCGGTTCGCCTGGGCCCGTGATACGCGGGCGTATGCCGGTATACCCCGGTTGCAGCGTGCCGTCCTGCAAACCGGGGAAGTAATGCCGGATCGCTTTGTAGAACGACGGCTCGCGGCGTTCGTCGAATTGATAATCGATACGGTCTATCCATTCAAAGTCCGGGCCGAATTTGACGCGGCCGCCGAGATCGATGGTGACATGCACACCCAGCCAGTCGGGCCGCGCCACCGGGTAGATCAGCCGGTTGAATGGCGATTGGGTGGTGAGCGTGTAGTAGTGGCCGATGGCGTAGTAGGTGGGAGGAATGGTTGCTGCGGGTATGCCGCCGATGCTGCGTGCTACGTCGGGTGCGCGCAAGCCCGCACTGATGACGACCGAGCGGCATTTCACGGTCATCGGCTCCTTGCCGCCGACCTCGAGCACGATGCCATCGCTTTCAACTTTACCGCCCAGTAACGGGCTGGAGAGCGCCAGCATCGCGCCGCGATCTTCTGCTTCGCCCAGATACGACAGCATCAGTCCGTGGCTGTCGATAATGCCGGTCGACGGCGACAGAAATCCTGCCACGCAGCGTACTGCGGGTTCCATTTCTGCGAGTTCGGCGGGCGTTAGTATGCGCAGGTCATCCACGCCGTTGGCTTGCGCCTGTGCCTTGTATTTTTTCAGGCCCGCGATCTCCGTGTCGTCGCAGGCAACGATCACTTTGCCGATGCGCTGATGGTTGACCCCGTGTTCGGCGCAGTACTGGTAGAGCGCCTTGCGGCCCGGCACGCACAATTTCGCTTTGAGCGAGCCGGAGGCATAGTAGATGCCGGCGTGTATCACTTCAGAGTTGCGCGCGCTGGTGTGTGTGCCGAAGGCGTCTTCGGCTTCCAGGATCACGACGTCGCGCCCGCTTTTTGCGAGCTTGCGTGCGATGGCGAGGCCGACGACGCCCGCGCCGATAACGGCGCAATCCAGAGTTTCCATAGGAGTGTCAATTGAATAGAGGCGCGCGATTTTACCGTGTTAGCGTAGACTGCGCTGGCGGCGTACACTGGTGTGATGCAAGTCTGGTACCAACATTTCGCCGCACGCTCCGCGATGTTCGCGCCGCTGCGTTCACTCAGCGCCGTGATTGAGGGTGCGGCCTGGCCCACGCCGGATCGATTGAACGCGATGGCTCACTGCGGCGCATCAGTCTCCGGTGGCGGGCGACCGTTGCGGTTCACCCGCTTGTCGGGCCAACCGGCGCCCGGCGCGGCGGCTTACGAGTTGCACATACATGATGAGGGCGTTGTGCCGCTGCGCGAGGCCAACTGGCATGATCTTTTTAACGCGCTGGCGTGGCTCGCGTTCCCACTTACAAAGGCGGCGTTGAACCGGGCGCATGCAGACGAGTTGCGCGCACAGCCCGGTGGTGTGCGCAACAGCAGGCGCGATGCGCTGACGCTGTTCGACGAGAGCGGTGTGCTGGTGTTGAGCAGTAGCAGTGCGGTGCTGGAACGCATACGCGCCTTTGAATGGAAGCGCGTGTTCTGGGAGGAGCGGGACACACTGCTCGCGACGACACGCTTTCTGGTTTTTGGCCACGCGCTGTATGAAAAAGCGCTGTCGCCGTATGTAGGGATGACGGGTCATGCGTTGCTGCTGGAGACGCCTGATGGCTGTGATTTGCCGGACCCATGCGCGTTGCTCGCACAGGCGGATGCGTTAGCGGCAAACGCAATGCCTGCGCGCATCACGCAACCGCGCGATCTGTCGCCGCTGCCGCTGTTGGGTGTGCCGGGGTGGTGGGACGCCAACAACGACGCGGTGTTCTATGAAAACGCGGGGTACTTCAGAGCGGGCCGAACAGGGAAGGCGGAGAGAATAGGCAAAGGCGCGGGTAGCCGTCAGGCCGAGCGCGCCAAGGCAGCAGGCTGAGCGACCGTGACCCGGTTTTTGCCCTGGGACTTGCTGGTGTAAAGCGCGTTGTCGGCGGCTTCAAATACGCGGTCGTAGTCTTTGCCGTGATCGGGATAAGTGGCTACACCCATGCTGGCGGTAGTGGTGATTTGTTTGCCGCCTATCGTCAGGGGCGTTGTGGCGATGCGCTCACGAATGCGTTCGGCGGTGAGGCGCGCGCCCTCGGTGTTGGTGTCGGGGAGCAGCAGCACGAACTCATCACCGCCATAGCGCGCCAGCAGATCCGGTTTGCGCAGTTCCTGTTGCGCCTGCGCGACCATGGCTTTGATCAGTTCATCGCCGGCTTCGTGACCGTAGGCGTCGTTAACGGCTTTCAGACTGTCGGAATCCATCATGATAAGGCTGAAGTTACGACCGTAGCGTTGCGACAGATTGACCGTGTGCGCGCTGATCGATACAAACGCGCGCCGGTTAAGGATGCCGGTGAGTTCGTCGGTCTCGGACAGGGTCTTGATTTTTGACATCGCAAGCCGCGTATCCGAAGACAGCATGGTGGTCACGTAGGCTACCATCGCCAGTGGCGCAAACCGTGTCATGAATTCCGCGCCAAAGGATTGAAACACCGAGTCGTGCCTGACCGGGTAGCCGAGCCAGAGGTAGCATGCGGCGATGAGCGCCATGGCTACCAGGGTGGATACGCGGCCCAGCGTCAGTGAACTGGTAATGACTACCAGCAGATAAAGATTTTGCAGCGGGCTGGTGAGGCGTCCGGTGTAGAGCAGTACCCAGGTGATGAATACAATCATCATTCCCGTTTCTATCGCGAGTTTCCAGTAGGCCTCGCGGCGATAGAAATTGACGTAACGAAACAGCAGCACGAAGGCGGCGTAAAAAAACATCGCCATCGATAATGCGGTAGAGGCCACCTGATCGGGCGCGAGTATTAACTGATACAGCAATACGAGTATCAGCAGCAACCACTCGATTTCGGCGATGGTACGGGAGAATCCCTTGAGCTCTTCATTCGAGAGTTCGGGATCGAAAATGAACTTACTGCTCATTCTGAGGATACCGGCGCGGGTGGTCCATGATTGTTTTTTTATCGCGTGTGAATTGTAAAGTATCTGGTACACGTAATGTGATTCAAATCAATTATTTAGCTCGGACTGAGAACGCAGTTGCCGCTTCAAACTGTGACAGAATTGACACAGCATGCCATGGAATGCCTTGTATCCGGCGTTGGTATCGTGGAAGTTAACACCTTTTAGTATAATTAAAACAATAGCTTAATTAATTCAAGGAGAGAAATAATGCCCACAGCCATCATCGACGGACTCAAAGTCAACTATCACGTGCAGGGCAGCGGCCCGCATTTGCTGATGCTCGCGCCCGGCGGCTTTAATTCCACCATCGAAAGCTGGACCCGCGGCGGCGTGTGGAAGGAAATGAATGCGATTGACATCTTGTCGAAATCGTTTACGGTGATCGCCTATGACCGGCGCGAAGCCGGCATCTCCGGTGGACGCGTGGAAAAACTTACGTGGGAAGTATTTGCGAAGCAGGGGCAGGCGATACTCGATCACGCCGGCGCGAAACAGGCGTGGATCATCGGCGGCTGCATGGGCGTTTCAGTGGCGGCGGCGATGGCGGTGCTGTGCCCGGAGCGCTGTTCCGGATTGCTGCTGCACTGGCCGGTGGGCGGCTACTTGTGGATGCTCAAGGGCCGTGGATTCTACAATCGTCACATCGAATTCGTGCGAGCCAACGGGTTGGCAGCGGCGGCGGCGCGCGGGCCAGCCGCGAAAAACTTCTGGCTCGATCCCGAAGCAGGCCCTTGGGCTTCGCAGAACGCGACCGATCCCGCCTTTACCGCGGCGTATGTGAAGCATGATCTCGCGAAGTATCTCGATCTCTGCGCACAAAGCCGCGATGCGCTGTATGGCGACACCATGCCGTCGGGCGCGAGCGGAGCGCAACTCATAGACATGCACACGCCCGCGCTGATACTGCCCGGCGCCGATGCGTCGCATTCAACGTCATCGGCATGGGCGATGAAAGAACTGATGCCCAACGCGGAATTCTGGAATGTGCTGCCGCCGCATCAAAATGGCGCCAATGTGCTGGCTGCCATCCTGGATTTTGTAAGGCGAAAACAGTAGCAACCGCTCGAAGGCCGGATGAATCAGGATTTTTAGTTGGAGAAACTCAGAGGGAGCAGAGGCCTGATACGATACCGCATCCAATAATTCCTAAAAAATATTTTAAAACAAATAGTTACGATCATGATTGAACGCATAGAAATTTTTGTCACCGAGTTGCCGGTGCGCGTGCAACGCATCTTTTCCAGCGGCGCGTACGACACCGGCCCTGCGCAGCAGATTCTCGGCAAGCCGGTGCTGGTGAAACTCTTCGCCGACGGCGTAATCGGTTACGGGCAAATACGCCCGATCACTCCGGGCCACTTTCTTGCCGACACAACTCAAAGCGTGGTCGCCGCGATCAAGGAGATCTACGGCCCGAATCTCATCGGAAAATCACTGTTCGACATCGAGTCTGCCAACGAGATGTTTGACCTTCGGCTTGCCGGCAACCCGTGCGCGCGTGCCGCGCTCGATATCGCGCTGCACGATGCGATGGGCAAGGCGCTCAACGTGCCGGTGCATCAACTGATCGGCGGCGCGTGCCAGCCGCGTATCCCGTTGGAGTGGTCGGTGAGTCTTGCCAACGACGTGCAGACTATCATCAACGAAGCGACGCGCGCGGTGAACGAATTCGGCATCAAGGTGCTGTGCATCAAGGCCGCCGACCGGCGCGGCTGGCGGCAGGACGTCAAGCACTTCGAAGCGGTGCGGCGCGCGGTAGGCGACGAGGTGGTGATCGGCGTTGATCCCAACACCGGTTGGAGCGTGGCCGATGCGTTGAGCGCGGTGCATGCGATGCGCGAATTTGATCTCGGCTACATCGAACAACCGATTGCGCGGCGTGATCTGGCGGGTATGGCAGAAATTCGCCGCCAGGCCGCGGGCGTGCCGATGATGGCCGATGAAGCGCTGTTCACTGTGCAGGATGCTTTTGCGCTCGCCGATGCGCGCGCGGTCGATGCGTTCTGTATCAAACTCTACAAGATTGGCGGTTTTACGCCGGCGAAGAAAATTGCTGCCGTAGCCGAAGCCGCGAACATTCAATTGAACTGCGGGGGGCTTGCCGTGCAGTGTCAGCTCGAAGCCGCGGCCTCCGCGCATTTTTACGCCAGCACGCCGGCTAAGCGCATGATGGGCGCGGCGGAATTTGTGATGGGCCTGAACACTATCGGTCCCGATCCGCTGGCGCCGGTGACGGATTTTGTGGTGAAAGACGGTCACGTGAACGTGCCGACGGGGCCGGGCCTGGGCATTACCGTTGATGAGGCTGCGTTGAAAAAACACACGCTGCTGCGCGAGATTCTCAAGTGACGGTAAAGATACGCAAAATAGAACCACGCGATGAGGCACGCTGGCGCGTGCTGTGGCACGGCTATTGCCGATTTTATGAACGCGACCTGTCAGAAAAGATTACACGCCATACGTGGGCGCGCATCTTGGATTCTGCATCGCCTGTGCATGCGATAGTCGCGGAAGACGCAAGCGCAGGCGTGATCGGTATTTCAAATTACATACTGCACGAAAATACCTGGACGCTGACGCCGGTGTGTTATCTCGAAGATTTGTTTGTCGATCCGGACTGCCGCGCGGCAGGTGTGGGCAAGCAGTTGATCGACTGGCTGGTGGCCGAGATGAAAGTGCAGGGCTGGTCGCGGCTCTACTGGAATACCAAAGAAAACAACTACCGTGCGCGCGGGCTCTACGACAAGTTCACGCCGCATAGCGGGTTTTTGCGCTACGTGGTTAATAATCCGGCGGCGTGACCATTCTAAGCTCCCTCGCCCCGCTTGCGGGTTTTAGCAGATCACCGCTCGATCTTGATGCCCGCGGACTTGATCACTTTACTCCAGCGCTCGGATTCCTTACGCATGTGCGCCGCCAACCCAGCCGGCGTGCTCGACTGCGGCTCCGAGCCCAGATCAAGCAAGCGCTGCGCGAACGGCGGATCGGCAATCATTTTCACCATCTCCGCATTGAGCTTGTTGATGATGGCGGGCGGCGTGCCGGCCGGCGCCAGCATCGCATACCAGTTCACGCACTCAAATCCCGGCAAGGTCTCAGCGATGGCGGGAATGTCGGGCGCTGCGGGCGAGCGTTTGGGACCGCCGACACCCAACCCGCGCAGCTTGCCGGATTTCACCAGCGGCAGCACGGCGGGAATGCTGTTGAACATGAATTGCGCTTGCCCGCCCACTACATCGGTAACACCGGGCCCCGAGCCTTTATAGGGCACATGCACGAAGTTGATGCCGCCCAGCGACTTTAACAACTCGCAGCCCAGATGATTGGGTGTGCCTGTGCCCGCCGAGGCGCAGTTCAGTTGGCCTGGCTTTGACTTGGCGAGCGCGATGAGCTCGGGAACATTCTTCGCGGGAACAGCGGGGTTCGAGAACAGCATCTGCGGATTGATCGAGCCCAGCGAAATCGGCGCCAGATCGCGGAACGAATCATAGGGTGTCTTGAACAGCAGCGGATTAATCACCAGCCCGGCGGAGGTTGAGAAAATCAGCGTGTAGCCGTCGGGGTTGGCCTTGGCCGCGATCTCATGCGCGATCACACCGCCTGCACCCGAGCGATTGTCGATCACGATTTGCTGGCCCCAAGCCTCCGTGAATCGTTGTGCGATGGCGCGTGCGGTGAAGTCGTTGGCGCTGCCCGCCGTGCCAGGGACGACGATGCGGATGGGGCGGTTGGGGTAGGTTTGTCCTGAGCCCTTCGACATGCTCAGGACAGGCTCTGTCGAAGCGGGCTGCGCCCATGCTGATGCCGATAGCAATGCGAATGCCGCGATGCTTGCTGTGGTGAATAGGTTATTGTTCAAGAGATTTTCCTCATGTGATTTGTTATCAAGAGGATATTACCAGCCCGCTGGCAATCATCTCCTCCGCTGTCGTTGCCGCGCAGGCCAGAATCCCATAGCGCGGCTGCATATGAGCTGCCGCATGGGTTCCCTCCGCAGCCTGCCCTCGAATGCTTTTGTCGGAGGCGAAAACGCTAGCGCGGTATTTTGTTTGGGTCAAGCGTACATATTAATTCATTAATAAAAACAAATACTTACAGTGATGTTGCTTAATGATTGTTGAGTCATCCAATGCATAACCGCGCCAGTGCTTTCGTGGCTTCTGGCAATACCTGCGACAATCAATAATCACATCAAGGAGGAGGAACATCATGAAAACAAAAATATTCAGTGCCGCGTGCAGCGCAAGCATGATTGCGGCGGCATTGAGCATGGCCACGACAGCGCACGCGCAAAACTACCCGGTCAAGCCGATACGCTACATCGTCGCTTTTCCCGCCAGCGGCACCACCGATATCAAGGGCGGCGCCTTTGCAATGACCGATCTCATCGGTGGCCAAATTGAACTTTCGTTCGAGAATGCTCCCAACTGCGTGCCGCACGTCCAGTCAGGCAGATTGCGCGCCATCGGCGTCACCACGCACACGCGCGCGCAAGCGTTGCCCGATACACCACCCATCGCGGACGCCGTGCCGGGATTTGAAGTCGGATCATGGCAGGGTCTGTTCGTCCCCGCCGGCGTGCCGCCCGCGATTGTCAGCAAACTCAACACTGAAGTGCGCCGCATACTCGCGCTGGACGATGTGCGCAGCCGCATCGTCGGGCTGGGTGCGGAAGTGGCTACCAATACGCCTGAACAGTTTGTCGAATTTATTAAGGTCGAAATGACGAAATGGGAGAAGGTGGTCAAGGCGGCGGGGGCGCGGGTGGATTGATGAACATGCTTGAACGAAGTGCTGGATATATGCATGCCCGGAAGACAAGTATTCGCCGAGCGTGTTGATGCTGGGTTTCA
>JANMXV010000826.1:0-4154 GCA_031381325.1 Betaproteobacteria bacterium | reverse complement strand
CAAAAAGCTATCATCTTTTCGGTGACTCTTCTGAAATTCCATTTGTTTGACTGTCCACCAGTCCGCTGATAGAGTACCAAAGTCAAAAAGGAGGTTTAAATTTTCCATTCTCTCCTTTACTACTGTTGTCTTCCTGTTTATATCACCGGCATTTTCTCAAGGTATTTTGTGATGGAAGTCGGGCGATCTCCCGGATAGCGTGACCGGGTGGAAGAATGCTGGAGGGTGGCGCAAAGTGGTATGGGCAGGGCGCGAGGATTGCGGCGCTGCGATACTATTGATCCTGGTTGATGGAACAGGACAACCCCACCATGGCAACTTGGCGCAATACGACGAGCAGGATCTACACCTTGCGGGTGGAGCTCGAAGGTATCGAGCCAATCATTTGGCGGCGCGTAGAGGTCCCGGTCGCCATCACGTTGCCCAGGCTGCATCGTGTGTTGCAGGTTGTGATGGGGTGGACTGACTCGCACCTGCACAGTTTTCGGATTGGTGATCGCGAATACAGCAACGCCGAAGATCTGGACGAACTGAAGATGCTCGACGTCAAAGGCCGCAAGCTCGATGCGCTGCTCGGCGACACGATCCGCGAGTTTGGCTATCAGTACGACTTCGGTGACAGCTGGGAGCATCGCATCGTCGTCGAATCAATTGCCGAGGCTAAGCCCGACTGGCCCTATCCGTTGTGTGTGGCGGGAGAACGTGCTGGCCCGCCTGAAGACGTCGGTGGCGCGGGTGGCTACCAGGACTTCGTCGCGGCCATCGCCGACCCTGAGCACGAAGAGCACGAGAACCTGCTGGTCTGGATCGGGGGCGCCTTCGACCCGGGGGGCTTTGACATTAACAGCGTCAACCGCGGGCTACGCCGGTTGCGCATCTGAAGTCGATACGGGGATTTCAGAACGGCGGATCGGTCGGTATTGAGAGCGGGGAGCGGCGGTAGAGGCGATCCTGGTGGATTTGTTGCCGGCGCTTGTGATAGCGCTGCACCTGCTCGGCGTAGTGGTGCTCGATGCCGGCGAGGATGGTGTGGAGCAAATCAAGCAACTGAGCGGCGGCCTTGTCGGTGAGGCGCGGCAGCAGGAAGGGCAGAATGACGGTGTGGCGTTTCATTGAACTTCTTCGAGGGCGGCCTGGACGTGCTCGGTGCTGATTTGTCGCGCTTTGGCAAGTGCTGCGGCGGACAGCGCGTAGTGAGCGGTGCGGTTGATCTTACGCGGCAAGCCCTGGGTGGCCTGGAACAAGGTCTCGATAGCCGCAGGCTCGAATAACGGCAGCGAACAGCCGGCGAGCTGCAGCCGGTGGGTCAGATAGGCGGGCAACTCCTCGCGCGTGAGTCCGCCCAAGTGATAGCGCACGACGATGCGCTGGGTGAGGGATTCATGCACCGCCATGGTCAAACGCCGGCGCAGTTCGGTCAAGCCCACCAGGACTAAGCACAGGCGCCGCTCGGCGTCCATGGCGTAATTGGTGAGTAGTCGCAGGTCTTCGAGGACATCGTTGCGCAGGTGCTGTGCCTCATCGACGATGAGCACGGGGTGGATCTTGGTTTCGAGTACCAAGCGCGAGACCTCGGTGTGGATGGCGCGGTAGGCGCCAGCACGATTACGCTCGACGGGCAGCCCCAGTTGCCAGGCGATGGCCTTGTACATGTCGAGCACGTTCCCGGTGGACAGCGGCACGTAGAACAGGCGGTAGAGGCCTGGGTGCATAGACGCACACAGTTGCCGGCACAGCGTAGTCTTGCCGGAGCCGACCTCGCCGGTGATCAGCCCAATGCCGCGCAACTCGACCAGGTGATTCAAGCGCGCCTGGGCTTCGCGCGCCACACTGGAGACGAACAGTTCATCGGGCTGCAACGCGCGCTCGAAGGGGTAGTGGGTGAAGCCAAAGTGGGCGAGATACATCAGCGCTTCTGCTCATCGTGGGGTGTGCGCGCCGCGAGATCGCGCAGCGCGAGTCCGGTATTGCGTGGGGCGGCCGGCGGCGTATCGGGGTCGATGTTCTGGGTGGGGCGGTTGCGGCGCACAAAGCAGTTGGCGTAGGCATCCAGAGGGGTTGCACGGCTGACGAACTTGCCCTCGTGCCAGACTTCCACGCCGCGTGCGTGCGGCGCAGCGGGGTCAAAGCGCAGCGTGACGGTGTGGCCGATCAGGGCGGCGTCGGCCTCGAACAGGGTGCCGTTCAAGCTCACGGTGCGATCGCGCTGAACGCGGCGTTTGGTTTCGAACAGGAACAGCGCATCCAGATCGAGGCTGGGGCCCGGTAGGCGGACCTGCGCGGCGCTCATGGCCCAGCGATCCAGCGGTGTCTGGTCTTCGATGCCGCGATGCGGGCTTTGGTGATATTCGCCTTCGACCCAGGCCCACAGACGGCGATTGAGCATCTCCAGGCTGTCGGTGTCGGGCACGGTGAGGCGGCTGACGAACTGGGCGCGTACGGTGCGAAACCAACGTTCCTGCTTACCTTTACCTTGGGGCTGGTAGGGACGGGCATGGATCAGGGCTACGCCAAGCTTGGCGCACACCAGCGCGAGATGCTGCGAGCGGTAGTTCGCGCCGTTGTCCACGTATAAGCGTTGCGGAATGCCGCGCCGCATGAGCGCCTGCTTGAATATCGGCAGGAAGGCTTGGGTGTTCTCGGACAGGGCGAAGGCGCAGTAGGGAATCACGCGGGTGGCATCGTCGATGAAGGCGATCAGATAACTCTTGCGCCGCCCGCGCCCAGGGATCGCGACGCTGGGCCCATGCATGACATCGCTCATCCACAGTTGGCCGGCGTGGGCGAAGGCGAAGCGACGCCGATCCTGGTTACTCACTTCAGCACTTGCTTTGTGCATGAGGCCGGCGCGGCTTAACAGGCGATGCACGGTGGACAGCGGCAGCGCAGCCGATGCGGGCGCCGCACCACTTTGCTGCACGGCGCGGATCAACTGCGGGATGGATAGTCCCGGTTGCTCGTCCTTCAAGCTGAGCAGTGCATCGGCCACCGCCTGGGGCAGTGCACGCGAGCGTCCGCGATCGGCGCGCCCCTTGGGCAGGAGGGCGTCGAACCCGCCACGCCGATAGTCCTTGAGCCAGTGGCGCAGCGTCTCCGAGGCCACCCGGGTGCGCGTGCTGCCCGGAATGGTGTAGTCGGCGCGCGCTTTATCACGCAGGCGCGCATACAGCCCGCGGCTACCGGCGGGCAGTTGGATGAATTCGGCGATCAGCCCATAGCGAAACAGGGCAAGGGCTTGGGCGTATTGCGCATCGGTCATACGGCGTCTCCGGGTGTGAACTTGAGGGAGTCGCAACGCTACGCCGGGTGCGGCGGCGGGTCTGGCCCCATGTGTTGTTGGAGGCGGCTTTGGTGTTCACCGCCGGCATACGAGGGGTGGCGCAATCCGAGTGGACGCGCCAGCGCCTGCAGGTGCGCGTTGGCGCTGTTGCGCAACGCCACCAGTACCTGCGGGCATGCCAAGCGCACGCGCAAGGCGGCAATCGTTGGCACACAACCGAGCAGCGACTGCGGCAATAATCCCACCACGATCGTGAGCAGTGGGCGCACCAGCCTCACGCGCCGGCGAACCCAGCGTATCGCGCTGGGAAGGGTGACCGGATCGCTGCGTAATGTGTCGGCCGCCGTCTCCAGGCTGCTGGCCTGCTCAACCGTAACGACGACCTGCTCGATCTCAGATAACGTGCCCGGAAAGCGCGCCGCCAGATGATCGGGCAGCAGGCTGAACGTGCGATGTCCCTGTGGGCAGTACCAGCGCGCGATCAACGTCCCCGACGGACTCTTGCGCTGGTAGGCGCCGTGGCGGGTGAACCTACAGCCCCCGCGCGGATGCAGCGGGCAGCACAAAAGCCTTGCCTCGCGCCAAGCTTCTCGGGTAACGTACTCGGCACCGGTAAGCCCCGTCTTGAAGCGAAGCTGCACCGGCATCAGGCCCGCGTCGGCGTCCACCTTCGCGGGCCTACCTCTTTGTGTGATTGATAAGGCCGGGAAGCTTACGTCCACCGCCTCCGAATCGGAAGAGCCACCTTCCCGATTAATCTCATTACCTCACCGCTTCACCCCACTTCGCGGTGATACACACCGGAATAAAAGTGCCGGTGAAACGTAAAATAAACAGGAAGACAACACCAGTGCGAGCTGGTTGAGCGTGAGGC